>JBAUIB010000187.1:0-18654 GCA_049680585.1 Phormidesmis sp.
TAAGCAGAGGAGCGCAGCATCAGCAGCGATTCTGTCAAGTTGTAAAGCGTTATCAAAGCCAGAAAAGCAAAAGGCCATATATCTTCAGGCTCGGTGGCTCTATAGGCACGGCGCAGTGCCATTGCGAAACTGATAATAAATCCGAGCATAAACAGCCCGAGCCCTATTAGTCCAAGTTCTAAAGCCACATCTATATAGCCGTTGTGAGCGTGGGCAGGCACAAATCCTCTGACCGTCCGCGCTCCAACTTCATAGGCGTCCATGTTATCCGGCACCCAAAAAGCAGCCCGTCCATAGCCTAACAGTGGCCGCTGCATGATTTTTTCGATAGAGCCCGCCCAAATATCTGTGCGAGCTGACAGCGTTGGGTCTTTGCCAAGCCCAATGACAATCGTTTGCCAAGTGACCGATAGAAACGTCCCGACCACAAGCACAACAAGCCCACCCAAATCTAAAAGCAGTACGCTTCGACGACCTTGCCAGCGAAACAAACGAGAGCCTGTCACAATCACTATCAGCGCAACAAATACAACGAGCCCTGAAACAGACGTCGATAGCAAAATTAAGCAGATCGAAAACAGCAAGCCGACTTGGGCTAGGAGACGTTCTTGAACGTTCTTGTTGGCAAGACCCAAAATGAAGAAAACCAGCATCGTCAGAGCCATCGTGCTCGAGAAGACATTTTTTTGAGAGTAAATGCCTTTCCATGCCCCATCAAATTTGTCGCCAACATGACGACCAATTGACGGTACAGCTACGGCATAAAACAAAGACAGCAATGCACCAATAGTCAATGCTGCAGCGATCAGTCTCATTTGCTCACGCATATTAAAGCGGGAGGCAAAGTAAGTCGCAAAGGCGGTCATGGGTAAAACCTCACCTCGCAAACTCTCTGAAGTGTAAGTGGGAGACACTGACCAAGCAAATGAGGCAAACATCAGCCCGACAACAAGCCACAGCGAGCCTCCTTTAGAAAGGGTTCTAAGAGTAGTTCGCCAGCGAGCACTCATGAGGAAGATAGCAACCAGCACGATGGTGTAGCGCAGCAGCTTGACAATCAGCTCATTTTCGTTCACCAAGGTGCCGATTCCGTCACCAAAAAACAAGATACAAACAATGCTGTAGCCCCTCTCAAAAAAGGCAATTCGGGTTTGATGGCGATCGCTTTGAATCGCTGATGGCCTCAGAGCGGGTGTGATACTGTCCACAATTTTTGAGCGATTTCTCTATAGGGTGAGCCAGGGAAAGTTAAGCAGAGCGTACAAGCGATGTAGCAGGCTTTTGCGAAGATAATAGACTTTGATAGCGGCCTGAAGAAAATGCACAGTTGCATAACCACTGCGCATTTTCTCCGCTAGCCTCAAGCCATCGCTCAATCAACTCTGACCAACGAGCCGGGACCTTGATCGTATTGAGCGCGGTTTCTGAAGCTTCCGATAGCTGTGTGTAAAGCTGAGGCTGGCCCATAATTCGTTCAATGCGATGAGCAAGGGAGCGAGCATTGCCTGCTGGAAAAATCATCGCATTGACCCCATGAGATAAATGTTCTCTAAAGTGCGGATGGTCGGAGGCGATGATTGGTGTGCGAGCTGCCATCGCCATATACAAGCTAGACGGTGGCTCCAAGGGAAGAGCACAAGTAGGTCGATCATCAGTGGGTAGATCATGAGTAGACACATCGTGATTGAGACTCGGAATAATCACGAGATCTGCATCTCTCATCTGCTCAATCAGCCGCTCGTCTGATAAGGCTGACGAAAATGAGACATCTTCGGCTATGCCGAGCTGTTGTGCCTGCTTTTGAAATGACTTAAGTGTTTTCTCTATGCTGTCTTGGCTGGTTGGTTCTGGGGCTACCTGGTCACTGACAATTTGAAGAGACAGCGCAGCGGTACTTCTTTGTCTGATTTGGCTAGCGGCTACAAGCAAATCACTGATGCCTGCCTGATGAGTGATTGGCCCAGCGTAGATCAGATCGATAGTGCTCTGTTCGCAGCGAATTTGCTTAGGGAGAATGTATTGGCTTAGCCGCTGAGGTTGCGGCCACTGCCAGGGAATAATTTTCTGGGCTTGGACACCGCTGGACTCTAGGATTTTGCAAGCATCGATACCGTGGTTGCCAACCCAACTTACGCTGTCGTGATTAAGCTGTTTGACCAGGCGCCCGTGCTGCCATCGCTGAAACCAGCCTAACGGCTCTTGCCAGTTGGAAAGGAGGACAACGCTGGGAATTTGGTTACGCGTTGCCCAGCGCAAAACGGCGTATATAGGCGTACACATAACGATATGAGTCGGACAAAAATCAGCCACCAAACGAACTTTATCGCGGCCGCTTGCTAGCTCCCCAGAAGTGCTCCCCAAGCCACTCCCCATTAGGCGAATGCCCAGACGCGAGATCTCGCTGTAGGACTCTGCTGAGTAGCCTGAAAAGATAGCCACTTCTTGAACTTGTTCACTCCAGCGCGCAGCTGAGCTCAAAATATGAAAATCTGTCGGGCTGACTCGGTTAGCCAACGTTTCTGGCAGCGTTTCTGGTATCGAGATACCGACCAGATGCTCACGATAGTCTGTATTCTCAACCACGATAAGCAGTCGGATGCTTTCGAGTCCCATAGATGTGTCAGTCGGAAGGTGAGGCGACGGTGTCACTGCATATAAATGAAAGTCTGCTTTATCTTCGCAAAGTTCCAAGCAAAGTTCCAATTGATACGTTAATGAAATAGCGGCTGACTGATGAAGGTATCGTTAAAGCCTGATCAAGCTTTCATAAAGCTATCCCAAACTGATGGCGATCAGCTCGCATGGCGATCGCTTCTATCTGCGCTTTGGTAGTACTTACAGGCTCACTGTAAAAAAATGATCTGTGAAAATTCAATGTATTCGGAACTATTCTTTTGTTCGTCTCTTCTTGTGTTGTGTGAATAGTGAAGTGACCTGCAAGTTGTGAACTTGCGTGATACAGGCTTGCTCAGTACAAGGGGGCAAAACTTTTATGACAGCAGTGCTTAAATCTGCCGTTATCGGCACCGGAATGATCTCAAAGCAGCACCTCTCTTTTTTGCAAGGGTCTGAGCGAGCGGAGGTTGTTGGCGTCTGCGATCTTTCGCCTGCCGCTGCGGATTATGCAGTAGAAACGTTTCAAGCAACGGCTGCCTATACAAATTATGCTCAAATGCTGGCGGAAGCAAAACCCGATGTCGTTCACATCTTGACGCCACCGCAAACACATATGCCGATTGCCACGGACTGTCTGCGGGCCGGGGCTCATGTGATTTGCGAGAAGCCAGTGGCACCGACTTTTGATGATTTTAAGACGCTGTGGCAGATTTCTCGCGAGTGCGATCGCTTCCTAATGGAAGACCACAACTATCGCTTCAATGCGCCTGTGCGCGCAATTCAGGCGCTAGTGGCAGATGGCACATTGGGTGAGGTGCAGGAGGTGGAAATTCGGATGGCGCTAGATTTGCGGAGCGGCGGTCGGTATGCCGATGAAAATTTGCCTAGCCCCATTCACAAAATGCCCGCTGGGGTGATTCACGACTTTATTACTCATCTGAGCTACCTGCTGCTGTCCTTTTTGCCCCAAAGTGATTCACAAAATGATTCGAAGGCAGGCTTTGATCGGGTCTCGGCAGCTTGGAGCAATCACGGCGGCGGCGAGCTGTTTAAATATGATGATTTAGATGCGCTGATCATCAGCGGCAAAGCGCACGGTCGTATTCGCTTTAGTAGCTACACTGCGCCCGACTGCTTTGCAATTACCGTTCGAGGTGATCGCGGCTACGCAGAAACGGATTTATTTCAGCCCTACCTACGCTGTGTCGTTCCGCGCAGTGGCGGCAAACAGCTGTCACCGCTGGTGAATCATTTTGCAAATGGCTGGGAGCTGATGAGTGCGAGTGCCCGCAACTTCCGCAACAAAATCATGCAAAAAACGCCTTATGAAGGACTGCACTATCTGCTAGGAGAGACTTACAACGCCCTCAGCGTTGGCCAAGCGCCACCGATTGAGTACAAAGATATGGCTCGTACGAGCCAGCTAGTGGAAGCGCTACTTGCACAGGAGAACCGGCTATGAAGAAGAAGGTATTCATTACAGGCGCGGCTGGTTTCGTGGGGCAGTATGTCGTTGCTGCTGTGCTGCGGGCGGGTCATGAGGTGTTAGCCAATATTCGCGCCAAAACCACTGTCGAAGACATTAGCTGGCATGCGCATCCCGATGTCACCCTTATTCGCCAGGATTTGCGTCAGCGTCGAGGGTTAGTCGATGCCGTCGCAGGCGCGGACGCGGTGATTCATTTAGCGGCAGTGAAGTCGGGTGACTTTTACGATCAGTTCGCGGGCACGGTAATAGCTACCGAAAACTTGCTCTGGGCGATGAAAGAAGCGGGCGTTCAGCAGCTAGTCGCGATTAGTACATTCTCTGTATACGACTATCTGGGGATGAAACCGCATCAGCTGCTTGATGAAAATGCCCCCATTGAGCCTGCTCCGCAAAACCGCGATGAGTATGCTCAGACAAAACTGATTCAGGAGAAGCTGTATCGGGCATTTGAGGGCGACGTGACGATTTTGCGGCCCGGTATGATCTATGGTCGCAACAATCTTTGGCACGCGCTAGTAGGCGCTGAGGTTGGCGGCGATCGCTGGCTCAAAATCGGCGGCAAGGCGACCCTACCGATGGCCTACGTAGAAAACTGCGCTGAGGCGATCGCGGCGACTCTCAACGCACCCACCGCTGTCGGCCAGACTATTAACCTCGTAGACGATCAGCTGCCCACTCAAAAAGAATATCTGAAGCTGCTGCTCACCTATACCCCAACTCCGCCTAAGCTGATTCCTGTTAGCTGGTTTGCGATGCGCTCAATTGCCAATCTGGCCTGGTGGGTCAATCAGACCTTTCTAGAGGGCAAGGCAAAGATGCCTGGCATATTAGTGCCTGCGAAACTACAGGGCCGGTTTAAGCCGCTGACCTACAGTAATGATCGCGCCAAGGATCTGCTGGGCTGGAGCCCTCAATACTCGACTGAAGCAGCCTTCAGCCGAAGCTGTAGCGATCTAGATCTCGTTGATGTGCCTGCACCTACAGCAGGTGTTCCCGTGCAGGCAGGGCATTAGAAGCAGAGCATTAGAGCGCTTGAGCTGCCTTCAAGTGCCACCCCATCTCATCGCAACCCTAGAGCCACTCATTCCCTTCCTCGCGAAGTTCGCACTATGCGCATTGCCTATCTGACGGGCGAATATCCTCGGGTTACCGATACGTTTATCCAGCGGGAAGTCGCTGCGCTAAGAACGCACGGTGCGACGGTAGAGACATTTTCGGTGCGATCACCCCGCTTGTCTCAGCCTGTGAGTTCGCAGCAACAACAGGAGCGTGAGCGAACAACCTATCTTCTGCCCACCAACGTGTTAACCCTACTGCTAGCTCATGTCCATCTACTGCTGGGCTATCCCAAGCAGTACATCCGAGCGTTTGCTCTGGCCTGGGAAACTCGGCAACCCGGTATCCGTGGCACCCTGTACCAGCTGATTTATTTTTTGGAGGCGGGCCTGCTAGCCAACCAGATTCGCAAAAGAAACATTACTCACCTGCACAACCACTTTGGTGACTCTAGCTGCAGTGTTGCCATGTTGGCCTCTGCACTAGGCGGTTTTGACTACAGCTTTACGCTCCACGGTCCGGGTATTTTCTTCGAACCTTATCGCTGGCGATTAGATGCAAAGATCCGCCGGGCCAAGTTTGTTAGCTGCATCAGTCACTTCTGTCGCAGTCAGGCCATGATCTTTGCGCCTCTAGAGACTTGGTCAAATCTACATATTGTCCACTGTGGCGTCGATCCACAACAGTTCGATCCCACTGTTTCTACAGTGACTCATCTGAGTCAATCCAAGGAACTTCGCCGCTCGACGACAGAACCGACGGTAGAACCATTGCCGAACGCTCAGCGATTGCTTTATGTGGGCCGATTAGCCGCGGCTAAGGGGCTGCCGATTTTGCTGCAAAGCCTGTCAACCCTTAAGCGTACCTATCCTCATATTCGGCTAACCGTTGTTGGAGATGGTGCTGATCGCGCTGAGCTAGAAGCTCAGACCCAGGCAACGGGACTGACTGAGCAGGTAGACTTTGTTGGCTATCAGGCGCCAGCAGCCGTTCAACAGTATCTGCAAGCAACAGATGTTTTTGTGATGTCTAGCTTTGCTGAAGGGGTGCCGGTTGTCCTTATGGAGGCCATGATGGCCGGACGGCCCGTAGTGGCCACTCAAATTGCAGGGGTCAGTGAGTTAGTCGAAGAGGGCGTTAACGGATTTTTAGTTCCACCTAGTGATGTGCACACGTTGACTGAGCGGATTCAGACTTTACTAAGCGATGTCGCGTTGCGTCAACGCTTCGGCGAGGCGGGAAAGCTTAAGGTATCTCAAGAATTTAATATCAACTGTGAAGCTATGAAGCTTTACCAGCTAATAGCCTCGGAGACTACAGTTAACCCGGCTGAGGATTCTCGTTTTGCCTTGGTATCACAAAAGGCATTTGAGGCTAGCGGTCATGACGGCGCGTCGGCGCTCTCCCTACACGTTACTGAGACGATGGTAGCCAGCACACCGCCCCATCAGCCTTCTTTTTCCCAGCCACTTGCCAAGTGATGATCTATTGTGAAGGACTCACTGATATCTACACGGTCTTGCTTTGCTCGCAGCCATAGGTGACGCTGGCTCAAGTTTGTCACATGCTCAATCGTTCTCATGGAAGCTGTCGATGTTTCAGTACTTTTCAAAAATCCTATACATTCTTTCGGGCAGTCGAATTCAGCTAGGGCTTCTGGTTGCTTCTTTTATATTTGCTTCGTTATTGGAGGCGTTAGGTGTCGGTCTGATCGCGCCTTTTCTGGCGATCGCTGCCAATCCAGATGTTGCCCGTAATAATGGAATTTTGGCAAGCGTTCTCCGGGCAGTGAATCTGAGTACAGATACGCAGATTGTTGCAGGGTTAGCCTTGATGCTAATAGCCGTATTTTGTATCAAGACGGCCGTTTATTTCCTCTGCAAGCTCTACATTCTAAGGTACAGCTACTGGCAGAAAAGTCATTTGGAATGGCGATTGATGCATACCTACTTGCGCATTCCATACATTTTTCATCTCAATAAAAATAGCGCCGTTTTAATTAAAAACATTGCACTTGCGGCCCATCAGTTTACGACCAACACTCTAATTCCGCTATTGGAAATTATTGCAAATGTAATTGTGATGTTTGTGCTGCTACTGCTGTTGGCCTATAGCGAAATCTCGATGCTGCTAATGGCGCTGGCGCTTATTTTGCCAACCGTTTTGGTATTTGCTTGGCTGAGCCGCCGGGTGAAAAAGTATGGCGAGATTATGTCGATAGCTGAGCATGAGATGATTGCGGCAATAAATCACGGCTTGGGTGGTCTGAAGGAAACCAAGGTAATTGGCTGCGAAACTTATTTTGAGCAAGCGCTGGAAGTTCACTCCAAGACTTATGCACATGCGGCGGTCAGAGCCGACGGCTTTCGAATCATGCCACGGGTCTCCATTGAGGCTATCCTAGTAATCTTTCTACTGGTTTTTATTGCCTTTTCTCAGCTGGTGACAGGTCGTAGCCTGAGTGAGCTGACCTCCGTCATGGGCCTATTTGCGGTCGCCTCAATCCGCTTAGTGCCTGCGGTCAGCCAAATCCTATCAGCGCTAAGTCAAATTCGCTTTTCTCACTTTGCTTTGGACATGCTTTGCCTAGATCTCAAAGAGATTGAGAAGTTCGAGCAGCGCAGCAGGTTTTTGAAAGGCTCACTAGGAGATTCTCTCGGTGATCAGGGGTCTCAAGCTGTCGGGGCGACTGACAGCGCTCATGCTGTGGTGCCTAACTCACCGCTCGCGTTTGAATACGAAGTGGCTCTCGAAGGCATTACCTACCGCTATCCGTCTGCTCAAGAGCCTGCGATCAAAGATTTTTCGCTGACGCTGCGTAGAGGCGAGTCCATTGCACTAGTGGGTAAATCCGGATCAGGCAAGACGACGCTCGTGGATATCCTATTAGGGTTATTAGAGCCGGAGCAGGGTGATATTAAAGTAGATGGCCGTTCGGCCTATGGAGACCTACGGGGCTGGCAGGACTTGCTGGGCTACATTCCTCAATCTATTTTTCTGACGGATAGCACAATTGAGCAGAATATTGCCTATGGTGTACCGGAAGCGGAGATTGACCATCAGCGCTTGCAGGCGGCGATCGCTGCAGCTCAGCTGGGTGATTTGATTGCGCAAATGCCAGAGGGCGTGAAAACGGAGGTTGGTGAGCGCGGCGTGAGAGTCTCGGGCGGGCAGCGGCAGCGAATTGGGATTGCTCGCGCCCTCTATCATGGCAGGGAAATCTTAGTGCTAGATGAAGCGACCTCTGCGCTAGATACGGAGACTGAACAGCTTGTGAGCAGCGCGATTAATTCTCTAGCCGGATCAAAGACGCTGATTATTATTGCCCACCGATATTCAACGATTGAGAAGTGCGATCGCATCTACGAACTCAGCAACGGACAGCTTAAGCAGTCAGGCACTTATAGCGAAGTGATTTTAGCAAAGTGATGCTATAGAAAAGTTAGGTGACTACTTAATCGCCGTCCCATAGGCCATAATTTCTACAACAGAAGTGGTTTGGTTGGACTGGCCTGCGATGTTGGCAGTTTCAAAGCGGACGTTGATGACTTGAGATGCGCCCCAGGCGATCGCCGATTCCTTCATCCGCAGCAGCGCCTCCCGGCGACCGCGATCAATCAGGCTTTCGTACATGGCCATACGTCCGCCAACTAAATTGCGGAGCGCCGCTGAGAACGTCTTGAAATAGTCATTGGCTACCACAACGCTGCCCACAAATAGCTGAGCTTCGTGGGCGTGAGGCAGCGCCTGCTTAGCACCATAGTTCGTCATGAGAATATGCAAGGTTTGCTTTTCGCGCGCCTTGATAGACGCATAGTGCTGTTGCTCAAAGTATCGACCGACAAAAAAGCCCAAGCCAATCAAAACCAGAAATACGATCAGTTCCATTTATTGAACCTTGACAGCGGTGCCATACGCGAATAGCTCTGCGGCCCCTGGTGCGACTGAAGAGGTGGCAAAGCGTACGTTGACCACTGCGTTCGCACCGAGCTGCTGGGCTTGCTTCACCATGCGTTCGACCGATTCTTTGCGGGCTTCTTGCAGAAGTTCGGTATAGCCTTTGAGTTCGCCGCCCACAATATTCTTGAATCCAGCCAAAATGTCTTTGCCGACATGCTTCGCTCGGATCGTGCTGCCCTGAACGAGGCCATAGTGTTCAATAATTTCTTTACCCGGTACTCCTTCTAAGGTGGTTAAGATAAGACCTGTTGTCTGCGAAAGTGCAGCAGTCATTACGGTTGCTCCAAGAGACTCTAACGTTGTTCTTTATTTAATAGCGCTGATATACCGAAAAAATACCCCCTTGAGTTTGCTGACTATCGCTTTACTGATGGTTTATGAGCGCGCTTTGATAGCTGCGCCGCGTCTGTTAGCTTGCCAAATAGGTAGCAAAAAACGCGGTGGTTTTCGCCCAGGCATCTTCGGCTGCCGCTGCGTCGTAGTTTTGACCAGAAGGATTAGCAAAGGCATGGCCAACGCCTGGATAGAGATTGATATCAGCGGTTTTGCCCATGCCTTCTAGCATGGATTCAAAGTTTTCGACATCTTCAACTGCAATGGAGGAATCGTCCTCCCCAAAAAAGCCGATGATGGGCATATCGAGACCGTCTAACGCCTCGGGCGCTAAAATTAGCTGGCCATAGTAGATCGCCATTGCATCTAAATTAGGCAGTAGCAGCCCTGTACGCAAAGACCAGTTGCCGCCAAAGCACCAGCCGATGGAGCCAATTTTGGATGCACTGTATTCTTCGGTTAGGAACTGGGCGGCTTGAGTGATATTTTCTTGAGCGCCGCCGGGACTATCCATCACTGAGCGCATGAGATCTTTGGCCTGATCGGGCTCGGTAGCCACTTGTCCGTTATAGAGATCGACAGCCAGTACGGTATAGCCTTCGCCTGCAAGACGGCGAGTCATAGCTTTGATGTTGTCGTTGAGGCCCCACCATTCGTGGATGGTCAGGATGGCAGGCAGGGTATCGTCAGCGGTCGTGCCTTCTGGCTGAGCTAAGTAGCCGGTAATAGATTGGCCTTCTACAGTGGCGTAGGCGATCTCCTGACCGATAACTGGCACGCTGGGCTCGGCCATCGCAATTGGTGTAGGGGTGGGCTGATCGCCGCTGTGCTCTTGTGACAAGCGCTCCATCGTGCCGTCGGGCTGGCTGGTTACTTGCTCACTAGCGGACCCTGACGACGTTGCTGTGTCAGTGTCTGAGGGCGTAGTGCTGCCGCAGGCTTGGAACAACAGGGACATAGAGAGGGCGATCGCAAATAAAGCTCTCCAGCGCAGCCTCACGTTGAGCAATTTCCCTTGAAGTAAGCTCCTTTGAACCGTGACGGCTAGTCTCTTCAAGCGCTGCTGAACCCTCTGCATGTCATCGCCTCTTTCAGTTAAATGTCAGTTAAACAGTTGAACCCTTCTAATGATGCGGGCTATGCCGCAGGCGCAAGCCAATTCTTTAAGAAAGTTTCCAACCATCGATCTACATCGGCGCTATAAAGGCAGTGTCCTTGAAGCTGACTGTGACGATCTTGTGTATTCGGCGCACCAATTAGATCAGCCCCCTGCGTCGTCCAAAAATCGACCATTTCAGCCGTCATTTCAGGGTGAAACTGCAGACCGTAAGCGCGATCGCCCCATCGAAAAGCCTGATTCTCAAAGTCATCACCCCGAGCTAGCAGCACAGCACCCTCTGGCAATTCGAAGCCTTCCTTATGCCACTGATAAACTCTGAGCTGAGGCGGAAAAACATCTCTGCCTGCTTCCGTGGCATAGGCCGAATAGTAGCCAATTTCTTCTAGCGCTTCCGCATGCGGCATGACTTTTGCGCAAAGCACCTTGGCTAAGAGCTGCGCGCCCAGACAGATGCCTAAATAAGGCAATCCAGCGGCAACGACCTGCTGAATCCAGTCCATTTCCTTATGTAGGTAAGGCTCATCGTCATTAACACTCATCGGCCCTCCAAAAACAAGCGCCGCCGCGTAGTTTTCTAGGTCGTTGGGCAGGGGCTCTCCAAAGATGGGTGCGCGAACATCGAGCGCATAGCCCTGCTGGGCCAGTTTGCTGCCGACTATCCCGGCAACAGTGGTCTCTTTGTGGATGATGGTCAGAATTTTGTTGGAACGGGGTTCTATATCAGAAGCCATAGGGGTCAGTGAGCAGAATTGATAACGGTTAGAAGCGATAGTCATTAGCCGCTATGATGCATGAGGCAAGCCTTTAAAAAAGCAGCCAGTGGCACAGACCGAAGACGCCTGATTTGACCCATATCATAGCGAAAGAAAAGCCCTTCCCAATGTGAACCGGAAGGGCTTTTGCTATGCACTATTTGCTATGCACTATTTGCTATGCACTATGGGTATGAATGGAGTGAGGGAGTGTGGCACGGGATGCTAACCGTCTTCGCGCGTATCTTCATTGGTGCCAGCAGAGCCATTGTAAAGCGCATCTAGCTGATCTCTGGCGTCCTTGATGGAGATAGAGCGCATGACTAGCAAAGGCTCGTTAATCACGCCCCCGCTTTCGTCGAGCAGCTCAGGATGGGGGACCGGTCGGCGGGCAGTCTGCTCGGGCTGGACGGGTCTGGTTGCTTGAGTGCCAAGTCTCACCATGTTACGGATCATATTGGAAACAGCAACAACGGCTAGAACTGTAAAGGCAATAACGTAAATCAGGTGAAGCATGGGTCTCATGGAGGGGCGAATCGGCGGCGTAGGGAAAGCGGGCTATTGTTAGCAGACCCTCTCTATGCTCGCACAGGTCTACGGTTTAAGGTGAGGAGGGTTAGCTGAAGGCATTGGTTAATAGGGCTTTGGTGACGCATCATGGAGTAGGTGGCTCGAGCATAGCTTGCTCTTTTCGGTAGCGCAGGGCTACTCCCCAGCATTCGTGAACTAATTTGTGCCATACCATGACGACCGACATTTCGATACCGGCTTTGCTATCAGTGGCAGCGGCAAGCGATTGGGAGGCGCGAACCTGCATTTGAGCTGATCGTACCCGAGACAGAAGATCTTGAAGCTGCTCGGCACTGAGGAAGCTAATGTCTTTGGTCTCTAACAGGTCAACACTGCGACCAAACCAGTGCTGAAAATCTTCCAAAAGAGGAGGCAACACGGCCTTGAGCAAATGGGTATCTTCTGGGATATCTTCGGGTGGCTGTTGGGAAAAAGACATGGAGTTTTTACCAGTGTATTTTATTCTACCGCAAGCGCCGATAATGCATCGGTTCATTTGCCCTCAGCTGAGCCTTTGATTTCGCTGAGTGTTTGCCAGCCAGCGGCCCACAGATAAGGATTTTTTAGCGTTTTGGCATTCAGCCAGAATCTGGCTTTTGAGTCACAGGCTGCAACGAGCTCCGCGAAGATCCATTTGTCTTCGTTTTTACGATTGACGACGCGAAAGTGCCGCCAGCCGAGTGTTTTTTGCTGGGCGGTCCATTTAGAGCCGACGAGGTGAGGAAGTTTTTGTTTGGCCACTTTCGAGATCGTCCGAAATTCTTTTTATAAAGAGGTGTATAGGCTATACCCTAACGCTATTGGTAGTGTGATTAACTTGATGCTTTCTGGCTACAGGCATGATTGAAGTCGATCAGCTCAGCAAAATCTATGGCTCTACGGCGGCGATTAAGGACGTGTCTTTTCGGGTAGAGCCCGGTGAAATTTTGGGCTTTTTGGGACCTAATGGGGCAGGCAAAACTACCACCATGCGCATTTTGACGGGCTATTTGCCTGCGAGTGGCGGAACTGCGCGAGTGGCGGGCAAGGATGTGCATTCTGAGTCTATGGCGGTGCGGCAGAGCATTGGCTATTTGCCAGAGTCGCCGCCGCTGTACCCAGAGATGACAGTAGAGGGGTTTTTGAACTTTGTGGCCCGGATTAAGGGCGTTTCGGCGGGCGATCGCCCCAGTCGTGTGACCTCTGCGATTGAGCGCTGTAATCTGCAAGAGAAGCGCAAGGTGATTATTCGCAAGCTCTCTAAAGGGTTTCGCCAGCGCGTTGGGATTGCTCAAGCAATTGTGCACAATCCGCCAGTGATTGTCTTAGATGAGCCGACTGTCGGCCTTGATCCTCGCCAAATTATAGAGGTGCGTCATCTGATTAAAGGCTTGGCGGGCGAGCATACGATTATTCTATCGACGCATATTTTGCCGGAGGTGAGTATGACGTGCGATCGCATCACCATCATCAACCGGGGCGAAATCATTGCTACCGACAGCCCAGAGCATTTGGTGGCAAGGCTAGCTGGGCAAGGTGGCTACTGGGTGGAGCTCAAAGGCGAGGTGGAAGAGAGCCTCTCAGTGCTGCGCTCGGTGCCGGGTGTAGTTGAAGTGGCACCAGTGGCGACGGAGAATTTGCCGGCTGGGCATCGGCGCTTTCAGGTGACCACAGGAGAAGGGGATTTGGGCAGTGCGATCGCCTCGCATGTCGTTAGCCAGGGCCTAGCGCTATTTGAGCTGAGCCGAAATCGCGCCAGCTTAGAAGATGTGTTTATTAACCTGACGATGGAAGATCCATATCCAACGCCGCCCGCTGCTCAAGACAGGTTGCCAGATGAGGAATCGCGCAGTGAGGCATCACCTGAGGAAGAGCCACTCAGCGAGGAGCCGTCCAGCAAGGAACCATCCGCTTCAGATCAGGCGGCTACAGAACCGTTCACGACAGAACCGTTCACTGCAGAACTGTCTGCTGAAGAGCGACGTAACGAAGAGGCCAGCGAATGAAAATCTTGCTCAGTAATCTATTGGCTATCTATCGTCGAGAACTGCAAAGCTACTTCACCTCGCCGCTGGCCTATCTCATTGCAGTGGTGTTTTGGCTAATTGGAGGTCTCTTTTTAGTCACCTTGCTGCTTTCGCCAAATGGCTTGATTGCTCAGGTGAGCGCCGCCGACCAAGCCGGAGTCGGACCACAGGCCATCGACGTGCCGTACGAATTTTTGAAGATCTATCTCAATTTACTCGGATCGCTGGCAATGTTTGTGCTGCCGATGCTCTCTATGGGGCTCTATGCGGAGGAACGTAAGCAGGGGACGCTGGAGCTTTTGGCGACCTCTCCATTGACTAACTGGGTGGTGGCACTTGGCAAGCTGTTAGGAGTCGTGACGTTTTTTAGCGCGATGCTACTGCCGCTTTTGATTGTGGAGTCGGTAGCGTTTGCGGCGAGCGAGCCAGTATTTCCGTTGGGAGTGCTGCTTCTAGGCCATTTGGGGCTGCTACTGCTGGCCGCAGGGGTGCTTTCGCTGGGGATGTTTATCTCGTCGCTTTCAGATAGTACGGTGTTGGCGGCGGTGATGACCTTCGGTTTGGTGTTGCTGCTGTGGGTGATTGATGCGATCGCTCAAATCTCTGGACCGGTCGGCGACGCGCTCAGCCACCTATCGCTACTGACCCACTTCACCGACTTTACCCAGGGAATATTCGACACCAGCGGCCTGATTTTGTTCTTAAGCTACATTGTGTTAGGCGTTTTTCTCACGGCGCAGTCTATTGATACACTTCGCTTCCAGCGCTCATAGCGGCTCTAGGCTCGCTGTTTTCTCTTTTCCATTTGCTTTGCGTATGCCCCTCAGGTGCAGTCCATGAAAAATATTCAACAGGCTTTGAAATATGTTGTTTGGCCGGGCCTGGTGCTGGTAAGTGCTGGCTTGGTCGTAGGGCTATTGAACGGCTGGACGGTTGCGGCGGTTGCGCTGTTAGTCATCGGGGTGATGCTGATGGTGGCGGGTATCTCCGCTAGCGACTATGTTGGCTTTTGGCAGCGCCGCTCTACTCAAGCGGGGACGAATGCAGCAGTGTCGGTTTTATCCGTGCTGGTCATACTGGGCCTTATCAATTTTTTGGGCGTCCGCTACGATAGCCGTACAGATTTTACCGAAGGGCAACTACTGACGTTATCTCCAGCCTCCATGCAGGTGGTTGAAAATTTGGAGCAGCCGACTGAGGTCCTGATTTTCGAAGCTGCGCCCAACCCTACCGATCAGCAGCTGCTCGAGAACTATCGTCGCTTTAACCAGGACTTTACCTATCGCTATGTCGATCCGTTCGCGGAGCCTCAGCTCGCTCAGCAAATGGGGGTGGAAAGCGGCGGTGAGGTGTTTGTACAAGCGGGCGATCGCAAGCTTTTAGTCCAGCGTGTCAATCCCCAAGAGCCTCTGACTGAACGGCAGCTGACGAACAAACTCGCTCAGCTCAGCCAAGACAATGTAGCCGTCGTCTACTTTTTACAGGGCCACGGAGAGTATGCGATTGATGGCTCTAAGGCTGGTTTTTTTGAAGCCGCCACCCGTCTCAAAGACCAAAATTACACGGTTGAGTCGCTCAACTTGGCCGAGACGGGCAACGTTCCCCCAGACGCCGATGTGCTGGTTATCGCCGGGGCGCAAGCAGAGCTTTTCGACAAAGAAGTCATCGCCGTCCAAGATTACTTAGAGTCAGGTGGCAGCGCTCTTGTACTGATAGATCCTCAGGCAAAAACGGGACTAGAAAACCTGCTGAGCCGCTGGGGGGTCGTTCCGGAAGATACGCTAGTGATCGACACCTCAGGCGGGGGACAACTAGTAGGACTTGGGCCAGCCGCACCGCTGGTAACCGACTATGGCGATCACCCTATCACCGAAGCCTTTGAGAATGGACGCTCCTTTTATCCAGTCACTCGCCCGCTGCAGATCAGAGAGGTGACGGGTGTAGAGGAAACGCCACTGCTCTTTACTAACCAAAACAGTCATGCTCAACCGATGAGCGAGGGTGAACTCTCGGTAGATCCTAATAAACCGCCCGAAGGCCCTTTTGCGCTAGGGGTAGCCCTTTCTCGCCCGGCAGCGGTCGTGGATGATATTGAAGTGAATGAAGCGGATGGTGACAACGCTGGTGAGGAAGCCAGCGAAGAGACCAGTGAAAAGGCCAGCGAAAGTGATGACAACCCTAGTACAGACTCCGCTCCTGCCGAAGCGACCACTGAAGCAGCCGATGAAACGCCTGAAGCGCCTGAAATACAGGACGCTACGTCTGATTCTGACAGTCCAAGAGAAAGTCGAATGGTGGTGATCGGCAACTCTAGCTTTGCGACTGACGGTCTGTTTGACCAGCAGCTCAATGGAGATGTGTTCTTAAATTCAGTGACCTGGCTGAGCAAGGTAGATAGCCCAGTTCTCTCGATTCAACCCAAAGAGCCGACGAACCGTCGATTCAACCTATCTGTGCAGCAGCAAATTTGGCTGACGATTCTATCGTTGATCGCATTTCCTCTGCTGGGTTTGATTGGGGCCGGTACCTTATGGGCGCGGCGACGCTAAGGAGTACAAGCACTATGCTAACGCGCACAACCTTACTGCTATTAACGGGAGCAATTTTACTCGGTGGCGGTGTCCTCCTATTCGAAAATACGGGCGGCAGCACCGATAGATCCGGAGGTGAAGAGGCGACGGCTACGTTAGAAAACGCAGCGGAAAATATGAGTGAAGGCGAGTCGCTATTTCCCTTTACCGAAGCAGCGGTAGAGCAGCTCACTATCGAGCGAGCAGACGACACGCTTGCCTTCACAAAAAATGAAGCAGGCGATTGGGAAATGACTGAGCCCGAGACGGCTCCGGCTGAGGCAGGGGCGATCGCCTTTCTCCTCAGCCAGCTCACCAGCCCAACCGTCACGACCCTACAAGCAGAAGCCGATGCCTTGGCCGACTTTGGCCTTGCCCAGCCCGGTGCCACAGTCGATTTGGTGGCAGATGGCAAAGCCTATCGGCTTTTTGTAGGCGGTCCTGACTTCTCTGGAGATAAGCGATACGTCCAGGCTGTCGATGTATCGTCTGATCAGGCCGATTCAGAAGCCGAGCAGAAGACCGCCGCCGATAGCGCCGAGCCGACATCAGCACCACCAGCAGAACTGATCGACATCTCCGTTATGGCAGGTGGACTGCTGAATGCTGTTGATCGCCCTACTCAAGAGTGGATCTCTAGCGACGCCGATACAGACGCCGCGCCCACTTCCTTGCCGCCCGAAAAGAACGATACTGATTCCGGCACTGATTCTGATTCCGACACTGATAGCAACTAACCTAGGCAGGCCACTGAGAATTCAACCCTCTAGGCATTCGGCTCTCTAGGCATTCAGCTCCTTGCCAAAGTTATCGCTGTCGCTATCGCCTCAGCTCTGTGCGATCCGTTGGTCTTGACAGCTCTGGTGATTGATCTTCTGCCTGCTCAGACAGGGTAATCGATAGAATAGCCGCCACCATCAGAATCAGGATAATGGTCCCTGCGGCCCAAGGCTGCTCACCTTCTGCTTCTTTGTTTGCTTTGTCTTTATTGAATTTTCGCTGCTCTTCATTTTCAAAAAACTCGTAGCCGCAGTTAAGACAGTGGTAGTGCATCACCTCGTCAAATTTTTCTATATCGTTGGTGGTGAGTTTTTTCTCGTGACAGACAGGGCAGGCTCGTTTGCTTTTGTACGCTTGTAGGGTGGTTTGTACCATGATTTTAGTCCTAGCTGGGAAACGCTAAGACGGTGACGACATAGGGATTTGGTCGCATCACTGCTGGCTGATTGAGAATTGTCAAATTTGCACATGACAGCGGCAGTACGACCCATAAGCATTGCGAATGCACCCGCAGGCTGGCTATATCAGGAACTATTCAGTCACTAGCTTAGGATTGTTGGGCTGTGAGCCCATTGGCTTCCTACGTAGCTTTACTGAATTGTGATAATCACAACGTAACAATTTGGCTAAGCTTCGCCATCCGTATGGCGACGTTCCTATAAAGAAATCAGATGAAATCCAAAGAATTACGCAAAAAGTTTGAGCAAATCATGAAAATCAACCCATAACGAGCAAGCTCTTGGAGACGGTTAGGTCCAGTAGAGTAGTTCGGCTTGAGGAAAGTATTGCGTAATTTTCAATTCAAAGAAGCTACGCAGAGCGTGAGTGGTCGATTTGTTATAGACGTACTTGATGCCGCCAAATTTGTTGCGCTTGAGCGATCGCGCTTCAGGCTGCATCTCTAGCTGGCTATTGGGATACCACTCGTTGAGCACCTGCTTAGATTTGTCTGTAAATCGATGGCTGATCAGCTCAAAGGTCAGATCGCACTCAAAATTTAGCGTGGCTGCAATCTGCTCGAAAAGGCTCTCATAGTGCATCTGCCAGTTTTCAAATGTCATGATCGGCGCAATCACTAGCCCGACAGGATATCCGCCGCCGCCTCGAGCGGTCGGTAAGGCGAGCTTTCGTAGGGCCGTGAGGCGATCTCCTACCGCCGCTGTTCCCCCTTCAAACGAATGAGAGACTGGATCAGCGTTGAGACTGACCCGGCAGCGCGTGTGCCTGTGATGAGGAATGTTGAGCAGCGGTTCGACGTTGTCGAATTTAGAGACCCACCGCAGCCGCTGATTGCGCTGGGTGCCAAAGTAGCGAATGCACTCTCCCAAGCTGCCAGTGAGATGCTCTATGCTCAGCGGATCTGTATAGCAGCTCACCTCAAAACTCGTTGGCAGTGGGCTAG
>JBAUIB010000188.1:0-24663 GCA_049680585.1 Phormidesmis sp.
TATACCTGAGCCAATCCACCGCATGGTGATAGTACTTCGCCTTGCCAGCATCCATGATGGCCTCAGCGCGGCGGCAAGCGTTGGCGATCACCCAATCTGGCTGCTGCTTAATGGCAGCTTCCATAACCTGTCGAATAGGTGCTGAATTATAGGAACTACTTTGGTCAATTATGTTGATGGCATCTTGGATTAACCCTTCATGGAGAAAAATATCAACGGCAGCTTGAATGCTAAAGGTGTGGTCTTTGCGTAGATTGGCTAATAGCTTTTTCTGAAGCTTTGGCCACCCGGTCGGCCCCGCAAGCTGCTGAATCTTTAAGTAATCTGCAGAACTCGGCGCTTCAGTAAACGCTGTAACCCGAGATTGAAGGCTGGTCTCTGTCTGTCCAAAGCCCTCGGCCAGTTCGCTTGTCCACTCGGCCAGTTGCCCCTTGCCATAGCCTTCGCATGCCAGACCTAATTTAGCAATTTCCAGGGCTTGGGTTAGAGCTCCCTTTGCCCGTAAGGCTATGGCAACCGCTAGGGCCGATCTTGGGTCGTTTAGAGTCTGAGGGGCCTCGGCGATCGCCTGCTCAGCGCGCCCTATCTGCACCAACATTGTCAGATACTCCTGACCGCACTCTTTAGCCTTAGCTAAATTAAGATAGTCCTCATACCTGGCCTGACGTTTCAAAATGTCGAGCCGGATTTGGGCGAGGGTGCTGTATCCAAAGCGAGTTTCGGGTTCTTCAAGGTCAGAGCCATCTGTCGTTTCTCCTTGAAGGATGGCCACCAGCTCTGGATCGTCCCATCCCTGTATCAGGGCGGTTTGACTTTTGGCAAATGCCTGATCGATACCGTATGCCTCGGCATCTTCTTCCCAAATCTCGAGGGACTCTTGCCATTCCGTCTGATCTTCCGTGGAGATGTGGGTACTCAAGAGCGCTTCGGCAAAAGCTTCATCCAATTCGTAAAACAGTTCTCCACTCTCACCGCTAGAGCCATCCAGATTCATCCAGCTTTCACGATAGGCGTCGATAATGGCTTCTAAAATGACCACAGCATTTGCACCGTCTCCTTCTTGGGTAAAGTCATCAGCTTTGGCGATAACGCCACGAATTTCGTCAAGGGCGGGCGAGTCATCCCAGCTACCCACGCCATAATTCAACATGCGCTGGACTTGGCTGTAAAAAGGCTGTGGATCAACCAGGGTTCTTCGAGGGGTACGGTTAGATACCGTGGGCTGGATTTCGTCTTCCAGCTCATCAATTTTCAGTAAGATTTCGATATCCTCGATCAGCTCTGGCTGTTCTGCCAACAGGTCTTCCAAGAGCGTTTGGAGGCGATCGCGCGTCAAGACCCCGAATAACTCATCCAAACTTGGACGCTGCTGAATCGCCTCTGACGAATCTAGGCCAGCTAGTAAAGTAGCCACAATGTGCTTGCACCAGCCTTCAAAACTATAAAGACAGGAGCAGGTCGCACCTGTGAGTCCGCCCTGATCAAACTGAATACTGACCCGATAGGGCTCATACTCACTACCCTCCACTTTGCCAATCAGCGTATTGCCTCTTTGGATTAAGGCAATAACTGCGCCCTGCCGATAGTAGCGATCGCCCCGATGAAAAGACTGCTCGGTTGCGTGACTACGGATAGTGTCTTCATTCACTGAGGGGGGCAGGGGCATAGTGAGTGCAGGGCTTAATGCCTAAAGTGATAGCCTAATCTCTAGATATTCATGATACGGAGTTTTGGCAATGGCACCCTGGGTATACGATCCGCATTCAGGCGGCATAAAAATTCCGGCTCGGCTAAAAGAGCCGATCAAACAGCGCATATTGACCTACGCGGCAAAGCACTACGCAGGTAAATACAACCGAATTGACGTGCGCTTCAGAGATAAGTTTTGCTATATCGATGCTTATATTGAACCCTATGTCCCAGAGGAAAATTTTAACGAGGAACTCTATGGTTGTACGCGGGAAGAACGAATTGAGTTCTTGAGAACGGTGCCGACCCATCTTTGTCGCTTGCGCTACAGTGGCGATGCGGAAAAGTGGACAATGGCGTTTTATACCTACAGCAACGAGAAGTACGAACCTTCTATATTCAATAACGGCACTTTTCATGGAACGCCAGAAGAGGCATTTGAGACCTCGTCAGTTTATCTTCAATAGTTAACCGTTTGCCAAGGAATGGTCCGTTGCTATGAAAGTGAAAGTAACTGTTTTTCTTTCTTGTCCACCTTCGGAACAGGATGCTAGGAGCTTAGAAAGAGCAGCGCTCAATCTCACCAATGCTAACAATAGTGTGCAAGTTGAAGAATCACAGGACGACAAACATCATATCCTAGCTGTCATGTTCACAATGAAAACCGCTGCTCAGTATAAGGTTGTGGACGAAATCTCTAGAGAGTTTAAATCAGAGACGTGGAATTTTGAGGGATATCAAGATATGTCTATTCAATTTTAAAAATGAGAGAGGGGAACCGATGAGTGCAAACGGTGCGGCTGAGAAGGTTTTGGATACGGATTCTACTCTTCTTCGTCTGGTATTTCAATCGCAGGAATATCGAACAGAGACGCGATCGCCACCCTCGACTGGTCCAAATCATGACTAGAAAGCCGGCCTGTCTCAGTGTCATTCACCACAAATGAATTCTGCTGGCCCTTTCCCTTCTCAGTCGCCGTCACGGTCAAAATGCCGTTGAGATCAAAGTCAAAATGGATCTCAATTTCGAGATCGCCCGCTGGCTTCGGCGGCAGTCCCTCTACTTTAAACGAGCCCAAAGGAACATTCTCACGAGCGATCGCATTCTCTCCCTGATACACCTCCACTTCAACTGCTTCTTGACCGTCAAAAGACGTATGGTATAGCTGCGATCTCGAGGTCGGAATCACACTGTTGCGCGGAATAATCGTGCTAAACATTCCAGGCGTCAGGCCAAACGCCGTCTCCATCACTGCCGCAATGCCCAGCGAATGCGGAATCACATCCACCAAGATAGACTCTACCGACTCCCCTGCCAAAACGCCCGCTTGCAGCGCCGCTCCTAAGCCCACACACAAGTCCGGATTGAAGCTGTTGACCGGCGTATCCGGCAAATGCTCTTCAACCATACTTTGAATCAGCGGAATGCGAGTCGAACCACCCACCAAAATCACCCGATCAATGTCGTCAGGTTCCATCACCGCGTCGCTCAGCGCCCGGTCAATCGCGTCCAAGGTACCTTTAAGCAATGGTTTGATCAAACTCTCAAAATCTTCTCGGGCAATTTCGGTTTCCAAGTGGAGGGCCGTTTCTCCCTTGCTAGCCAAAAACGGTTCGCGCACCGTCGCAAACGCGTTTTCACTCAGCGCGATTTTAGCTTGCTCTGCTGCCCGCAGTAATCTCGCTTGAGTGGCCGCATCGCTGGGCACCTCAATATCGTGCGCCTGTGAGAATTTGCTGGCGAGATAGCGCTGTAGCTGTTGGTCAAAATCATCTCCCCCTAAGCGATTGTTACCGTGGCTGGCCAATACCTCCGTAACATCTCCTGTCATTTCAACAATCGAGACATCAAACGTGCCACCGCCCAAGTCATAGACCAGTACGTTTTCTGTTTCTTCTGAGCGATTGTCAAAGACTAGCGCCGCCGCTGTCGGCTCATTGAGAATTTGCAACACTTCGAATCCGGCAATCTCGCCCGCTTCTTTGGTGGCCTGCCGTTGGGCGTCGGTAAAGTAGGCGGGCACGGTAATCACCGCTTGGGTAATCTCTTCACCTAGCGCATCTTCGGCTCGCTGCTTGAGCGATCGCAGCACAATCGCCGAAATCTCCTGCGGGCGATAGTCACGCTCTCCTAACTTAGTTGAATAATCTGTTCCCATCTGTCGCTTAATCGACTTGACAGTGCGCTCGGGTGCGGCTGCATACTGTCTAAATGCGGACTGGCCGACCAACAGTTTTCCGGCCTCACTCATCCCGACATAGGATGGTAGCAACAGCTCGCCGTCTTCGTCTGGGATCACCCAAGGCTGCCCCTCATCAAGCGCTGCCACTAGCGAATTGGTTGTTCCGAGGTCGATTCCTACCACTTTGCTCATGAACCTGTCTCCTCTTTTCTTGCAGAACTTGCAGCCACAATCACCTGCGCTTCTCTCAAGGTGCGATCCTGCCAGCGGTAGCCCCGCACGATCTCTTCTACGACCGTATTTGGAGAGGCACTGCTCTCTGTTGACTGGCCGAGTGCATGCATTTGCTCAGGATCGAAAGGGAGCCCCTTGGCTGGCAGCGGCACCACCTGATGCTGACTCAATACACCTAGCATCGATTCTCGAATCATCTCAATCCCTGCTCGGGCGCTAGTGACCACTTCTGTCAGCGACTCTGAGTGTGGCGGCGTGGGTGTACTTGCTGAAGAATTTCCCAACCAGCCTTTCAGCAACTGTTTCCAACGTTGCCATCCGCTTGGCGGGGCTGTTGCAACAAGCTGAGTTTGATTTTGTTCTGCCTGCTGCCAGTGGTCAGCGGCGCGATCTAACGCATCAGCTACCGTGAGGAGATCGCGCAGCAGCGTCTCTTGCTGCTTGCGAAGCTGAATTCTTTGGTTAGCGAGTTCTCGAGGTGAGGGTTTAGATAAAGGCATAGAGGATGGCTGGGGCGATCGCGCTGCGCCGCTGCTGGTAAATTGCGTCATACACTCTCAATTGTCTGTCTAAAAGGTGAGTAAAATCAAATCTTTCAGCGTGACGTCGGTGGCCGCCATCGCTTTTTTCTGCAATTCGGCCAGCAGTGTTTTATCCAGTTCAGCCTCAACGGGCTTGAGTTCAAAAAAGTCAGCAGCCGTCTGGTTAGGTGCCTTGCGCAATGCTTCGTAGGCAGTTCGGATGGCCTTGAAGTCTTGAGGATGACTGTGCGCTGGAAATTCTTTGAGCTTGGCATGGTAGGCGGCTTTGATCTCAGCAAGGGTCGCGCCGGGAGCAATCCCTAGTCGGTCGTAATGTTCTTGCATAGTACGTCTGGGAGGGTACGTCTGAGGAGCTATCTATTAGGATTTACGCTTTTTCGAGGATTTTTTCTGCCCTCTTCGAGGTGGTGGCGGTGGTAAAAAGAACGGATCGAACGGATCGTCGAAATCGTCTTCATCGTCTACGAATCCACCTGCCATCTCAGCCGCCAGCTCCGGTATCATTTGAGCCAAAATTTCAGGCGGCACTTCTGCACCAAACGCTTCACGTGCCAAACGCTTGAGCATATCCATCATGTCTATGCCACCCGGATCGCCCATTCGGCTAAGGTTAGGGCCGACCACCCGGCGGGTCAGATCTTGCGCTTCAAACCACTCTTCTTCGCGAAAAGCCTGTAGCGCTTCGGCGTCTTGCAAGCGACGGGCCAGTTCAAACCCTCTGTCGTGGAAGGTGGCATACTGAGCGGATTTGCGAGAATAGAGTGTGGCGTTGGCTAGTAGCAATAGCGGGTTTTGAGAGTCTTTTTTGAGCTGAGCTTCGATGAAGAGTTTGAAGGCACGATTAGAGCCGAAGCGGCGGAGGGCTAGCTGGGCGCGCGCTAGCGTATACCCTGGCTGAGTGGTTCGAATCAGGATGTGCTCGACGGCTGTTTTGAGCTGGTCGGGTTGGGGCGATCGCACCGCTAATATTACCAGTTGAGCAATATCAGCCCCAGGCACCTGTTGCGATGCCAGCTCAATCAGTTTGTTGTAGTAATCACTTTGAAACGCCGCCATTCCTTTTTTGTTGCGTTTAGCATGCTGTTGCACCAGCAGGTAGATAGCCTGAATAATGTCAACCTGTTCGGCAGGCGGGTGAGACTCTAGCAATGTCGCCCACTGCGGCACCGCTTTTTTTAGGTTGAGCGTAATCTTTTGGCCGCTGCTAGGCTCATCGTCAGCCGAGTCCAGAAAAATCTGAAAGGCTTTGAGCATCGGTGTTGTCCGCTTCGCATCGCGGACAAACTCCTCCATCACCTTATAGTTTTCAAACCCTAGCGCTTCTACCCAGGTGGGAATATCGACTTCGCTGTCTACTCCCGTATCGTCAAAATGCTTACCAAACTTACGCCGAATAGCCTTGACGGTGTCTGGATCCTCCTCTAGCTGTAATAGCGTTTCGTACACTTCTATGAACTGACAGCCGGCCTCCAGCGCCTGATTTAACAGCTCAATCGCTTCTTTGGGCTTGTTTCTAGCAAATGCATTGAGCCCTTTGCGACCGATCACATCTGGGTGATCAGGTGCCAACTGTTCAGCGAGCTGCACGCTACGCTTTGCGTCGGCATAGTGGCGCTGCGACATCTGGCAGTCAGCACTCCAGCAGTAGAGCTTGGCTAGCGCTGGGTTCAACCGCTCTTTTGGCCAGTCCTGAGGGGTTTTCTGAGCGGCTTGCTTGAGCCAGAGTATAAGCTGATTGACCAAGCGCTCAGCCTGCCGATAGGCACCGGTAACATCCAGCGCCCTGTACAGGTTTAAAGCGAGCGGTGGGTCAAACTCAGCTTTTTCGAGGGCGAGATTCCAGAAAGTGGCCGTGCAGGCAACTTCGTCTTGCCGCATAGCCTGGGTTCCAGCAAGGAGCATGAGTGGACGGTATAGCGCCTCTAGCTCAGGGTATTGCGCCATCATCTCATCGGAGATGTCTAGTGCTAGGTGGGCAGCTTCGTGGAAATCGTCCTCCCCGATTAGATGCAGTAGCTCTAGGAGCGATACGACGTTGGCTTGGGGGAGATCGCTGTCTATGTCTACATAGGCTGAGATGGCGCGATCGCTATGAGCCGCCTGAGCCAAAATCAGTCGCTGAACGGCGGGATGCTGATTTTGTTGATAGCGAATCAGAGATCCTCCAAAAAAGCTGTTTTTAGTTTCAGCCGGGCCAATACTGGGCAGTTCTTTTTCGGCACTGGCCCAGTTACCAGCCTGCTGCTGAGCATAGGCTGGCCAGATTGTTGCCTGATCACCTGGGCTAGCCGAACGACCCATTTTTTTAAAGTGGGCCACGGCTGCTTTAGGCTTATCCGATTTCAGAGCGATCGCCCCTTTTGCCCAGTTCAGATGAGGCGCATAAAACCGCTTAGCCTGAATTTTGATCAGCTCTTCAACTGCGTCAGATTGGTCATTGAGAAAAAGCAGCTTTAGATAGCAGCCCCCCATGTCCTTAGGCAAGGTCTTGTCATCAAAAGCCGTCTGAAAAATTTCAAGCGCCGCAGCGGGCTTTTGCTGAGCCAGAAAACACTTAGCCAGCCAATAATAGGTATCGTTATAAAGCTCTAAGCTGAGCGCTTGCCTTAAAGCTTTCTCAGCCTGAGGATACTGAGCGCGCTCAAACTCATATCTGCCCTCAAGCAACCATAGGTCAGCTTCTGAGACCGTTACAGCCTCGTCTGGATTACGCTTCAATCCTTGCTGTAGCTTGCGGATAGCCGTGGTGTATTTTTTTTGCTTGATCAGATTTTGAATCTGGTTTTCCAGCGCCTGACCAGACTTCCTCATCGCCGATAGCTGCTGCCGAATTCCTTTTCGCTTAGCCAAGCCCTGTTCTCCCCGAGGCTACCTTCATTGTGTCAGTTACGTTTCAGCCTAGTTGATTTTACCGAGAACTTCGAGTTCTGTAACGACCTATTAAGGCAAATGCTCCCCGTTTTTTGATATTAATACAAAACCCCTCAGAATCCTGCATTCTAAGGGGTTTGGGTAGTTAGAGTCGAGCTAACTCTGATGCTAACTGACTAAAGTCATTAGACAGCAGCAGCCGTCTTAACCTTGGCATCGAGCTCACCAGCAGCGTATTTATCAGCAAACACTTCTACACCAACTTGTTTGATCTTAGAAGCATTGCCAGCCGTGCCAAAGGCTTCATAGCGATCCGTGCAAACCTGCTTCATGTACTTGATAGAAGGCTTGAGGAAGTGACGCGGATCGAAGTTTTTAGGATCTGCGTCAGCCGCTTCACGAATAGCCGCGGTGATAGCCAAGCGGTTGTCGGTGTCGATGTTCACTTTACGAACGCCGCTCTTGATGCCCTTTTGAATCTCTTCAACCGGCACGCCATAGGTCTCAGGAATAGCGCCGCCGTGAGCGTTGATCATGTCGAGCCATTCTTGAGGCACAGACGAAGAACCGTGCATCACCAAGTGGGTGTTGGGCAGGCGCTTGTGAATCTCTTCAATGCGGCTGATTGCCAAAATCTCACCCGTGGGCTTGCGAGTAAACTTGTATGCACCGTGGCTAGTGCCGATCGCAACCGCAAGCGCGTCTACCTGGGTGGCTTCTACAAATTGAACGGCTTCTTCAGGATCAGTGAGCAGCTGATCTTTGTCGAGCTTGCCTTCAAATCCGTGGCCGTCTTCAGCTTCGCCTTGGCCGGTTTCGAGTGAGCCGAGGCAGCCCAATTCACCTTCTACGCTAGCGCCGATCGCATGGGCCACCTTGACCACTTCACGGGTGACATTAACGTTGTAGTCAAAGCTCGCAGGTGTTTTGGCATCGGCTTCTAAAGAGCCATCCATCATCACGCTGGTAAAGCCGTTGCGAATCGCTGAGTAGCAGGTTGCTGGGCTGTTGCCGTGATCCTGGTGCATGACAACGGGGATGTGAGGATAGGTTTCAACTGCTGCCATCACCAAGTGACGCAGGAAGTTTTCACCAGCATATTTCCGCGCACCGCGTGAAGCTTGCAAGATAACAGGGCTATCAGTCTCGTCCGCAGCCTGCATGATTGCCAGAATCTGCTCCAAGTTGTTTACGTTAAACGCAGGAATCCCGTAGCCTTCTTCGGCTGCGTGATCTAGCATCAGCCTCATAGGTACAAGCGCCATTCCATATCCTCCTAATGATGTTTTGCCTAGTGGCAAACCTAAAGCTACGTTCTCTTTTGGGCTTTAGGTTCTTATCCATTCAATAGTAGGTCAAAACACACACTATGACGATTTGTTTTATTTCTTCCCTTAAGGAATATTGCCTTAAAGACAGCTAAGAAACTAGTCAAAAAAATATGGGTCGCCTGGGATTCGAACCCAGGACCAGTCGGTTAAAAGCCGAATGCTCTACCACTGAGCTAGCGACCCCCATATTCGCATTTCGCACTTTTTGTGCGGTGTTTTAATGCGGCATTTATGTATGCGGTGTGCAGGCAGTCCGTATGCCTTTCACGGTTATTCAATGTAGCACACGGACTGAACCTAACTTATGAAAAAATTGCAGAGGTCTCACTCAGCGCTGATGTGTTCCTAGGGCTTATTCTGCTGGAAGGTCTTCTGGCGCAACCACTTCTAGATATTGGGCATCTATTAAAAAGAGTCCTCGGCTAAAGCGTACCCCTAGATACCCGCCTGGTTTGCGAGAGAGCACGGTGCCCTCTTCGCCAATTTCCACCAGGTCGGGAGGACGCAGCATAGGCATAGTTTCTGCGCTTTTGAGGTAGGGCGGCAGGGTCTGGACTTTGACGTGATCGCCCACCTGAAATGAATCATCAGTCATAGCTTTATCGGTATTCTGTTGAGCTGCTAGGTTACTTTAGGCATGAGCTTACGGAACCTGCCAGATACGCTGGTGGTATTTCTGCGGATCGGCGCAAGGATCGGGGGCTATGCCGTGAGCATGGCCATGTCCGTGCTCATGATTATGACTGTGAGGTTCATGGCTGTGAGCTCCGTGGCTGTGGGATTCATGGCCTTCGCCAACCGCCGTCAAGCGAAACTTACACAGCTCACAGTTCATGGCGACTTGGCCGAGCTGAGTTTCAATTTCGCGATCGCGCAGCACCTTAATCAACTGCGGATGAATGCCCATCTCCGGTAGCGCCGCCACGTCAATCTCTGGGTATTGTGCCTGCTGCTGAGCTGCGATCACGTCGATTTTTTCCATTAGCACGCCCGTAAACATAAAGTAGGGCAGCACCACAATCCGCTTAGGACCGTAGAGCCGAGCTCGCCGAAAGCCTTCTTCTAGTCGGGGATGGGAAATGCCGATAAAGCAAGTTTCAACAGTGTGGTAGCCGCTACCCTCCCACATCATCCGGGCGAGTTTATACACATCCCCATTGGCATCAGGATCGCTAGAGCCACGACCAATGAACAGCAGTACGGTATCTTCGCGAGCGATCCCGTGGGGATTGTGCGTGGGCCGATCGAGCAAGGCTAGTCGCGCTTTCCACAGCTCCAAAATGGCTGGGGTAATACCAAAGTGACGCCCATAGTGAAAGGTGAGATCGGGATGCTGTGGCTGATGGCGGGCTCTGGCGCGATCTAGCTCATTGGTCACATCAAACTTGTTGTGACGCGCGGCAAAGAGCAAAATCGGCAGCACCGATATGTCGGTGTAGCCTTGCGCTAGGCAGCGATCAATGCCAGCTTGAATGCTCGGCTCGGTTAGCTCCAAAAAGCAAGGAATGACCGGGCGCGAAGTGTCTAGAGCTTGATAGATGGTGGCAAAGTCTATGAGATCTTGACGGCCGCGAGGGTTGCGGGTGCCGTGGCCGACCATCAGTAGCGGTCTGACAATGGGCAAAGGCGGCAGGGCCAGTTCGGTATCGAGAGCGGCGATTGCCCCTGAGTCAATAGGGTTAAATACTTGAGAGTTGGCGACTTGAGAGTTGGCGACTTGAGAATCGGCAAGCGATGGAGTGAGCGTATCGGCAGTGTAAATCAGTGTCATCAGCGGTGACTCCTGGCCCGTGCAACGCGGGCGATAAGAGAGCAGTGAAAAAATAGCAACGCAGGCATTCTGACTTTGACAGCTGCGGCACAGCGCCGGATTTTCACCGGGCTTTCCCTGGGTTGCTTTAATTCATAGATTGCTTAGCTATCCTATCGACTTATCAGAGCCGCTAGGTGTATCTATAGACAATCTGGTGATTTGCGCTGAATGTTCTGAGTGTGATCTTTTCGGGCAGCTACGTTTATGAGCTTACGGGCACGGGTGCGGCAGGCGTTTGAGCAAAGTAATACCCGCCTTGGGATAGCGCTTAATGGGATAATCGCTCTACTCATTTTGCTGTCGGCGATGCTTTTTGTCGTGCAAACCTATCCCCTCTCACAGCGACTGAGCGTGGCTTTGCATATTGCCGATCAGGTAATTTTGGCGCTGTTTACGCTGGAGTATTTGCTGCGGCTGTGGTCGTCGCCCAGGCCGCTCAAATTTTTCTTTAGCCTGTATGGTTTGATCGATTTGGTGGCCATTTTGCCGTTTTTTCTGGGCTTTATCGATACGCGATCGCTGCGCCTGATCCGCTGGTTGCGCATTTTGCGGCTGGCCCGCTTTTTCGAGCAAAAGACCTGGTTTAGGCAAATCAGTGGCACTGAGGGGCTGATCTTTGCGCGGATTCTCTTTACGCTATTTTCGATTATTTTTATTTACTCAGGTGCCATCTACCAGGCTGAGCATCTGGTGAATAGCGAGGATTTTGCCACCTTTTTAGACGCAGTGTACTTTTCGGTCGTGACGATGACCACCGTAGGATTCGGCGACATTACCCCGATTTCAGAAGCTGGGCGCGGTCTGACGATCGCCATGATATTGACTGGGATTGCATTGATTCCAACGCAGGTCGGCAACTTGATTCAGCAGTTTACCAAGGTACAAAACTCGCTGCGAGTTGTGTGCAGTCAATGTGGTTTGCTCGGTCACGAAGCCGATGCTCAATTTTGTCGCCGCTGCGGTACACCGTTACCGCCACCCGAGGTGTCTGATGCTGACGCTATAAGCGCTGATTCTGTCGGCAATGAGGCCACCTCTAGCGCCGATTCTGCGATTATTTCGTAAGCGTTTTCTATTGGCAGCCGAAATTGGTCGGGTTACCGGCACTCGCTCGCCGTTCGGTCAGTTACAATTGGTTAAGCTTTCTTTCAGGGACGTAACTAAAACATTACTCGTCACCTGCTTTGTCGGCATGACCGCCACCTTCTGAGATCCCCCATGAGCCTTCCCATTCGCAACGTTGCTATCATCGCCCACGTAGACCACGGCAAAACCACACTGGTTGACTCTCTGCTAGAGCAGTCCGGCATCTTTCGAGATAACGAAGCCGTTCCCACCTGCGTGCTTGACTCCAACGATTTGGAACGCGAACGCGGGATTACCATTCTTTCAAAAAATACAGCGGTTCACTATCAAGACACGCTGATCAATATTGTTGATACGCCTGGCCACGCCGATTTTGGTGGAGAAGTCGAGCGCGTTCTCGGCATGGTTGATGGCTGTCTGCTAATTGTCGATGCCAATGAAGGCCCGATGCCGCAGACGCGATTTGTGCTGAAAAAAGCGCTCGAAAAGGGCCTGCGTCCGATTGTCGTAGTCAACAAAATTGACCGTCCCCGAGCTGATCCCCACACGGCAGTTGATAAAGTGCTCGATCTCTTTTTAGAGCTGGGTGCGGATGACGATCAGTGCGATTTTCCCTATCTCTTTGGCTCTGGTCTGGCCGGCTTTGCCAAAGAGAAAATGGAGCATGAAAGCACAGACATGAAGCCTTTGTTCGAGGCGATTTTGCACCATGTCTCGCCGCCTGTCGGCGATCCTGACAAGCCTTTGCAGCTACAGGTGACTACGCTAGACTACTCCGATTATCTCGGTCGCATTGTGATTGGTAAGGTGCACAACGGCACCATTCGTCAGGGCGAGCAAACGGCTTTGATCAAAGAAGATGGCTCTATTGTTAAGGGCAAAATCACAAAGCTGCTGGGTTTTGAAGGGCTCCAGCGTATCGAAATCAAAGAGGCGAGCGCGGGCAATCTGGTGGCCGTGGCGGGCTTTGCCGATGCCAATATTGGTGAGACGATTACGAGTGCAACTGATCCGCAGGCCCTGCCGCTGATTAAGGTCGATGAGCCGACCTTGCAGATGACATTTGCGGTGAATGATTCGCCGTTTGCGGGTCAAGAGGGCGATTTTGTCACCTCCCGGCAGCTGCGTGATCGCCTCATGCGGGAGCTCGAAACCAACGTCGCTTTGCGCGTCGAAGAAACCGACTCGCCGGATCGCTTTGCCGTTTCTGGTCGCGGTGAGCTGCACCTAGGCATTTTGATTGAAACAATGCGCCGAGAAGGCTATGAGTTTCAGGTCTCTCAGCCGCAGGTGATTTTTCGCGAAGTCAACAGCAAGCCTTGCGAGCCCTACGAGCAGCTCGTGCTCGACGTGCCCGAGGACGCTGTCGGTGGCTGCATGGAAAGGCTTGGTCAGCGCAAAGGCGAAATGCAGGACATGATGGTCTCTGGCGATGGCCGCGCGCAGCTAGAGTTTGTGATTCCCGCTCGCGGACTGATTGGCTTTCGCGGTGACTTCATGCGGGTAACGCGCGGTGCGGGTATCATGAACCACAGCTTTCTGGAGTATCGCCCGATGTCGGGTGAGATTGAAACCCGCCGGAACGGTGTGCTAATCTCCTTTGAGGAGGGCGTAGCGACCTTTTATGCGCTGAAAAACGCAGAAGATCGCGGCACTTTCTTCATCGAGCCTGGCACTAAGGTGTACAGAGGCATGGTGGTCGGCGAAAACAATCGCCCTCAAGATCTAGAGCTGAATATTTGCAAAGCGAAGCAGCTGACTAATCACCGGGCAGCTTCTGGTGATGAGCTGGTGCAGCTCCAGTCACCGATGGAAATGGGTCTAGAGCGAGCGCTGGAGTATATTGGCCCCGATGAAATGGTAGAGGTCACACCCGAGTCTATTCGGCTGCGTAAAGTGAGCAAAAAAAAGCTCGCTAAGCGATAAGATTGGGCCATAGCCCATCTGCAGCCTATTCACAGCAATGCCATCTGCCTCAGCAACGCAGCTATACGACGCGCTCTTAGGCCAGCTACTAGCGCGTCCTGAGCTGCGAGTCGCGGATGCGATTGCTCGCATGCTGCCATTGGATGCTGGAATGCCCTTATCCGAACAGCTAGCGCAGATCGACCAGCTCAAGTCATGGCTAGATAGCTTTCGGCCGCTGCCGGCTGCTGTTGTTTCTGAGCTAAAACAGCGCTACGACGTGCGCTTTACCTACACCTCTAATGCGATTGAAGGCAACACGCTGACGCAGAGCGAGACCGAGCTGGTGCTGTCAAAAGGCATTACTGTCGGTGGTAAGACACTGAGCGATCACCTAGAAGTCATTGGCCATAAAGACGCCATCGACTATATCGAAAAGTTGAGCCAGACAGATACACCTATCGGTGAATGGGAAATTCGACAGATTCATAATCTGGTCCTCAGAAGGCTATCGCCTGCTGAAGCGGGACGGTACCGACAGCTAGACGTACAGGCGGCGGGTACCGGGCATGTCTATCCACCACACTATTTGCTGCCTGGGCTGATGGCTGATTTTGTCGAATGGTTGGGGCGCGATCGCACAGCAGTTCATCCTGTGATATATGTGAGCGAAGCCCACTACCGATTTGTGTCGATTCATCCCTTTGCAGATGGAAATGGACGTACGGGTCGGCTGCTAATGAATCTGTTGCTAATGCAGGTAGGCTTTCCGGTCGTCAGCATATCCAATGAGAAAAGAGAGGCGTATATCAATGCCATTGTCGCTGCTCATCGGTCGCAAGATGAGGTGAGTGCGCTGGCTGGCTTGATCTGCGAGAGTCTCCGAGTATCTCTTGTCGAAACGCTCGCTGTTGTCGCGAGTGCAGCGGGTAGCAAAGGCAAGGGACTTCCCTTTTATCGAGAGATGGTTGATTTTCTGGCGAAGAGTGATGGGTGCCTTTAGGGGAGCTCTCTAGTGTTTTGCTCTACGTGAGCGGGTGTGAGTGGGTGCGATCGCACGGCCCCCTGCTTATAATGTTGCGATGGATCTTTTTGAGCACCAGCAACAGCGGTTGATCGAGTCAGAAGCGCCACTGGCAGCTCGGATGAGGCCGCGATCGCTCGCCGAATTCATCGGTCAAGATGCGATTATCGGCCCTGGCCGGCTGCTGCGACGGGCCATCCAAGCCGATCAGCTCTCCTCGCTCATTTTCTACGGCCCGCCCGGTACTGGCAAAACGACCTTAGCGCGGGTAATTGCCAATACGACACAGGCTCAGTTTGTCGCCATCAACGCTGTACTCAGCGGCGTCAAAGAGATTCGAGGCGCCATTGAGATCGCCCAAACCCAACGGGGGCAATACGGCCAGCGCACGATTCTGTTTGTCGATGAGGTCCACAGGTTCAACAAAGCGCAGCAAGACGCGCTGCTGCCGTGGGTCGAAAATGGCACAGTGATTTTGATTGGGGCGACGACCGAGAATCCTTTCTTTGAAGTGAATAAGGCGCTGGTCAGCCGCTCGCGAATTTTTCAGCTGAAGTCGCTTGGTGCAGCTGATCTAGATGCGATTCTACAGCAGGCGCTAGATGATTCAGCGAGAGGCTACGGCAATAAACTCATTGAGATTGACGCAGCGGCCCGCGAGCACTTGGTGAATGTGGCTAATGGCGATGCGCGCACGCTGCTGAATGCGCTAGAGCTCGCAGTAGAGACGACACCGGCAGACGATCGCGGCACGATCCACATTACCTTGCCTGTCGCCGAAGACTCCATTCAGCAGCGGGCCGTCCTCTACGACAAAGAAGGCGATGCGCATTTCGATATCATCAGCGCCTTTATAAAAAGCGTGCGCGGTTCGGACCCAGATGCAGCGCTCTATTGGCTGGCGCGGATGGTGTATGCCGGAGAGGATCCGCGCTATATTTTTCGCCGTTTGGTCATTTTGGCTGGTGAAGATGTGGGGATGGCGGATCCGAATGCGGTGGTGGTCGTCACCGGCTGCGCGGCGGCCTTCGAGCGGGTGGGGATGCCGGAAGGACGCTATCCGCTGGCCCAAGCGACGCTGTATTTGGCGACGGCCCCTAAGTCGAATAGCATAATGGCTTTTTTTGATGCACTGGCGGCAGTAGAGCAGGCGCGTGAGGGCGAGGTGCCGAATGCGATGCGCGATGCGACCCGCGATAAAAAAGGGTTTGGTCACGGGACGGGGTATTTATATCCGCATGCGTACCGCGATCACTGGGTGGCACAGCAGTATTTGCCGAGCAGCTTACAAGGTCAAATCTTTTATCAGCCCTCTGATCAGGGCTACGAAGCCGGTATTCAGCAGCAGGTGGCGCGTCGTCGGGAGGCGCAGCTAGCGGCCCTCGTCGAGCGCAATGCAGAGCGTAATTTGCCAGAAGCATTGACTTATGGTCCGAGCAATCAGCCGCAGGAGCGGTGGCTGCAGCGGGCGACAGATGTGCTCGGTGAGCAGTTGGGCAAGGTACGCGATCGCCTCTTCACTACGCTCAATCCCCAGCGCCATCACCGGCTGCTCGATCTCAACGCCAGCACGGGCCTGCTGACCTGGGAGGCGATCCGTCAAGTGCCAGAAGGCGGCGTCTATAGCTGCGTGCGTACCCAGAAAGACTACGACGCGCTGAGCGAGCAGTCGCGCCTGCTGAGCGAATTGACCAGACCCACGGTGGTGACTGTAAAAGACGCTGACTGGATAACGGCCCTGAAAGACACAGACCCGCAAGCGGCGCGCGCTCCGATCAATTTCGATGGCATCATCGGTCGCAACGCGCTGATGGCTCTAGGCAATAAAGCGGCTGCGGTTGAACAACTTGCTCAGCTCCTCGACGCTAAGGGAATGATTGTGCTTGCAGAGACGGTTCCTGCGCGAGGGCAGCGGCTCTGTAACCTGCTTGATGCGTCACAAGTAGAGCCTGGTCTGTACCGGCAGCTGAGCGAGGCGGAAGCATCGCTATTTACCGATCCAGCAGATGCCCTAGTAAACTGGGATGTTTCAGATTTACAGCAGGCGTTTGAGACCGCGGGCTTGAGCTGTGATACCGACTTGGTGGCCTTCCCTGCTCAAATATTGGTTAGCTCGGCGGTGCTGGCTCGGTGGTTGAAGGCGGGCGGCAAGTATTGCGATCGCCTGAGCGCCCACGGCATTTCCCCCGCAGGCATTGAGCGAATTCGTCAGCACTTTACTCAGCAGCTCACGAACCAAACCGTCACTTGGACGCGTAGCGTTGCTTTTATTTGCGCAGCAATCACCTAAACCAGAGGGCAGTATCGACGAGCCCACCGTTAACGCTTGATCTCGTCGCGCAAATCGGCCAAATCGGTATACGAATCGGCTAGATCGATCAGGCTGTCACTTGTCATCGACTGTAAGCTGACAACCTCAATCATCGTCCCCCGCTGAGAAAGCACCTGCAAAGCATAGGACAGATTTCCGTCGCCACCCAGCAGCGTCAGCGTTGAGCAGTGTTCCGCAATGCGCATCATATCGACAGCCATCTCTACGTGCATATTGGCCTTGCGTGAGCCATCCGGCAAATGCGCGAGTTCTTTACTGACTACGCGGTGACCATGACGATTCAGCCAGAGCAGAAAGCCGCGCTGCTTTTCATTTTGCGGATCGACACCCGTGTAGAAATAGGCTCGTAGCAGGCGACGTCCCCTGACTAGCGATGCGAGCAGGCGTCGGTAGTCAACTTCTATGTTGAGATGAGAGGCGGCATAGAAAAGGTTGGAGCCGTCGATGAAAATGGCAATGCGATCGCTACTATGATTCACAGATTGATAAACTTCATGAAGGCTAACCGGACGGCTCGGGAAAGGGCTAGTACGAGCTGACGAATTAAGCGCTGCGCTGAAACCATTGCTGAAACGGGGCTCCTCATTCCAGGCAGAATCTGCAGATGTCGCCACCTCAGATGTCACCACTTCAGTGGGCAGATATGTCCCTTCAGTCATCTCATCTTGAGCATTGCTGAAGGGATCTTCTGAAGCTGCTACCGTATCTGCTGCGAGGGGCTGAGTGCTAATTCTCGAGCTCACTTTACGGACGGTTCTGGGCTTGAGCTTAGCGGTGTTAGCGGTGGTCGCCTCAGTATTCGCAACGTCGGCGTTCTGGGTAGCACGCTCCTTTTTCTTGGATGCTCCAACTTCAGCGGAGCGATTAGATTCTGCGTTTGTATTGATCTTTTTCATAACAGACTGGGACTCCACTGGGGTTTGGCCGCGTTCGGGGGGAATGGGCTTTAGAGTGGGAGAGCGTATATCTCAAAATGTTGCGAACTTTAACATCCTAAAGGTTTTAGATGAATCTTTGGGAAATGCCTGCAAATGATTTAATGAATGGCTGAGGGGACTGCGCTACCGGAATAGTCAATCCAGTGATGATAGCAATCAAGCCATGAAAGAATTCACGCAGCTTTTTCGCGCTGTAGACGCGACGACTTCTACCAACGAAAAAGTAAAAGCCCTGCGGGATTATTTTCGCCAAGCGCATCCGGCCAATTCGGTTTGGGCGCTGTATCTGCTGCTGGGCAAAACCCGCAAGCGCCTGATTACCTCTCGGATCTTGCGAGAAATCTTTTTGCAAATTTCCGATATTCCTGAGTGGCTGTTTGAGGAAAGCTATACCCATGTAGGCGACTCGGCAGAGACCATTGCCCTTTTGCTGCGCGATACGCCGATTACCCCGACTGGCGCGTCGAGTGCAACGAGCGACACGCCTTTACAAGTGTGGATGGAAGACATTATTCCGCAGGTAAAGCAGCTCAAAAAAACGGATGAGGAACAGCTCAAAGATTTAGTGATTGACTGGTGGGCAGCGCTGTCCGACAGCGAAATTTTTGTGCTCAATAAGGTGCTCACAGGCGCATTTAGAGTCGGGGTGAGCAGTAAGCTGGTGGTCAAGGCATTGGCGGCTGAATACGATCTGAGCGAGGCGGTGGTGACCCATCGGCTGATGGGCGAGATTGAGCCGACTGCCAGCTTTTATCGGGCGCTGATTGATCCAGATGATACGGATACGCAGCCGAGCCAGCCCTATCCGTTCTTTTTGGCGTCGCCGATTGATATTGAAAAGTTTGCAGATGAATTGCCGACTGATAGACAGCTTGATCCAAAGCAGCTCAATCAATGGCAGGTAGAGTGGAAGTGGGATGGTATTCGCGCTCAGCTCATTCACCGTTCGCAGCAGGTGTTTGTCTGGTCGCGGGGCGAAGATCTCATTACGCACCAGTTTCCAGAATTTGAGGCGGCGATGAGGGCACTGCCAGCAGGTACGGTGCTCGATGGCGAGATTGTCTGCTGGCAGGAGGGCCGACCGCTAGACTTTAACTATTTGCAGCAGCGGCTAGGGCGCAAGCGGGTCACGAAAAAGCTGATGGCGGAAAATCCAGTGCATTTCTTGGCGTACGACTTGCTAGAGCATAACGGCGAGGATGTTCGTCAGCAGCCATTGCGATCGCGCCGTGCTGCCCTTACCGCTCTCATCGACCGCTACCCGCATGAGCGCATCAGCTACGCCCAGCCGCTGCCAGTAAAGACCTTAGCTGAATTGGAAACCTGGCGATCGCGCTCCCGAGAACATGGCGCTGAAGGGCTCATGCTCAAAGCCCTAGAGAGTCCCTATCTCGTGGGCCGTAAGCGTGGCTACTGGTGGAAGCACAAAGTCGATCCGATGACGCTCGATGCAGTTTTGCTCTACGCTCAGGCGGGCACGGGCAAACGGGCCAATCTCTTTACGGACTATACCTTTGCGCTGTGGAAAGGAGACGCTCTCGTGCCATTTACCAAAGCCTACTCGGGCCTAGATAACGCAGAAATTGAAAAGCTAGATCGCTGGGTGCGCCGTAATACGATTGAAAAATTTGGTCCGGTGCGATCGCTTAAACCCTTTCACGTCTTTGAAATTGGTTTTGAAGGAATTGCGCAGTCCAAGCGGCATAAGTCGGGGATTGCCGTGCGGTTTCCGCGTATCTTACGCTGGCGCAGTGATAAACCGGTGGCAGAGGCCGATACGCTAGAAGCGGCGATCGCCCTGCTCAACAGCTATAGTGCGCCCGCAGCACGCCCCCTTGGTACAGCCTCTGAAGACTAGCGAATGTCGATAGTCACCCGTTCATCTAGCGTGCTAGCGCGAGTGGGTTTTGTCAGCGAGCAGATCCAGTCACCTGTTTTATCGGTCAAAAAAGGAATGATAGTTCCATCTTTTGCCAGGGTGCGGGTGCGATCGCGGCAGTTATACCGCTCCATCGGCTGCTTTATCCCGTCAATTTCTACCACCGTTCGATACTCCCAATATCGCGCGGCGCTACGCCGAATGCTCACAGCACAAACCTCGTGCCCATTGAACAGCCGGCAAGCGTAAGCCTGAGCCGATGAGATCCGAAAACTCAATAGCCAAACCGCAAATGGCAGCGCTAACAGCAGGATCACCACCGCCCACCAAACAGACAGAAATTTATCGACTATTAGAGATTTGAAAAAACGCATTAAAGGGGGAGCGCTGGTAGAAAAGCCGCCCGAGGCAGTGCTCTCAATTCTACCGCTTCACAGAAGCAGTGTATGCATGGCGCTGCGAGGTTACAGCCCGGCAAACCATTCGTAGCCGCGATCTACCCAGTAACCCTTTTGTGCCATCAGCGCCGTTGTAAAAGAGATCCGCGTTACCCATTTGCTTTGCTTGTAGCCCAGCTTCACCGGCCCAGCAAGTCGTAAGGGAGCACCGTTCTCAGCCGGTAGGAGCTCGCCATTTTTTTGATAGGCCATCAACGTTTGCGGATGCATGGCAGATCGCAGATCCCAGCTTTCGAGATAGCCGTCAGCCGATTCAAAATAAACGTAGCGAGCGTCTGGTGTTGGCTGCACTAACTGGGCAATATCTTGCAGTCGCACGCCACCCCACTGCACAATTGCCGCCCAGCCTTCGACGCAGACATGGCGAATCACCATCGACGTTAGCGGCATCGCCTGAAGTTCTGCCAGGCTGAGCTGCACCGGCTGATTGACCGCACCGTCAACCGTGAGCTGAAACGTTGCCGAATCGATCTCTGGCGTGCCGTTAAATGAGTTGATCAGCAGCTGCTCGGGCTGAATCGCGCTGATATCGTATTCCGGAACCGGCGATTGTGGCTTTAGCAGCAGCTCTCCTACCCGCAGATTCAGCGACTTAAAGGGCTGATCGATGGACTCAGGCAGCCGCATTCCACAGCTATCCAGCAGCAGCCCAGCGCTAGATAGTCCAGACAGTTGCAGCAGGTGGCGACGGGTGAGTATGCGGCGAGGGGCAGGTGTCGGTGGCATCGTTCCTTATGAAAATAGGGGGGGATAGAGGGTGAACCGCAAAAGGAAGCTTAGGTGAATATAGATTTTACGAGGCGAAACTGACCCACCTTCAGCGCCAGCAAAGAGTGCGCAATCGTAAACAAAACGACCGTCGGCACTGTAATGAAATGAACCGTGCGCAGAATTTGCCAGTTGATAAATAGCGCGGCTAGCCAGTGAAACTGAACAGGTTTGTACATGGCGAGTCCTGAGGCGATCGCCAGCACCAACACCGGAATAATCGCCGTATACACCAGTCGGTGCCAGGCGTAGTTTTTACGCTTTTGATTCTGCCCCGTTTTCAATACTTTGATATCGCTCTGGGAGACGTAGCGCTTTTTCCAGCGACGAGTGAGAAAAATATAGATTCCGTAGATCAGCAGATTCATTGCAAAGACCCACATGGCGGCGAAGTGCCAGCTCCGTCCGCCTGCTAGCCAGCCGCCCAAAGTGACGAATGCTGGAAAATGCCAGCCTGCGCGCCCGCCAAAAACCGGATTCGCATTGTAAATTTGCAGTCCGCTGGTGAGCATCACCAATAGGCTGATCAGGTTAGTCCAGTGAAAGATTTTAGTAAACAGCACTTGCTTAGGCGCAGGTGGCGACTTTTTGCCTGGTGCCTTTTTCGCATTTACTTTTTTAGGCGAGCGAGCTGGCTCTGAAGCATCCATCTCAAAATATCCATCAGGCATCACAAGGGTAACGCGGGAAAAAGCGGTGCCAGCCAAAGCTGAATGCGAATATCCCAACCGAGGAGAATGGCGACCGCTGTACCCACAACCATCGCTCCTCCTATTTGCTGTAACTGGGCGCTGCGATCGCGAAGGCTAAGCAATCGGCGGCTCAAGTACCGTCCACCGTAGGCAAACAGTAGCATGGGAACAGCCGCTCCCATCCCGTACAAAAACAGCAGCTCGAAGGCGTTCTTTGCCTGCTGATCGACGGCAGCTAGCACCAAAATGCTGCCCAAAACCGGCTCGGCACAAGGCATCCACAGTAAGCCGAGCTGAGTGCCTAGCCAAAACTCTCCTGAGAGCCCTATGCGCTTGGGGACTTTGATCCAACGCTTGATCGACAGAGCGCTAAAGAGCTGATGGCTGACGCGAGGAAACAGGGTGAGCAAACCTGCTAGCCGTCACGCCCAGCAGGCTACCCGCTAGCACAAATCCACTGACGAGCCCGACGACGAGCGCCACCGGACCATAGCGATGCGACTGGAGCGATCGCCCCACAATAATCGGTAAAACAGGCAGAATACAGGGAGAGAGCACCGTCAGCAATCCGCCTGCTAGCGCCAACCCCAACGAGAGAGACGGCGACGAAAAAGAAGATATCACCATAGTTCAGAAAGCACGCCTATAAATCAGCCCTGCAAAGCATATAGGAACTTCTTTTCCCTATCACCCCAGCAACTGTCGAATCGCCTGCTCCGTCTCATCATAGGCACCCTCACCAATATGGTCATAGCGAATCATGCCATCACGATCTGCTAAAAACAGATGAGGCCAGTAGCGATTGTCGTACGCCCGCCAAGTTTTAAACTCATTGTCAATCGGCACCGGATACGTAATTTGATTGTCGATTAGCGCCGCGTCAATATTGCTCGGCACCCGCTCAAAGGCAAACTCAGGCGTATGCACACCGATTACCTTCAGCCCTTGCGCGGCATACTGTTGATGCCACCGAGTGATGTAGGGCAGTGTCCGCTGACAGTTAATACAGGCAAATGTCCAAAACTGAATCAGCACAACGCTCCCTTTGAGATCACCGACGGTGAGCGGACCAGAATTTAGCCACTGACTAATCCCTTGAAACTCAGGCAGCAGCCTCTGAGCAGCTAAAGGCGGATCTGTTCCGACAGCCATCTGTGCCGTACCTGTGGCGGATGTATCTATGGCAGCCGGATCTGGAGGAGATTTGCGAGCGACAGTTGGCCAGTTGGTCAATTTGGCAATCGATTTGGCCACCGAATTGCGATTAGAAAGCGTTGCCGCCGCGCCTGTGCCGACAATGCCTAAGCCGAAGTACAAAAGCAGCTGACGTCGCTGAAGTGTCTTTTTATTCAGTGTCTTTTTATTCATGGCAAAGACAGAAGATTCCTTATTAACCCACGTTTGCTTTAGTCAATCATCCTGCCCCAAAAATCTGCTGAGCCGTCGCTTGGAAGTTCCTGAGAAAAACCTGACGACGCAGAAAAACGCTACGCAAAAACCTTCCCCGTAGAAAGTCTGCGGGATGGCTTACCGGTAAAGCCAGAACGCCTCGACCTCGATTCCCTACGGTCAAAAAGACATATTCCCAAACAAAATCGGTTCCTGAAATCGCAACGTAACTTCTAAATGCTGACCGCTTGGACAGTCGCTCGCCGATCAATTTGGCTAGGGCTAGTTTTCGCCTGTGGCAACAACAGTTTTTGTCTAAACGCCAGTATTTAAGATCTGTGATTACGATTGTTCTTGCCTGATGAACTATGCGGCTAACTGTTCAGCTAAAAGCCTCAAATCTTTTGGTCTTCCGATCTGTTTTTTCTAATCCGCTTTTTGATCCGAATTAGGCTGTGAAGCCACTGCTGAGCGGGTCTGTCGAGAACAGTGAAAATATCACCGAAGGCGATCGCCCCATTCTCGTGATGCACCCAGTGTTCTTCAGGCGTGACCACCCAGAGCATACCGCAGCATCTTTCGACCCACTTCGGCGTTTGCCAGCCCATCTTCGTCGTATGCCGCCAGACAACATGAAACTCTCCAAACAACAATCCGATAGCAGTTCCTACGGGAGAGAGCGGCCAAAGAACAACTGCAAATGCAATATAGGGCAGTGCGCCTAGCAGGCCGTCGAGCATGACCAATGGATGCTTGGAGAGAACAGCATAGTGCTGAAAAGTCTGCTTTTTCTCATGGTGTACCCGACAATGCAGACGACCGAAGGCATGCTCCGGCACATGGTAGACAAATGTAGAGGCAAAATCACCCATCAACAGCAGCAGGCCGACGACGGCTGCTGCCTTTGCAACTGCTAAAACAAAGGCCAAATCAGAGTTCCTTTTTTTACTCTGATTTGACGTTTAAAGGGTGAACATTGAGAGTGGAATAAAACCGACGTAAGCTTTGGTTAAGGCTATGCTATGGCTCATTAGTCCTGGTGCTCAGTGGCTGTTTTCACGCCTTTTCAGTCAAATCTGCTTGCCTTACTCATAGCGGACGCGGTTATGGTCGATCCAGCCGTCCTCGTGAGTGCTTCGCGGGTCGCGGTGCGTCCAGTGAATCAGCCCGCCGCGATCATTCCACTCATATTCGCCTTTTACCGAAACGCGATCGCCTTTCTGCAAGCGACTGATCCTCGGTGCCATGTCAATGTTGTGCACTATTAGCACGGTCTGATTGCGCCCAATCCGAATAATAAACCGCTGATGCCTTGAGCCTTCGTTGTCATCCGGTAGGAGCGCTTCGATTGCGCCTGATACATTTTCCACGATGAGGTTCGATTGCCGGTTCTTAAACGCATCCAGCACTGCTCTACTCCCCATCACTTCCGCCTGACTATTCCGATAAAGATACGATGGCGCCGCCAACACAGGCACAATGCCTAATGTGCCACCTAAAAATTTTCGTCTACGCATATGATTGTCCAA
>JBAUIB010000189.1:0-2709 GCA_049680585.1 Phormidesmis sp.
TTTCTGCGCCAGCCGCTGACAAGATCATAGCCTTCTGACAGCTTAGCGATGATGGGCAAAATATCGGCAGGGTCATTTTGCAAATCCCCGTCCATGGTGACAATAGTATGTCCTCGAGAATGCTCAAAGCCCGCCGCCATCGCTGCTGTTTGGCCATAGTTGCGGCGTAGGATGATAGCTCGCAAGTGCTCGTAGCGTTCTGTGAGCTGTCTCAATAGCTCTGTTGATCCGTCTTTCGAGCCATCGTCTACGCAAATGATTTCGTAGGTTTCGTGATACGCTGAAACGCCCTGTTCCACTCGCTCGATAAGATGAGGAAGTGTCTCAAATTCGTTATAGATCGGAATTACGATGGAGAGAGAAACACTGTATGGCGTGTCATCTTTGCCATTTTCTACAGTAGATGATAGGCCAGCCTTAGGCTCTAGGGCATTGGGTAGGTTTTCTTCTAGTAAGTTGGGTAGAGAAGTCACCACGGATGAGTTCCTATTTTAGGGTGGTCAGTTAGTCTTTAATTGAGTAAATTTAGTCTTTATCGAGTAAATCAAGTCAAAGCGGCTGAAGTGACTTGCTATATAGCTGATGGTTGAAGTCGTTCAATGGCTAAAGTTCAATGTCTAAATAAGTAGTGAGCTGACAGTAATCTCAATGAGATTTGTGTGAGTGATAGCCATCCTTGTTCATAGCTTTCCCTTTGCGGCTAGTGTGCTTTCTCTATCAGCGATTTCCTACTTAGCAATTTAATTTTTACAATCGTAGCTCTGTGGGTGAGTGTTTCTACGGCGTCCGAAAGCAACTTTATTTACTCTTTATTGAATGCTGAGTCGCCTTTAATGGTCCTTATTTGTCAACCCCACAAAAGGCTGAATGCATCTTCCTATTCTGAACGGGCAAAGATGTGGAAAGCCCAGTCTGAGAGGTAGGGCGGTTGCCACTCAAAGGTTTCATCTGAGAATGAAATGTCGAGTGCTTGATAGACCTTTCGGGTATCGACGGCAATGACTCGAAAAGGGGCTTGGATTTTCTGTAGATTGAGCGTGACGCTTTGAGCTTGCTCAACGTAGCAGATGGCCGATTTTGTGCGATCACGCAAACAGTACCCTTGATCAATCAGGTCATTATCAGGTTCCATCTGAACGGAAAATGTATCGTCAATGAACCGACTGTAGGTTGCGATCGCCTCTCGATTAGAGTACGGTTCTGAGAATTCTTTGTCTTCGGGTTTGTATCCCCAGATATTGGCAACCCCGCCAGCCATTGCCGAATACCATAGCCCTCTGCGCGTCAGGTCGAAGTCGTAATCCTTCTCTGGATAGCGACTAGGAACACGGATGCGAAAGCGATCTTCAGAAAAAGCAGGCTGCCCTTCAGCTTCGCTCAAGTGGTCTCTATAGTCTTGGTAGTCAGGCCGATGCCATTCCCATGAAGCGTAGTCAAGATTTGAACTAATTTCTTTATATTCGTTTTTGTGGCCCCTGCCACCAACCATATGATGGTAGCTACAGCTCTCCTGCATCTTTGCTCGAAACTGTTCTATTTCCTCAGCGCTCGCCCATTCGAACAAATCAAATCCGTAGCCAATAGACCAGCCAGGAATGGGAGCGAGCCGGGCCGCGATCTCGGTATAGAGCAAATCAGCATCAACGCCATAGGTTGATGGCGTCTCACGTCTAGACTGGTCACCCCATATCCAAAAGTGGGTAGATCCCCCCCGTCGGTAAGTCTTTAAGACAACGGCCTCGAAGTAGCTTGGGTTTTCGAGAAAGTCTCTGAGGTTTGTAATATGAAAACCCGTGAACCCGTGAGCGTCAACAAACTCATCTAGACCTGCATCTAGATCTGGAGTGTCATACATTACAAACTGAGGTACGAAAGCCTCTCCTGTTGCCTCTCGTACCCATTTGCTGCCCTGCGCGCCTACAAAGCCTTTAGCATAGGCTGGTCTATCAGCATTGATATTGATTTCTCCTCCCGTGCTGAATGACCAAATGCCTTGCTCAGTAGGTGTGAAGCGAAATTTAGTCTGTCCGCTTTCTTGAAACGTCAAGACCTGAAATTCTGTGCCACCTTCATGTTTCACAATGACTGCCTTGTGGTCAGGTTCATCGACCGAAATCTCATAACATTCCCAGACTGGGCGAGCGGCTTGCTCGGGCAAGAGACAGCCTTCAGAAAACTGAGCAGCTAGAGCCTCAGAGACATCCGGAGTGGGATAGAGGAGGGGGCGAAGGTTTGCGATCGCCACAGCCGCGACGATACCCAGCAAACACAAAGCCAAAAGTTTCCAATATTTCATTCTTCTAAGTTTGAGGACTACCGCTTCAGGTGTATTGCTGCTTTCAATCAGGGGTTACCGCCGTCTTCGTAAGGGCGATTCACAGATTTAGCAAGCTGCTGAGGAGAGGTCATGCCTTCGCTTACGAGCGGATAGATCAAGCCTCCCATCCCTGCCGCTAATAGCGTTTTCAAACGCATTAGGATGGTAGTAGAGATAGCGACAGCTGGGTTAATACCGAATAGGCCCAGGGTAAAGCTATAGGCAAATTCCATCAGACCTAGGCCGCCAATCGAAAAAGGCAGGTTCATGATAAACATGATGATAGGCACAGCGACAAGCATACTGATTAAGCTAACGCTGCTGTCAAAGGCTAAGGCACTGACCCATACATTGAGAATAGCGAGGAAATAGAACAAAAGTGAATTGAATAC
>JBAUIB010000190.1:0-5971 GCA_049680585.1 Phormidesmis sp.
ATCGACTAGGGTCGTGACAATGCGATCGCTCTCCAGCGGCATAAACTCTGAGCCACCGAGCACACGCTGCAAAATCACAAAATAGATCAGCGTTCCCGCCAACGTGCGGGCCGTCGCCTCTGGATCGGCTAGCTCCAGCTCGCCACGAGAAGATAAATAGCGTGTCAAACCATCTAGCAAAGGCTTAGCCACATTCCTTACATAGGGCTTAGCCAACTCTGGAAAGCGTCCCGACTCGCCTACAATCAGCCGCATAAATTCACAATATTGAGGATCGCGGGCTGTCTCATCTAAGATCCTTTCGGCAAGTTCACTCAAGACGATTCGCGGCTCTCCTTGCAGCGAATTTTCATCTCGCGGATCGAATACCGTGCGAAACTTTTCTTCCGCTAGTTCCTGTACGAGCGCCGCAAACAGCCCAGCTTTATCTTGAAAATGGCTGTACACCGTTGCTTTTGAAACGCCAGCTTTAGCGGCAACCCGGTCCATGCTAGTCGCCGCATAGCCGTTGGCTAAGAATTCCTGCATTGCCCCATCTAGTATCGCCGCTGTCTTAATAGCTGATTTCTTACGTTCGCGGCGAATAGGAGTGAGAGACATAGGTTACAAAGCAGCCAAGGGAGCAAAGGGCTGAAATTTGAGTAGGAAAGAAGGGAGTATGGCCGAAGGCTATGGCTAGCTTAGTACATTACCTTGCTCTCCATAGATTCCATCGGCCATAACGAAACAATACCAACGCTTTGCATAAGTTGACAGGCTGTCTAGCCATACTTCGTAATACGGCCTTCTCTAGTTGTCATTCCAGAATAATTATGAAACAATTATGAAAAGTGAAACGATTATGAAATCCAGCGATCTGACAGATCTATGAGCCGCTTGCCTTTTTTTAATGTTGAACGCAATGTCGCAGTCAACCGCTGGCAGCCATTTTGCCTCAGGTCACTGGGCGTGATTTCGCTTGCTATGGCTTTAGCGATAGGCGGCTGTGCACCCACTGGTTCAGAAAACACTGAAGCTAACGATGGCCGCAAGAAGGTGCTCACGACGTTTACCATCTTGGCAGATATGGCTGAAAACGTGGCAGGCGATGCGCTCGATGTGGAGTCGATTACGCGAGTAGGGGCAGAGATTCATGGCTACGAGCCTGTGCCTAGCGATATTGCCAAAGCTCAAAACGCCGATCTGATTCTGTATAACGGCATGGACTTAGAGCGCTGGTTCGAGCAGTTCTTAGGCAATGTTAAGGATGTACCCTCAGCCGTCCTGACAGAGGGGATTACAGCTATTCCCATTGCGGCGGGCCCCTATGCTGATAAGCCGAACCCTCATGCGTGGATGTCCCCTAAAAATGCGCTGACGTATGTAGAAAACATTCGCAAAGCGTTCGTAAAAATCGATCCAGACAATGCCGAGACTTATAACGCCAATGCCGCTGCCTACAGTGAGCAGCTCAAATCAATTGATGCGGCACTGCAAACGGAGCTAGAAACCGTCCCTGACTCTCAGCGCTATTTGGTGAGCTGTGAAGGCGCGTTTTCTTATCTGGCTCGCGACTACGAACTGAAAGAGATTTACATTTGGCCGATTAATGCAGAGCAGCAATCTACGCCTCAGCAGATAAAGTCTGTGATTGACAAAGTCTCTGAAAACGATGTGCCCACCGTATTTTGCGAAAGCACAATTAGCGACGAGGCTCAAAAAGAAATTGCAAAGGCGACAGGCGCGACCTTCGGCGGCAATTTGTATGTAGATTCGCTGTCTACCCCATCAGGACCGGTGCCGACGTTTTTAGACTTGCTGCAATATGACGCCGATGTCATCAGCAGCGGGCTCACCGGAGGCGATTCGTGATGCGCTGTTGAAGAGATTATCTGTTCATTGCTGTTTTTGTCTTAATTGTTAGCTGTATTTTTTATCCTATGACTTTTGCAACGACTCAAACACCAACTGCCAGCAGACCCGCTTACGGCATCGCTGTAGATGATATTAGCGTAACGTATAGCAATTCTCGTTTGGCTTTATACAACGCTAGCTGCTACGTACAGCCCGGCACAATTACGGGACTCGTTGGGCCGAATGGGGGCGGCAAATCTACTTTGTTCAAATCCATTATGGGGTTTTTATCACCGAGTCAGGGAAGCGTGCATATTGACGATCTGTCGGTAGCGCAGGCGCAAAAGCAGCAGCTGATGGCTTATGTTCCACAGGCCGATGAGGTGGACTGGAACTTTCCGATTAGCGTTTATGACGTGGTGATGATGGGCCGGTATGGCTACATGAATATGTTTCGGATTCCTAGCCGTAAAGATCGCCGGATTGTGATGGAGAGTCTGGAGCGAGTCGGGCTGAGTGACTTTAAGGGTCGTCAAATTGGAGAGCTCTCCGGCGGTCAGAAGAAGCGGGCTTTCTTGGCAAGGGCGCTGGCTCAAGAAGGAAAGGTGATTTTGCTAGATGAGCCTTTTACGGGGGTGGATGTGAAAACAGAAAAGGGCATTGTCAACTTGCTGTTGCAGCTTCGCGATGAAGGGCATACGGTGTTGGTGTCCACGCACGATTTGGCGTCGATTTCTACATTTTGCGATCGCGTTATCCTTCTCAACCAAACCATCCTAGCGGCAGGCACCACTGCAGAAACCTTCACCGAAGAAAATCTATCAATGACCTTCGGCGGCCTGCCACTCAGCAGCCTTCCGGCCAAAACAAACCAATCGCCCGCCGCACAATCAGCCAATCAACCCGGCCATTCTTTTATTCAGCCAACGAAGACAACAGCCCCAGCGGATCCTCGCGGCATCAATTCATGATAGGGACGACGCTCTCAATGGCCGCTCCACTGCTAGGACTCTCCCTAGAAGCAACCTGGAACTGGCTGATTGAACCTTTTCAGCTAGGCTTTATGATTCAGGCACTGTGGGTCAGTGCCTTTGTCGGTACGGTTTGCGCAGTGCTCTCTTGCTACGTCACCTTAAAAGGGTGGTCATTGATGGGCGACGCGGTCTCTCACGCGGTGGTTCCGGGCGTTGTCGTAGCCTATGCGCTGGGACTTCCTTTTTCGCTGGGAGCCTTTGTTTTTGGATTTGGCGCAACCGTGGCCATCGGCTATGTAAAATCTAAAACCCGCTTAAAAGAAGACGCCGTTATTGGGGTTATCTTCACGGGCTTTTTTGCCTTTGGGTTGGTGTTAGCCACCAAGATTCCCAGCAATATAGATCTCTTTCATATTCTCTTTGGCAATGTGTTGGGCATTTCAACCCAAGACATTATTCAAACGCTCATCGCTGGATTCTTAACGCTGGCAATTATTCTACTGCGCCGTAAAGATCTGCTGTTGTTTTGCTTTGATCCCAATCACGCTAAAGCGATTGGTCTTAATACTCAGCTAATGTACTACACCCTGCTCTCGGTGCTGGCATTGACGATTGTAACCGCTTTGCAGACGGCAGGTATTGTGCTGGTTGTGGCGATGTTGGTGACGCCTGGTTCGACTGCGTATTTACTGACAGATCGCTTCGATCACATGCTAGCAATTTCTGTTGCGAGCAGCGTATTATCTTGTTTTTTTGGCACCTATCTCAGCTATCACCTCGATGCCTCGACAGGTGGCTGTATTGTTGTGCTGATGACGATTTTCTTCATTGTCGCAATGGTATTTGGGCCTAAATACGGCTTGTTTGCCCAGCAGTTGCAGCACAGAGCACTCAAGACAGCGGTTAAATGAGTTGGGCGATCGCATTTTTGCCTCGTCAGCTGTTCACGCACTGACGAGGCAAAAACGGAGCAGAGGCGCAGCTATCTAGAAGATGAAGTTGCTGTTATCTAGGGTATCGGCGTTGACATTTAGCAATAGGGCAACTTGCTCCATACCCGAGCCCGTGTCAGCCAGTATAGCGGTATGGTTACGGTTCTGTTGGGCTATGACGTTGCTGCCAAGGGAGGCGTTGCCGTTGAAGATGCCGCTTAAGTCGATGCGATCGCGCACAATCTCAAAGTCGTAGATAGTATCACCAAACTCATCAATTCGCGTGTAGGTGAAGGCATCTCTACCTTGGCCACCGAACAAGAGATCGTCTCCGGTGCCACCAATCAGCACATCATTGCCGCTAGATCCACGCAGGAGATCTTGGCCAGCTTCACCATAGAGAATGTCATCATTACTGCCACCAGTAAGGAGATCATCTCCATCACCGCCGTAGATTAGATCGCTACCGCTACCGCCGCTTAGCAAATCTCTGCCATTCTGGCCGTTGAGGATATCATTTCCACTACCACCATTGACAAGGTCATCTCCATCTCCAGCGTCAATTTGGTCATCTTTACTGCCGCCATTCAAGATGTCGTTGCCAGTGCCACCCAGAATAATGTCCTGGTCGCTACCGCCGTTTATAACGTCGTCGCCAGCGCCACCATCTAGAATATCGTCATCACTCAATCCGTTGATGATATCGGTGCCAGCACCACCAGTGATGGTATCACCGCCACCCGATCCCGATTCAACAACATTTTTCTCAAATATTGTTGTAACTGGCGTACTCACATTACCAGCAAGGTCAGTTTCCGTGACTGAGACTGTGATGTCACCATTCGTCAGTCCGCCGATATCGGTGTCAGGTATTGCCCAGGAACCATCTAACTGCACCTCAGTATTAATGGGTCCTAGTGTGGTTGTGCCATCAGTGAAGGTAACTTCAACCGTATTGCCTGACTCACCATTCTGGCCGCTTATAACAACGTTTTGTTGTTCAGTAGAATCAACAACGTTATCTACAGCGATCGTCCCATCAATGCTAATACTGTCTGGCACAGTAGCATCGATCACAACTGGCAATGCTGGTGAGGTAGCAGACTCATTACCACTCTCGTCAGTGGTCGTCACGGTCAGTGCTGGCGTACCTTCTGCCAGGGGCGCATCGGGTGTGACGCTATAGTTACCGGCATCATCAACGACGGTGGTACCCACTTCAAGGCCATCAGCATAGAGCTTAACGGTTTCACCAGGTGTACCGGTGCCAGTTAGTGTTGGCGTCGTATCACTAGTGATATTGTCGTTGGGTGCTCCTGTATCAGAGGCAGGGGCCAGCGTTGGAGCTACAGGCACAGCGGATGAAGTCTCGTCAACTGTGAGCATCAGCGGCTCAGATGGGGCGGACTCGTTGCCGCTCTCATCAGTCGTCGTCACGGTCAGTGCAGGCGTACCTTCTGCTAGGGGCACATCTGGCGTGACGCTATAGTTACCAGCATCATCGACAACAGCGGTACCGACTTCAGTGCCATCAGCATAGAGCGTGACGGTTTCGCCAGGCGTGCCAGTGCCGGTCAGCGTTGGCGTCGTGTCACCCGTGGTGTTGTCGCCCAGTTCTCCTGTATCGGAAGCTGGATCTAACGTTGGAACTACAGGCGAAGTGGGCGCAGTCTCATCAATCGTGAGCGTTAGCGGTGCTGATGGAGCAGACTCATTGCCGCTCTCATCAGTCGTCGTCACGATCAGCGCAGGTGTGCCTTCTGACAGGGGTGCATCTGGCGTGACGCTGTAGTTGCCCTCGAGGTCCACCACTGTGCTACCGACAACTTCTCCGTCGGCATAGAGCTTGATGGTTTCACTAGGTGTACCAGTGCCGGTCAGCGTTGGTGTCGTGTCGCCAGTGATGTTATCCCCAGGTGCTCCTGTGTCAGATGCAGAGTCTAGCGTTGGGGCTGCGGGCGCAGTGGACGCGGTCTCATCAATCGTGAGCATCAGCGGGGCTGATGGGGAGGACTCGTTGCCACTGGGGTCAGTGGTCGTCACGGTCAATGCAGGCGTGCCTTCTGCCAGTGGCGCATCGGGTGTGACGCTGTAGTTGCCAGCATCATCGACGATGGCAGTGCCGACAGGGGCGTCATCGGCATAGAGAGTGACGGTCTCACCTGGCGTACCGGTGCCGGTCAGCGTTGGCGTTGTCTCGCCAGTGACGTTGTCTCCGAGTTCTCCTGTATC
>JBAUIB010000191.1:0-20885 GCA_049680585.1 Phormidesmis sp.
CAGGTTGACTTTACCCAAAGCTATTACCTCTCGTCCTTGGGCATCGCCCAGTCACGGCAGCGAAGCCTGTTAGATACCGTCCTCGCTGTATTGTCACCGCAGTTTTTGTGGGTGTGCCTGTGGCTATCGGCACTGTTGCTGCTAGTGGGTCTGATTGTGTGGCTGTTTGAGCGAGGGCCGAATGATGACATGTATAGCAGCAAAATAGGCCAAGGCGTATGGGATAGCTTTTGGTGGGCCGGGGTGACGATGACGACCATTGGCTATGGCGATAAAGCACCCGTTACCATTGGCGGTCGGGTTGTGGCGCTGGTTTGGATGCTGGTCGCGATGGGCATCACCGCGAGCCTGACAGCCACCATCACCTCAGTGCTGACAAAAGATCAGAGCGGCCAGCTCACCCAGTTTGCCGATCTTAAAACGATGAAGGTCGGCACGATAGAAGGATCTGAAGCTGCTCAGGCGTTAAAACAACAACAGATTTCCTTTCAGCCGATAGAAGCCCCTGAAGCCGGACTCGACGCAATTGAGCAAGGCCAAATTGATGCGTTTATTTACGATACTGCACTGCTGCGCTACCTCAACAAAGAGAACTTTCAAAACCGACTGGCAGTAGAATCTACCGGCATGCAAACGCGGCGCTATGTATTTGCCCTGCCAGAGGGTAGCGGCGCTTCGCTAGAAACAATCAATGCTCAGCTCATGCGAGAACAAAGTGAATCGGATTGGCAAAGCCTGCTGAAGCGATTTTTGCCTAAGTCAGAGTCTTAACAGATAGCGATTGAGAAAATTTCATCCACCGCGAACTGCTCGATCACTTCGTTAAGATATAGCGGTATGCGGATGCACTCGTACACCGTCTTGGTGCGCGTTCCCTAGCGCCGCAAAGCGACGCGGGGTCGCACCGCCGCGAGTCACTTGGCCCGTTGTCATGTAGTGACTCGGCTGCGATCGCACACCTCTGCCCGACCGCATCCAGACAGCAAAACTACAGATGCTTGCGCAACAAACTGATCGCCTCTCCCTGCGCTGGGGTAATGGTCATCGGTTCGGTAATTGCCAGCACCGGACTCCACAAAATCGGCTCACTGTAGTGCAGCGTATGCAGCAAATGAATCGTCTGGCGAACCGCCTCAGGACTGCCCAGCAAAACATGACGAACAGACTCACCGGGAGCCCTGCTAGAGGAGACGAGCTGCGGTAAAGGAACCGGAAGTGACGAACGCTGAGTAATCAGCGATGAAGGCTGTGGGCGATCGCTCAAGAGTCGGCCAGATAGGCAATATACGGTTTTCATGGGTCTCTCCAATAAGAGGTGTAGAAGAAAACCCGCGAAAAAGTTAGCCACCCCAACTTGCCAAAAGTCAGGGTGGCTGTGGCATCATTATGCACAACCACCTTGCTGGGGTCTTCAGCGAGGGGCTAGCTGGCGATGGCTGTTCGTAGCAGTCACCGTCAGCGACTAAATTTTTCGGGGCGGTTAGCGGCCTGCTGCACGAGACAACAAACCTACCCCATAGGGTATCAGGCCCCTTTTGAAGGTGTCAATTGCCTGAGAGAAAATAGTCACTCGGCATAGCGGTCTTTGCTCCAAGCACATCTGTTAGCAGGCACATCTGTCAGCAAATGCATCTGTCAAACGGACGATACCGAGACAGATAATGACGGTTTTAGCACCTCTACGCGTTCGAATTACTCATTGACTAAAGTCCCAAAACCAGCGTTATTTCTACGCTACAAACATTCATTAAAAAGCAAACAACAGAATTATATTTAAAGTTTCGACAGTGTTCTCTTAACCTTTCAGTGAGATTCTGAACTCGTAAAAGACAGAAATCATAAGGGTGCTGACAGAGGTGAAATTGGAGAATATCGCCTGCTGTTTTTTGTGTCGAAGCAAGCTGAAAGTATCTAGAGATATACCTTTCAGCCGGTTTCGATGGTTTCTCCGTGCCTACCAATATTTAAAACTTAGGATTCCGTAGATAATGGCAAACTTTGACACCGTTCAGCCGGCTCAGATAGAAGGAGTTGGCGGCACTGGCTACATTGTTGACTCGCTAGTGACCATTGGCGATACGACACCAGCAGCTAGTGAAGCGACCGGTTATCTAGCACCAGGCATTCCCGATGGGCTTGGGGCCTACGCGCTCAATGACACTACCGTCCGGCTTTTAGTCAACGCCGAGCTAGGTAGCAGTGCAGGCTACAGCTACACCCTAGCAAATGGAACAGAACTTGCCGGTGCGCGCGTTAGCTACTTTGATATTGATAAAGCAACCCGCAGCGTCGTCGATTCGGGTTTGGCTTACGACACCATTATTAACCGCCAAGGCGAAGTGGTCGATGAGCCCACTGATCTAGAATTTGAAGGCATTAACCGCCTCTGCTCAGCGGCCTACATTGAGGCGCAGCAGTTCGGCGAAGGCCGTGGCCTGGTAGATTCTCTCTTTTTTACTGGCGAAGAAACCGGGGGTGGCAGCGAGTTTGTGATTGATCCGGCGACTAATACACTATATGCCGTACCCTGGATGGGCCGCGCTGCTTGGGAAAGCGTCACCGAACTAGATACGGGCACCCCTGATAAGGTCGCCTTCCTGGTGGGCGATGACCGCGAAGCCGCACCGCTATTAATGTACGTCGGTGAAAAAGACAGCAGCGAAGGCGCTGATCTGCTCGCTCGCAATGGCCTGTCAAATGGCAAGCTCTACACCTGGGTGCCGGAGGAAGGCGCGGATACGCCAACCTTCCTCAATGCCGATGGCGAAGAAATCGATGCCGACTCTGCTCCTGATCCTTTTGGCTTTAATGGCACTGGCAACACTCAGTCTGGCCAGTGGGTAGAGATGGACTACTATCGCCCTGATCTGGCTAGCGAAGACAGCGCTACTGGCTATGATGCACAGGGCTTTGCCACTCAAGATCAGCAGGACGCGCTAGCGCTCGAAGCTGGCAGCTTCCAATTCTCTCGCCCAGAAGATGTTGCGACCAATCCTGAAGACGGCACGCAGGCGGTACTGGCGTCTACCGGACGGGGCGATCGCTTTGCCATCGACAACTGGGGCACCACCTATCAAATCAATGTAGACTTTAGCGAATCGGGCGATCCGCTCACCGCACAGCTCGACATTCTCTATGACGGCGACGACGCAGGCGCAGGACAGTTCGAGCATCCTGACTTTGGCCTACGCAGCCCTGACAATCTTGAGTGGGCGGACGACGGCTTCATCTACCTGCAAGAAGATCGCTCCACTAGTAACGATGTCCCGACCGATGGCAGCATCCCCGATCCTGATGAGATCAACAGCGCCTTTGGCGGGACTTCTGGAGAAGAATCCTCAATCTGGAAGCTCGATCCGGCGACAGGTGAACTCACCCGCGTCGCCCAAATGAACAGAGGCGCAGGCGTTCCTGCCGGTCAGCGAGACAGCCAGCCAAATGACATCGGCAACTGGGAATCTTCCGGCATTATCGACGTTTCTACCCTCTTTGATGAAGCCCCTGGCACATTGTTCATTGGCGATATTCAGGCGCACAGCGTCGGTGGCGGCATTATCGACGAGGCAGATTTGGTTCAAGGCGGTCAAATCTTCTTCCTCTCCAAAGATGTCGCCCAGCTAGAAGGCTACGCCTCACTCCCCGCAGATACTTTTGCCGAAGGCCCAGCAACCGGAGAAGGGATTGACGCCAACGGTCGCACCGGCCCCTTCGAAGGCCCGCCCGTTCAAGGCTTTAGCGGTGTGCAGTTTGCCCCCGGTGGTGATGGCTCCACATACTGGTTCCTTTCTGACAACGGCTTTGGCGCCAAGGCCAACAGCGCTGACTACTTGCTGCGCATTTATGAAGTCGATCCAAATTTTGCCGGTTCCGAAGAGGGCGATGCCAGCGTTGATGTTCAGGGCTTTGTTCAGCTCAGCGACCCCGATGGGCTAATTCCGTTTGACATTCAAAACGAAGGCAGCACCGAGCGTAATCTCACTGGCTCCGACTTTGATATCGAATCATTCACCATCGGCGCAGATGGCGATATCTGGATTGGAGAAGAGTTTGGTCCCTACATTCTGCACTTTGATGAGAGCGGCAAACTGCTAGAAGCGCCCATTCCCACACCGAATATCAACAGCTTCAATACGCTAAACGGTCAAGATCCGCTAGTGATTGGCCACCGGGGTGCGAGCGGCAGCCGCCCTGAGCATACGCTCGCAGCTTACGAGCTGGCAATTGAGCAAGGTGCAGATTTCATTGAGCCTGATTTGGTGGTGACCAAAGACGGCGTGTTGGTCGCTCGCCACGAGAATGAGATTTCGGGGACGACCGATGTGAGCGATCGCCCTGAATTTGTTGATCGTCAGACCACCAAAATCATTGACGGCAGTGAGCTAACCGGCTGGTTCGTCGAAGACTTCACCCTAGAAGAACTCAAGACCCTACGAGCCAAAGAGCGCATTCCTGCCGTGCGCCCCGACAACACCGAATTTGACGGTCAGTTCGAGATTCCAACTTTAAAAGAAGTCATCGACCTGGTGAAATCGGTCGAAGCTGAAACCGGCAAGCAAATCGGCATCTACCCCGAAACCAAGCACCCTACCTTCCTCGCAGAAGAAGGGACTTTCCTTGATGGCACACCCATCAACCAAGACACCAGCCAAATCCTGGTAGACACGCTCATCGCCGAAGACTTCACCGATCCGAGCCGCATCTTCATCCAATCGTTTGAAGTGCAAAACCTGATTGAAATCCAAGCTAGGCTCGATGCCGAAGGCTTAAGCAATATTCCGCTGGTGCAGCTCTACGGCGACACCACAGAGGGCGCTAATCCTGAAGATGTCTTCTCCTTTCCCTACGATATTCGCTACAACGTTGCCCAAGGTAACGATTTGGCGGCTATCTACGGTCAAGACTTCCTAGATGCGGCTGAAAATCCGCTCTCTGAAACTACCGTTTACGGTGATTTGGACGACGCTGACATTCTTCAGATCATCAGCGACAAGTACGCCGAAGGCGCTGGTCCCTGGAAGAACAACGTCCTGCTGCGCAACCCAATCGCTGAGCCCGTTGATGGCAATGGCGACGGTGTAGCCGAAATCACCTCTCAGCTCACGGGCGCAGTTACCTCCTTTGTCGAGGATGCTCACGATGCCGGTTTGCAGGTTCATCCCTATACGCTGCGCGCTGAAGAGCGATTCTTAACGCTCAACGCCGACGGTACGCCGCAAACGCTCGAAGATGAGATTGCCCAGCTCGTGCAAGTCGGTGTAGATGGCTTCTTTACCGACTTCCCAGGCATTGGCGCAGAGGTGGTAGACACAATCACCGCCGACTTTGTCTACTCTCCTGATAATCCGGCAGTGCTCGCAGGCGAAGCCAGTGCAAATTTAGCAGGCTCTCGCGGTTTTGAAGGCATGGCCTTTAGCCCCGATCGCCAAACCCTCTATCCCATGCTAGAAGGGACGGTGCTTGGTGATCCAGCAGGCTCACTGCGCATTTACGAATTCGACACGGTCGATAGCGAGTTTGACGGGCTATTGGGATATTATCAGCTAGATGAGCCTAACCATGCGATTGGTGACTTTACGCCGATTAACGAAGACGAGTTTTTAGTGATTGAGCGCGACGGCAACCAAGGTGAAGATGCTGAGTTCAAAAAGATCTTCAAGGTGAATTTGGCTGAGCTTAACAGCGATGGCTTCGTTAAAAAAGAAGCCGTTGTAGATTTGCTCAACATTGCTGACCCTGACGATCTTAACGGCGACGGCAGCACCACTTTCGACTTTCCCTTTGTCACCATTGAAGATGTGCTGGTGCTCGATTCTGACACCCTGCTAGTCGCCAACGACAACAACTATCCCTTCTCCCTCGGTCGCGACGCCGAGGCAATTGACAACAACGAAATCATCAAGATCCAGCTCGCTCAGCCTTTGGATCTCGATCCGCTCTTGGGCGTTGCTGGCTTCAATGGCACTGGCTCCGAAGGCACTGGCTCCGAAGGTACTGGCGGTGACCCATCAACAGGCGACTTCACAGTCGGTGAGATCATCGACTCTCTGCTTGAGGGCGGTCTAGACGATGGCCTCTCGGCTAGCTATGAATGGGGTAGCCTCTCGCTGAGCCGAGGCGACAGCGGTAGCAGTACCCTCCGCTTTGATATTGATCTTGACTTGAATAGTCTGTCAAGCAGCTTGGGTCTTGGCAGTCTGTCATTACCAGAGCAGGGAGCAAACGCGCTTATTGCTGCGGGACATGAAACCTTAACGGAGCTTCTAGGCGCAAACAACTTGACTGGAAACGTGTCTGTGGCTATCTAGTAACGGCTGATTGGAAGGCCGCTGCCTCGCGCATTGGCCTTACACATCACTCATATAGGAACGGGATAATCTCATCAGATGATCCCGTTTTTTATTATGTAGCCTTTATGAGAGTCTCGTTTCTAAGTCGCTGTTGACAGATTGCTGGTAGAGAGCTCTTTACGCCGTATCGGCTGATTGACCGGCAGAGGATGAGGCTCTCCCACTAGCACAACCGATCCTTTTAGCTGCTGTACCAGAGGTGTTGTATATTCACCAATGCTGAGGCCGCTACTGTTGCGGCGACGCTGCGATCGCAAAATCACCAGATCATAGCTACGAGACGCCTTGGCAATCGCTGCCACCACATTGTCACGCGCTAGCAGCTCAATTTCGATAGAACAATCCGCAGGCGGCAGTCGGTCCAGGAGAATCTCTAGCTGCTTTTTTACCCGCGTCTGATAGATCTGTGAGTTGCGCGGATTGAACACATGCAGCAGCGTGATTTTTGAGTTGTTGGCAACGGCCAACACCTGCGCAAATCGAAGCACACGCAGCGTCATCACCGACGGCGTTTCAATCGGAATCAAGATTGACTTGAAGGTAGTGGGCGATTCTGCTAGGTGAGCAACCACCACCGGGCAGTGAGCGATACGCATCACGTCATCTTGAATGTTGTTAAACAAGCGCTGGCCCAACCGAGAACGCCGAGCAAGTCCTAACACAATCAGGTTGGCATTTTTCTCACGGCTCACATGGGCAATCGTTCGCGCCACGCTGTAGTCAATCCTCAGCTCAGGTTCGATTAACGCTTCAAACTCTTCGCTAATCGTCTGTGCATCTTCTAAAAGCTGACGACTGCGGGTGAGAGCTTTGGTAAGCTGAGGCGAATCCATTTGTGGCTGGGCCAGGGCGACTGCCAGTGGAATCACCCGCCCGCTCGCATATTGCGCAACTACAGAGGCTAGCTCAATCAGCGATCGCTCATTTTCAGGATTGTACACAGGCACTACCACCGAAAAAGAGTCCGGAATATCGCTCGGCGGCGGCAACCAATCCAGCGAATCTGTTTCATCAAACGTCTTCTGCAAGGCCAGACTTCCCGCCGCTCTTGTCGTCACTAGCGGCCCTAAAATCGCCGTTACCAGCATCAGTAAAATAATGCTATTAAACACCTCGGTATTAATGATCTCGGCTTCGTAGCCAACCACCGCTGCTGCTAGCGTCGCTGCCACCTGAGGGACCGACAGTGACCACATTGCCCACGTTTGCGTCCAGCTATAGCCGTATAGCTGCCGGGCTGCTAGCGCGGCCAGCAGCTTGGTAACCAACAGTACGGCCACAATTAACAGCGGCAAGTTGATTGAAGATAAAATGCTGCTAAAGGCGTTGAGATCTAGCAACAGGCCCATATTGACGAAAAACATCGGAATAAACAGGACGCTGCCCATAAATTCTATTTTCTCTTTTGCGGGGCCTTCGCCGAGAATGCTGTTGATAGCCAATCCGGCTAAAAACGCACCGATAATATTTTCAACGCCAATCAGCTGAGCGACAACAGCGGACAAAAACACAGAGAGCAGCACGAACAAAAATCGGTTGCCTTCATCTCGGCCCACTTTACGGAAAAATAGCTTACCGAGCTGCTTAAGACCCAGCAAAACAGCGATCGCATACAGGCCCAGTGACCCCAACAGCGTTAACAGCTTAATAATAGAAAAGTCACCCTGATTAACCCCTAAACAGATCGCTAGCACCAGCAGCGAGCCAATATCCGTAAAAATAGTAGCGCCAACGGTTACCGTCACCGCCTCATCATCAACGACACCAAAGCGCTGCACAATCGGATAAGCCAATAGCGTATGCGAGGCCAATAGCGAGCCGATCAAAACAGCCGCGAGCCAACCAAAGCCAAAGAACAATCCGACAGCAATACCGCCCAGTAACGGGATTGCAAACGTCATCAGCCCGTAGCCAACTGAGCGATCGCGCGTCTTTTGAAACAAGATCAGATCAATTTCCAGCCCGGCGACAAACATCAGATAGATTTTGCCGATTTCCGAAAACAGCTTCATCGTGTCCGATTCAGCGTTCAGCCAGCCCAGTCCGCTACCCCCAAACACCACACCCGCCGCAATCAAGCCCACCAGCCCCGGTAGCTTAAACCGCTCGAATATCGGCGGCGTTACCAGTACGATTGCCAACAGCAGTACAAAAGTCGAAACCGGCGCTTGTAGCGTTTCCGAAGCAGGCTCTACCAAAAACCAGAACATCACTGTTTTCCTATAGATGAAATGGCCAAAAAATTAGCCAGAGACAAGCTGTCCCTGGCTATATGTATCGCTAAACCCCTGATCCGGACTAAAGAGAAAAAAGGTTTAAGTCAATAGGTATATTCGAGCCTTTTCTAAGTTTTGCGCTCTATCTCAGGAAAGATGTTTTTCCCAAGGCAAAACAAGGGTTAGGCAATGGTTGAGCGATCGCTCTGTGTGACTAAGCTTCTCAACTAAGCCCCTGCCATCGCGGGCACCTTCGCCTCGCTCTTCTGCATCTCCGCCAAAATTGCCGACACATTGGCTTTCGCATCGCCAAAGAGCATCTGCGAGTTGTCTTTGTAGAACAGCGGATTATCAACACCCGCATAGCCCACCGAGAGACTGCGCTTCATCACCACCACACTGGCCGCGTTCCACACTTCCAGCACCGGCATACCGGCAATCGGACTCGTCGGATCGTCTAATGCGCTTGGGTTCACCGTATCGTTTGCGCCAATCACGAGCACCACGTCAGTATCCGAGAAGTCGTCGTTGATTTCGTCCATTTCCAGCACAATGTCGTAGGGGACATTCGCTTCTGCGAGCAGCACATTCATATGACCCGGCAAACGGCCCGCCACCGGATGAATGCCAAAGCGCACTTGGGTGCCGCGATCGCGCAAAATCTTCGTAATATCGGCCACCGCGTGCTGCGCCTGCGCCACCGCCATGCCATACCCTGGCGCAATAATCACGCTGCTCGCATCGTTCAGCAGCTCTACCGTCTCTTCTACAGTCGTCGCCGTCGCCGTGCCACCCGGCGCAGAACTACCCGAGGATGAAGCCGCCGTTCCCTGACCAAAGCCACCGAGAATCACGCTGATAAACGAACGGTTCATTGCCTGACACATAATGATGCTGAGGATAGCCCCGCTGCTGCCGACCAGCGCCCCCGTCACAATCAGCAGATCGTTCGAGAGCATAAAGCCTGCCGCTGCTGCTGCCCAGCCCGAATAGCTGTTCAGCATCGAAATCACCACCGGCATATCCGCCCCGCCAATCGCCGCCACCAAGTGCATTCCTAGCAGCCCAGCCAAACCGCACATGCCCAGCAAAGCCGGCAGACCAGCGGCACCTTCTGCGCCCATAAAGACGAAGCCCAGCGCCACCGTCCCGACCAGCAGGCCCACATTCAGCAAATGCCGCGCGGGTAACATTAGCGGCTTACTGCTGATAATCGCCTTCAGCTTGCCAAAGGCCACCACCGAGCCGGTAAACGTCACTGCCCCAATGAAGACACCCACATAAATTTCAATCATGTGAATCGTCTCTTCTGCGCCGACCAGCCCAGATTCAGGCTGCAAATAGTTGCCAATCCCCACGAGCACCGCTGCCAAACCGACAAAGCTGTGCAGCACCGCCACTAGCTCGGGCATCTCGGTCATCTCTACTCGCGCGGCCAAGAGTGCACCGATAATTACGCCAGGTATTAGTACCGCTGCTAGCACGGTGTAGTTCGTCACGCCCGCCCCGAATGCAGTCGCCCCAATCGCCAACGCCATCCCGACAATGCCGTACAGGTTGCCGCGCTTGGCCGTCTCTTGATTAGACAGTCCGCCCAAGCTCAAAATAAACAGAACGATGGCCGCAATATAAGCGACCGTCACTAAATTGTTGGACATTTATTTGATTCCTTCTAAAAGTTGCAGGCGGTCTAAATTATTTGCGGAACATTTTGAGCATTCGCTGGGTGACTAGAAAGCCGCCGGAGATGTTGATCGTACCAACCAGAATCGCGATCGCTCCTAGCGCTGTCGTCGCACTCCATCCGCCAAATCCACTGCCTTGAAGCTGCAGCAGTCCACCAATGATGATGATGCCGCTAATCGCATTGGTCACACTCATCAGCGGCGTATGCAGCGACGGGCTCACATTCCAAATCACCTGCCAGCCAACAAAGCAAGCCAAAATAAACACCGTAAAGTGAGAGAGAAATGAAGGTGGGGCAGTGAGACCAACCGTGACAATCCCGCTGATCAGCGCCGCCCAACCCAGCCATTTAATCAAGGATGAAGATTTTTGTTCCTCAGCCACAGAGGGCTGTACAACTGCGGCTGGTTTCACTGCTGGTGCAGGCGGCTTCTCAGGCTTAGGCGCAGGCCAAGTCACTTCACCGTCATAGGTAATCAGCGCACCGCGCACTGCCTCATCGTCAAAATCAACTTTGTAGTTTTCTGAGCCGCCCATGTCACTGAGCAGATGATACAAATTAGTGCCGTATAGCTGGCTAGACTGGCTCGCCATCCGGCTAGGAAAATCGGTAATCCCCACAATCGTGACATTGTTGTAGCTGTAGATCTCACCGGGCTTGGTGACCGCGCAGTTGCCGCCCTGCTCAGCCGCCATATCGACTATCACCGAGCCTGGTTTCATGCTCTCTACCATCTCCTGAGTCACCAGCAAAGGCGCGCGCTTGCCCGGAATCAGCGCGGTGGTGATAATGATATCGACCTCTTTGGCCTGCTCAGCAAATAGCGCCATTTCTGCGGCGATAAATTCTGGGCTCATGGTTTTGGCATAGCCGCCCTCACCCGAGCCGTCCTCTTCAAAGCTCAGCTCCAAAAATTCTGCGCCTAGGCTTTCTACCTGCTCTTTGACCACCAGCCGGGTGTCAAACGCACGCACAATCGCTCCTAGGCTCTTAGCGGCTCCAATCGCAGCGAGACCTGCAACCCCTGCGCCAATCACCATCACCTTACAGGGGGGCACCTTACCCGCCGCTGTAATCTGTCCGGTAAAAAATCGTCCGAACTGGTTAGCCGCCTCTATTACTGCCCGATAGCCCGCAATGTTGGCCATTGAGCTGAGCGCATCCATTTTTTGAGCGCGGCTGATACGAGGGATCGCGTCCATTGCCAGCACCGTGGCTTGACGACTAGAGAGCCGGTCTACCAAAGGTTGGTTTTGCGCTGGCCAGATAAAGCTGATCAAAGATTTATCCGCACTGAGCATGTCAGCTTCATGCTGGCCATTGGGATGGTCCTGAGGGGGCTGCACCTTGAGCACGATATCGGCGTTGGCCCACAGCTCAGCAGCGGAGGGAACGATCTCACAGCCTGCGGCCTGATATGCCTCGTCAGTGAATTTGGCCGCTGCCCCAGCCGATTGCTCAACTAACACGTCAAAGCCGAGCTTCTGTAGCTTTTTGACTGTGTCAGGCGTGGCCGCTACCCGGCGCTCTCCGGCTGATACCTCGCGGGGAATGCCTATTTTTTTAGCTGTTTTTTCTACAGGCGCTTCGTTGCTTGCCGGAGCCGTCTGCAGGGTCTGTTCGGGATCGGACGCACGCTGATCTTTTGAACTCTGCGGTTTCGCTTGAGAGAGGTCCTGCGGAGTCGAAAGAGTCATGAATTTTCCTATTCCTATATAAAACTGAATGGGTGTGATGACGAGATTAAATATTGGCAGAATAGAAATGCGCTATGGAAGAGGCAATCACAAAGGTTGACGTCCGTTAGCAAAAGTTTTTGAAGACCTGTAGCGTTACTGAGAACGGTAAGTGAGCCGACAGCAAAGGGCAAGGCGCAATCGGCAAATTCAGTTAAGAAACCGTCCACCGGCTTATGCAGGCGATCTACCGGCAGTGTTAGACGTAATATAAGAAAAGCGAAGGAACGCAGTGCCTTAATTTTTGGCAGGTGCACTTTACTTTTCGTTAAGCCTATTAATTAAGCACTGTCTTTTAAGTCACTACCTGTTTGAGGAGTCGTAGCGAATGTCTGCTAAGCGTTCTATGTATCGGTTACTGTCGGGATTAGCCCTCTCTGGCGCAGCGATCGCCACTACTCTGACGGTAGTGCCCGTACAGCCTGGCGTCGCCCAAACCAATCAAGGAATTACGCTCTTTGGTGGGGTAGATTCGGAGTTTCGCTTGCCCTACACGCTGCGCAACAATCGGCCTCGCAGCACCCGCGCCCACTACTACCTGCGCGTACCGGCAGATCGGATGGAAAGAGCCGCTTCTCATCTTCGCATCACCTACCCAGAATCTTTTACTGATCGCAATGGGTCCTTTGACACTGACAAAATCACCGTGCGCCGTGGCAGCAGCGGCACGGGGGGGCGCGAAATTCCGGCAGAAGATATCGTCTGGAGCCCTGAATCCGGTCAGATTGACATTTATCTCACCGAAGATATTCCCGCTGACACTAGCTACGTCATTGCCATAGAAGGCACTCGCAACCCTGACCGGTTCTTAATGGCTCGCTTTAACTTGCAAGCAGAGTCTCGCGGCGATGTGCTGCCTCGCTACCTCGGCACTTGGGAGCTTCTGGTTGCAGAAGATATGGGTAACCGGTAGACTGTTAGATTCGTGCTTGTCGCCAGGTTCTTTAGCTGGCTAGCTAGCACGACTGACTTCTTTCCCAGACTCTAATCCGAACTCTAATCCGAGGAGAACTCACACCATGACGAAGCGCACCCTTGGCGGTACTTCCCGTAAGCGTAAGCGAGTGTCTGGCTTCCGGGCCAGAATGCGAACCAAAAATGGCCGCAACGTGATCAAAGCTCGCCGTAGTAAAGGCCGGGCTCGTCTCGCTGCCTAGCGATCGCTCGTGGCACTTTCTAAGCAAAATCGACTGGGCTCCTCTCGGGATTTTAGTAAAGTTCACCGTAGGGGCACTCGAGCCGCGACTCGACACCTCGCGGTTAGAGCGCTCAAACGCAAATCGCTGGAAGCGAAAGCCATTAAAGCGAAAGCAAAAAAACAACCTGAGCGGGAACCTAGAGTGATCGACTCACCCATCAGCGATAGGAGCGCAGCGGAAGATCCGTCTGCGCTCCCGTCGTGTTTTGGCATCTCTATTAGCCGTAAAGTCAGCAAACGAGCCGTAGTCCGCAACCGTATCAAGCGCCAGCTCAAAGCCATTATCCGTCGCCACCTACCGAATATTTCTCCCGGTTGGCAGGTCGTGATTGTGGTCAGACCCGCCGCAGTAGAGTGCGCATTTGACGATTTTTTGAGAGAATTAGAAGAGCTGCTGAAAAAGTTAACTATTCTTAACTGATTGTTCTGAACTAGCTTAACTCATTCGGTCTGAGCCAAGTTTTAATCCGAGGTATGTTATGGCCATTAAAGAAGATGTTTATTACGAGGGCGGCCCTCACGTTGGCGAGCTCATCTTCAACATAGCGCTGGCATTCACCGTTATCTGTATTCCGCTAACGGTCGGTGCAATTGTCCGGGCGCTGTGGCTACGCTATCGGATTACTAGTCGGCGGATCTCGATTACTGGCGGATGGATGGGACGCGATCGCACTGACTTGATCTATTCAGAAATTGCGAAAGTAGTTACCGTGCCTAGAGGCTTAGGCATGTGGGGAGATATGGTCGTCACGCTCAAAGATGGTAGCCGCATTGAGCTGCGCGCGGTGCCCAAGTTTAGAGAAGTCTACGACTACATCACCGATAAAATTTCACCTCAGGCCAAAGTCGCTAGCGGTGCAATCGGCGCCTGACGATTTCCAGCCAGTCGTTAGAAAGTTCGGTTAACCGAAAAAACTATCCTTTTAGCTTCTTGGCAAATCCTGAATATTACGGGATTAGTCACATAGGATATCGCCAACACCTGCAATATTCAGATAGATTAAAGTCAACAGCCTTAACACTCATAGAGCGCACGCATGGACTTCGGAATCGGCTTCCTCTCAAACAACGTAATGCTGCCAATCCTAGATTTTTTCTATGGGATTGTGCCTAGCTACGGGTTGGCAATTGTCGCCCTCACCTTAGTAATCCGCTTTGCGCTTTATCCGCTAAATGCGGGCTCAATTCGCAATATGCGCAAAATGAAGGTCGCTAACCCGATCATGCAGAAGCGGATGGCGGAGGTCAAAGAGCGCTACAAGGACGATCCGGTTAAACAGCAGGAGGAAATTAAGGGCCTCTATTCAGAGTTTGGTAATCCGCTGGCGGGCTGCTTCCCAGTCTTACTGCAAATGCCGATTCTGTTTGCGCTCTTTGCCACTCTACGAGGATCGCCGTTTGCCAATACCAATCTGCCAGTGAACTTGAAAATTGTGCCGCAAGAAGCCATTGAGCAGGTAGAGCAAGCGCCGCTAATCACTAAGCCCAGTAATATTTTCGTCGCTGATGGAGAACACTTTAAAGTCAGCGCTGTCGTGCCGACAGGCAATAAGGTTGCGATTGGGCAAACAACCCAAATTGAGCTGCGCTCTGTAGACGATAAGTCTTTAGATGACTTAGTCGTTGAATACAAAGAAGAGGGCGTGGACATTACGCCCACTTGGAAAATTACCAAAGGCGATGACATTGCCACGATTCAGCCAGATGGCACGCTCAAGGCGCTAGCGCCTGGCGATATTACCATTCAAGCTGAGGTGCCCGGTCTAGCCGCAGACAAAGGCTTTTTATTCATTGAGAAGCTGGGCCGGATTGGGGTAACGGGCGAGAATGGGGAAATCCACTGGGATATCCTCGGCATGATTATTTTCTTTGGCCTAAGCCTATACGTCTCTCAGCAGATTACGCAGGGCGGCAGCGGTGGCGGTGACAGCAATGATCAGCAGCAGGCGATCGCCAAATTCACGCCCATCATTTTCTCGGGCATGTTTTTGTTTTTCCCCCTGCCTGCTGGTGTCTTGATGTACATGGTGATTGCCAACATGTTTCAGACCGCCCAGTCATTCATCCTTTCTAGAGAGCCGCTGCCTGAAAATCTGCAAAAGCTCGTAGATGCTCAAGACGCTAAGGCCGCTAAAGACTCTGGCGACGGACGAGGCCAGCTTGCATTTGAGCCCGGTTCAGCGAAGAAAACGCCCGCGAAGAGCGCAGCGACCGGTAAAGCCAAAGCTAGCAAGTCGAAAAGTACCAATAAATCAGGCAAAACCAGATCGAAAAAAGGGATTGCCAAGAAGAAGTCATAGCGACTCGCCATCAAGGGGCCATTTCGAACCGCAACTTGAAACCAAGGGCTCACCTGCCATTAACGACGGGTGAGCCCTTTTTGTCAGGCGCTAGCCAACGTAGAATATCTGAGATACAGCCAACGTTGAAGTGACAGAGTCGATAGAATCTGAACTTATTTATGTAAGCGGCAACCAGATTGATAGGATAGAGCGTATGCAACGCATTGAATAAATAGCGCACTGCACTTAAGCGCGATACCAGGCAGAAAATTCATGGAAAAGAGCATCAGCTGGTTAGAGAAACTATTATCGCTCCAGGGTTTGCAAGCCAACGTCAGCGGCGATCAGATGGCCGAAGCCGACACAGAGAGCAGCCAGGATGGCATTGATGACAGCTATTGGCTCACGATTGATACGACATCGCTGTCTGAAGATCAAATTTCCGGGCTGATTGGCGATCGCGGCAAAGTCCTCGACTCGATGCAGTACTTAGCCAATACCATCCTCAATTTAAGCGCGGCTGATGATGAGCAGCGCTCCTATACCATTGAAATCAATGGCTACCGGAAAAAGCGTCAGGCTGAACTCAAGGCGATCGCCATCGAAGCCGCCGAGCAGGTCCTAGCCAGCGGTGAGAATTACGAAATTAAAGGCTTGTCGTCCGCTGAGCGTCGTCATGTCCACGGCTTACTCGGCGATTACGCGCAGCTAGAAACGTTCAGCCGAGGTCGTGAGCCCGAACGTCATTTGGTTGTCCAGCAAGTGAAAGACGCCGACGAGAGCGTTGATGAAAACGCTGACCAGAACGCTGACCAGAATGCTGACAAGAGCGCTGACGACGACGAATAAGCCGATGATTTTCTATCTTCTAACAGACGATGAGAGCTATCCACATTCCGCAAATTTTAAACGCGCCCAATCAGACGATTTCGCTTGACGTCGCCGAGCATTTGCCTGACTTGACGACGCTGACACCCGTGAAAGGTGAAATGCGCATCACCCATCAGGGGACCTATCTAGAGGTGACAGGCAAAGCTGAGACGATTATGACGCTGGAGTGCGATCGCTGCCTACAAAGCTACAACACCCGCCTCCAAGTAGACACCTCAGAGATGGTCTGGCTAGAAGAGCCTGCGCCTGACGATGCCCTCTTAGAAAAAGAAGTCGAGCTAGAGGACTTAGTCGAATCGATCTCACCCCAAGGGCATTTCAGGCCAGGAGAGTGGCTGTACGAGCAAATGTGCTTAGCCATTCCGCAAAAGCAGGTTTGTCGTCCTGAGTGTCAGGGCATTGACTTTGAAAATCCAGAAAGCACCGAGCCCGAAATTGACCATCGCTGGGCGGCATTGTCTTCGCTGAAGCAGCAGCTGGCAGAGTAGGCCCTCATTTCCTGCCGTAAAACCAGCCAACCGTAATCGGAGAGAAGTAAACGGGAGAAACTAGAATCCGGACTAATTGCAGCTAGCTTTCATCATAAAAAGAGAAGGTATATTTTTAACCGATTCGGATCAGTGATGTCTACCGTATCTTCTTGAGTTTGAAGTTGACAACAACTGAATTCTTCGTTTGAATGAGATGGGTTCAATTGAAGGCAAGTACAAATTGCCGCCTCGATCATCGTCACTGATTGAGTGCATCTGTCAGAGCTGTTACAGCAAAACAAAATAAGCAGTTCTTTGATAGGGAAAAAAGTCTTCTCACTAGCGACTCGCTAGCACACCTCTCAACACTTTCACCTCTAAACACCTTCCATGCAGACGACGCTTTTGCTCTCATCCGGCAGGAGTGTAGTCGTGTGAAGAGAACTAACCGCAGATAACCAACGACAAAATAACCCAGCACAACTCGCACATTGCTCACGATAGCAGTCATTACTGAGGCTGCAGAGACAGGAGCGATGTGTCTGGCAAGCATACGAATGCGTATGTATGTTTGCTGTACCTTCATGGATAAAGAACATATGAACACTGGATCTGATACGTTTGCAAACGAAGTCCTCAAACTGACCAATCAGTTTCGCGCAAAGAACAACCTTTCCCCGCTGAAAAGCAATGGAGAACTCACTCAAACAGCCCAACCCTACTCAGAGACAATGGCCCGGCAAGACTTCTTCTCACACACGGGGAAAGATGGCTCTAAGCCCTGGGATAGAGCCAAAGATGCGGGCTATACCGCTCGCTATATGGGCGAAAATATTGCGGCTGGCTATCAATCGCCCGCACAAGTCGTCGAGGGCTGGATCAATAGCCCTGGTCATCGGGCTAACCTACTCAACTCTAACTTTACGGAGCTAGGCGTTGGCTATTTCCTTTTAGAAAACGATACGGGCTCGGTAAACTACAAGAGATATTGGACTCAGGTGTTTGGCAGTGGGGACCTAACACCTAGTGCGGCGCTAACCACTCAACAGAACTCTTCTGGGCAAAACTCTTCTGGGCAGAACGCTTCTAACTCATCCGGCTTCATCCCAGAACCTGTTGCTGAGCTGAGTTTTGAGAAGATAATTAATAATATTGCCGCAGATACTTCAACAGATGGCGGCAACAACAAAGGACGGCTATACGGCGATGTCAGTCCCACAAATGGCAAGGTGGGTAAGGCTGTTGCTTTTGATGGCAGTGACGATATTATCACGCTACAAAATTCCAAAGATATTAATTTGGGCGTTCATGCTGAGCGCACTGTAGCCATGTGGTTTACCGTCGATGAGGCTGCGGCTGATAGTAAGCAAGTCATCTACGAAGAAGGTGGCAAAAGCCGGGGGCTGAACGCTTATGTGGAAGACGACTTGCTTTACTTTGGTGGCTGGAATACGCCTGAGAGTAACTGGTCGGGCTCTTGGATCAGCACTGACAAGGTCGAGGTGGGGAAATGGCATCACCTGACCTTGGTACTAGATGGCAAAGAGACTGTTCAAAACGGTGCGATTACGGCCTACCTAGACGGCGATAAAGTTGGCCAAATGAAGGGCTCTCAGCTATGGGGACATGGCGATCGCATTGGTCTCGGTAACGTCAATCAAACAACCAAGTTCCACGATGGCTTTGGTAGCCACAAAGGGCATGGTCTCGCAGGTGCCATTGACGAGCTGCAGATTTTCAACAGCGCCTTGAGTGCTAACCAAGTTCAGCAGCTAGCGGACGTAGGGTAGCCGTTTCCGGTTTCGACCATTCGATATTCATCACAGGGCTTATGATTTAGAGGATAGTGATAGGCCCTGTTAAAGATGAGTTTTCGCGAAGAGCTAAGTTTGCTGGTGCGATCGCGCTATCCTTTGATCTACATTTCTACCCGCGAGGAAGAACGGGCCGAAGAGGCGATCGCCCAGTGCGCTCAAACTATCGGCAACCGCGCCGTCTATACCTGGGACTATGTAGACGGCTACCAGGGCAATCCTACCGACAGCGGCTTTGGTCGGCGCAATCCGCTACAAGCATTAGAGCTGATTGAAAAAATTCCGTCCTCAGCCGCCGCCCTCTTCGTCCTCAGAGACTATCACCGCTTTTTAGACGATATTTCGATTTCGCGTAAGCTGCGCAACCTGCTAAAACTCCTCAAGTCTCAGCCCAAAAATATCATTATTCTCTCCGCCCAGCTCACCATTCCAGACGAACTCAGCAACATCATCACCGTTCTAGAATTTCCGCTGCCCGATGTTGCTGAAATTCGCACCGAGGTGAAGCGGCTGCTACAGGCTACCGGCAGTGAGCTGTCTGCGCGCGATACCGATGAGCTGGTGCGCTCTTGCCAAGGGCTTGCACTAGAGCGCATTCGCCGCGTACTGGCCCGTGGCATTGCCGCACACGGCACCTTTGAGCCCAGCGATATTGATCTGATCCTCGAAGAAAAACAGCAAACCATTCGCCAGACCCAGATCCTAGAGTTCTACCCCGCCAGCGAAAAAATTTCTGACATCGGCGGACTCGATAGCCTCAAAGATTGGCTGCTGAAGCGAGGCAGCGCCTTTTCAGAAAAGGCCCGTCAGTATGGCTTACCCCATCCTCGTGGGCTCATGCTGGTCGGCATTCAAGGCACCGGCAAGTCTTTAACGGCCAAGGCGATCGCCCATCACTGGCATCTACCCCTACTCAGGCTAGATGTCGGTCGGCTCTTTGGCGGACTCGTCGGCGAATCGGAATCGCGCACTCGCCAGATGATTCAGCTAGCCGAAGCCTTAGCGCCCTGTATCCTATGGATTGACGAAATCGACAAAGCCTTTGCGGGCTTCGATGGACGGGGCGATTCGGGCACCACCAGCCGGGTGTTTGGCACCTTTATCACCTGGCTAGCCGAAAAAACGTCTCCCGTCTTCGTCGTCGCCACTGCCAACAATATTCAGGCGCTGCCCCCCGAAATGCTGCGCCGAGGCCGCTTTGACGAGATCTTCTTCGTCGGCCTGCCCAGCCAGGAAGAGCGCGAAGCCATTTTTGACGTGCATCTCTCCCGTCTACGGCCGCACAACCTCTCTAGCTACGATCTCAAACGCCTTGCTTACGAAACCCCCGACTTTTCCGGGGCCGAAATTGAGCAGTCCATTATTGAAGCTATGCACATTGGCTTCAGCCAAAATCGTGACTTTACCAGCGACGACGTGTTAGAAGCCGTCAGCCAAATTATCCCGCTCGCTCGCACCGCCCAGCAGCAGATAGAAGCGCTGCAAGACTGGGCTGCTTCTGGCAAAGCACGTCTGGCCTCACGCCAGAGCATTTTGAGCGATCGCATCGAGCAGCAGCGCAAGAGCGGCGAGTTGTAGAAATAGCGCGCTTCACGCTATAACCATAAGGCTCTTGCATCTTTGCGCTGCGTCATGGCGATGAAAAACTTTTTACTCGGCCTCAGTAAGTTTGTACTCGGCATCATTTTAGCCATGCTGATTGTATCGCTGGCAAGTTTGTCTATGGCACGCTACTTCATGACGCGCCTAATCGAGCCGCCCGAGCGCCCAACGTACGATAACGACCTCCCCGAACAACGGCCCGCTGCCGACGCACCCACGCCAGACGGTGATAGCTCAGCAGCTCCCGATTCGAATGCCTCTAGCTCAGAAACGGCTGAAGAAACAGAAACTGAATCCGAAACGGAGCCCACATCAGGCGGTGAGATTGCCACTGTCGATCAGCCTGTCGGATTGGTTTTGCGTTCAGGGCCAGGCGTAGACTATGACCAAATTGGCGGCGTTGCCTACGAGGAAAGCGTAGAAGTCATCGCTGAAGAAAACGGCTGGCTAAATATTGTGCTCAGCGGCGGCCAGGAAGGCTGGGTTAAAGGTGGCAACAACGTCAGCTACGAATAACAAAACTAACGCTCTGGCTCTACGCCACCTTCTTCGCCACTATAAACACAGCTTTGCCTTTATCTGGCTGCCACTGATAGTCAGTCTCAAAGCCAGCATCCGTCAAACTCTCTTCCAATTCTTGCG
>JBAUIB010000192.1:0-4392 GCA_049680585.1 Phormidesmis sp.
CTCAAGTAGAGCGATGTCAAGCTCGATAGCTCGCCGAAGCTGTCTGGCAACGTGCTCAGTTGGTTGTCACTCAAGTAGAGCGATGTCAAGCTCGATAGCTCGCCGAAGCTGTCTGGCAACGTGCTCAGTTGGTTGTCACTCAAGTAGAGCGATCGCAACTTCCTCAATTCACCAACAACTTCTGGCAACTCTTCAAGCCGATTGTAGGCAAGAAAAAGCGATCGCAGCTCCGTCAACTGCCCAATCTCATCCGGCAGCGTCTTCAAATTATTGCCAAGCTGCTCGCCCTTTTTCTTATCCCACCGACCTAACACCAACGTCTTCAAATTCGTCAGCTTACCAATCTCCGGTGGCAGCTCATCTAGCCCCATTCCCGACAAATCCAGCGTTGGCCGCCCATCAGCCGCCGCCTCATCAATCAGCCTAAGCAATTCGTCTTGAGTCACCGCATTCCGCCATCATTGCTGCCGCTAGCATAGCGCAGCAGCATAGCGTACATAATCGCAAAGGACGTGGCAAAATTAAAGAAAACTACCAAACGAGTAAAGCACAGTCATAATTTGAGTAAATTACCTTTGACTCTTAGGTTATGAGCAAACAAGCCTGCATCAGTAAGGATTCAGGAAACGGTGGGGAGACGTTGAATTGATAAAGGAGTTTGGTATGGTATCTCAATCACCAGAAAAGCATAATGATGCTCAAACGGCGTTGCTTGCAGAGATGGCGAAAGTAATCGTCGAAACCATTCAACCTGAGAAGGTCATCTTATTCGGCTCACAGGCAAAGGGAACAGATACAGCTGATTCTGACTACGATTTTTTGATTATTGACTCTGAACCTTTGGGCCAGCACCGCAGCCGCCGTAAACTAGCCGCAAAAGTTTCGTGGGAGCTATCTCTATTTGGCGTACCTACTGACGTTCTAATCTACAGAGTTGATGAGGTAAACCATTGGAGCCAAAGCCCCAATCATGTTATATCTCGCGCACTCAGGGAGGGGAGAGTGCTCTATGAGCGATCTCGTACAAGCTAAAAACTTACTGGATGCAGCTCAGCGAGATTTAAACGCAACCACCGGCATGCTTGAATCTAAGCTATTTGCAGATGAGATATTTGGATTTCATGTACAGCAGACAATAGAAAAAAGTCTCAAGGCATGGCTATCTATATTGGGAGAGGTGTATCCGCTTACACACGATTTGAGTCTTTTGCTGAGAAGGCTGGAAGGACAAGGTTGCGATATTTCTGCTTATATAGAACTTTCAGAATTCAGCGCCTTTGCTAGACAGATACGCTATATGGGGCTCGGGAAAGACGAAGAAGCCATTGAGCGACAGCGCACACTTGAACAGATTGAAAGACTATATTTTTTCGTAGAATCCATCCTGAAATCATCAATAGCAGCCAAGCAACAGAGCTGACTGCTCCTACTGATCTATCTATAGCCTTCGTTATTTTGGTTAATACGTTCGTGAGTCTCCTGAGGGAGCGGCTCCGCCTGGCAAAATGAAGAAACTGTCTGTGGCCTGCGCTCTAGCCACTTTGCGATAAGGCAAGCCCGCCGCAAAGTCTATGGCTGATATGGGCGGGTGGCTGTTTTGGGTGGCCAACTGCGGTAGAGCTTTTCGGCGTAAAACATCACCTCTTCTTTCGGCAGACGAATTTTGGGTGTTTCCCGCTCGTACAGCTGCACCAACATATCCGCATCTTGATCGACAACTAAGCCAAAAGCTTTCAAGACGGATGATCGCAGCAGCGGCACGAGCCAGCGATAGGCGGTTTTGGCAAAGACCAGCACAAAGGTTTTCGTGCGAGTTTCGCTTTCTGGATACAGCATGAACAAGCTGATCACCTGGCCGCTGGGCAGGTCTGCGCTGAGGCAGGTTGTGGAGGGAAAGGTGTATTCAAACTGGTTGATATAGCGTTTGGGCGTAAAGGCCAAGGCCGGATCTCGCAGTTTTTGTAGCCAGGTGTTGTCGCCTCGAATAATCTCTTGGTTTAGCCTGCTGCGATAGCCATTTTCTTCGTAGTCGCTGATGCTGACTTTTTGAAGGTTTAACGGATGGCGATGGGTGGCAGTAGCATGGTTGAAGTCGTAGTTCACCTTGAGGGCGCTGAGGAAGTCGGCTTCTAGGGTGCGATCGCCCGTCACCCCCACAAAAATACTCTCTGCCGTAATCGCTGAGTGTAGGCTCGGAACCTCCAGCACTGGCTCCTGATTGCCATAGGTCCAAATAAAATCACCCTGAACAACAATCTCTAAGGGGGTTGCAAGCGGCTTTGTAGAAAGGCGATCTGAGGGCTGTTTTTCGGAGGCCGCATCGGGGTTTAGAAATCGGCCCGTTCCATCAAATTCTAAAGCGTGAAACGGGCAGACAAGCGTGTTGCGCTCGGAGCAAATCCATCCGGCTGATAGCGGCGCTTGCATATGCGGGCAGATATTTTCGAGCGCTGAGATGTTTCCATCTGGGCTCTGCCACAGGACGTAATCGGTGCCGTTGAGTGTGACTTTGTAGGGCTGGTTGATGTCCAGCATAGTGCGATGAGCAATCAACCAGGGAGCGCCGGGCAATGTTACAGCCATCAGAAAATCTACACCGTTATCGCTTGCATATAGCCTATAAGATAGCTCGATTCTCTAAACCATTCGCCGCAGCAAGCTGAGCGATTCACCAGGGACAGGCGTGATCACGAGCGGGGTTTCTATCGCCAGTACGGGCGTCCACAGTACGGTTTCGGCGTAGCGCAAGCTGTGTAGCAGGTGGATAGTTTGTCGTACGGCGGCGGGACGGCCTAGCAGAATGTGCCGGATTGATTCGCCGGGAGGCGTTTCTACGGGGGCGGGGCCTACGGGAAGTGTTTGCGGCCCGGCAGCTAAAAGTTGGCCGCCGGTGAGAGGCTGCTGAGGCGCGAGGATGGTTGGTTTCATGAGTTTTTGCGAGTGTTTTCCTAAAAATGACAGGGGAGGAAAACCTCGAAAAACCTAGCCCCCCTAACTTGCCATAAGTCAGGGGGGCTGTGATGATAACCACAACCTCTCTCACTGGCTGTTTCAGTGTCAGGGGCTAGCTGCTAGTGTTGGCTGCAACCAACGCTAGTAGCGGCTAAATTTTTCAAGGCGGGGAAGCGATCGCCGCAGCGATGTCGCTGGGCAACTGCCGTAGCAGCTAGCCTATCAGGATACTTTTGAAGGCGTCAACTATTTGTTCGTTTCAATAGCTCGATGAGCTTTAGAAAACCATTGAGGTTGATCATGCTCTCTATCCCGGTATGGCTTGGCCTTTAACCCATACCCTGGCTGACCAACGCTATCAGTCAGTTTGTCTAAATATCAGTTTGTCCGAATAGAAGAGGCGTTCGCGAGCTTCAGCGCGCCTTGCTTCATCTGCTCGATGTCTGCCGCTGACCAGTCTTTAGTGCTTTTGCAGTGATGCGCGACCAGTAAGCCCCACAGTCCTTTTTGAGTCAAAATCGGCACGACTAAGTTAGCTCGCACCCGCAACTGCTGTAGAAACTCTCGATGGCAAGGCGCGATCGCCTCGGCTTTAATATCTGCGATCGCCCGCACCCGCCCTTCTAAATAAAGCTGCGCATACTCTTCGTTAAAGCATTCATCCGGCCCGGTTGAGCCTAAAATTGAAAACGTCTGATCGCTCAGTGACTCAAAGGTAACTCGCCCCTCCCACTCCCGAAAAAAATAGTAGAGCACCACGCGATTGACCTGGAGAAAGTTGCGAAGCTCATCGGTAATGCTTTGAACGACCTGATCGCGCTCTAGCGTGCTGTGCAACCGCTGCAAAATCGTTTGAATCTGCGTGAGTTCTGACGTTTCTGGGGACGTGTGACGCTCGGGGTCAAAGCGAATAGACATAGAACTGAGAAGATGGCGACTAAGGGGCTGTTAGCTAGATTAGCAGCAAGCCATTGGCACAATGCAAACATAGCAACCGATGAGCCATTTAACACCCCTATTGGGATTGGTCACATGGCGCTCGCTACAAAACGAGATCCAACAGCTTTGTCAAGAGACCTGTTATCGAACCAAAACCCAGCAATTCCAAATTCCAGACTACGTACACCCGAACCCCCTTGGTTAGAAAGCTAGGGTTCTGGCGCTGTATTAGCTTTAAATAAGACAAACCGAGCATCTGTCGCTGTTGAGCTATAGCTCTGGCTACTTAGCTCACTACATTAGCGATCGCTATAACCGTTATACGCTTAGGGCTAAGCAGCTAGCCGTCGTGCGTAGGCGTAGCCTTCTCTTCAGAGTATGCATCCGACGACGGCTATAACTTGAGATCTGCTGTGAACTAAACCACTTCAAATTTCACCACGAGGTCGTTGAAATCGCGATCGCCCAGTGCGTTCATATCTTCAAAGCCAAAGACATTAT
>JBAUIB010000193.1:0-1718 GCA_049680585.1 Phormidesmis sp.
TGATTCTGTTTGCCCTGCCTCGCTGGATTGGCATTAGCCCCGAGACGCGCTTTGGCTATGTGTTGGCCTTCACTTACATTCTGGGTCCAATGGAAAGCATTGTCGGCAAACTCCCCGTTCTCGGTCGCGCCAGCATCGCACTGAACAAAATTAAAACCTTGGGACTGAATCTCTCGCCTGCCAGTTTGCAAACCAGTTCGCTGCCACCAGCAGAAATCTCTGCCTCTCTGCCCCCTGCCGCCTGGCACCGCCTCACCCTCAAAGACGCCGTCCACACCTATCGCACCGACCAAGGCGATCATGAATTTACGCTTGGCCCTGTCAATCTCACGGTGCATCCCGGAGAGCTAATTTTTATCATCGGCGGCAACGGCAGCGGCAAATCCACCCTAGCGAAGCTGCTAACCGGTCTCTATCAGCCACAGTCAGGCTCCATTTGGCTCGACGATCAGCGCATTAGCACCGCGAACCAGGAATGGTATCGCCAGCATTTTTCTGTTGTTTTCTCAGATTTTTACTTATTTGACCGCCTATTAGGATTTGACAGCAGCGCCGACGACATTCGCGCCCGTGCCTATCTCAAAAAGCTACAGCTTGAGCATAAGGTCAGCATCGAACAGGGTCAGTTTTCGACCACCGCCCTCTCACAAGGCCAGCGCAAGCGACTCACCCTGCTTACGGCCTATCTAGAAAATCGCCCCCTCTATCTTTTTGACGAATGGGCCGCTGATCAAGATCCCACCTTTAAAGAAATCTTCTACACTCAATTTCTCCCTGAGCTTCAGTCACAGGGAAAAACAATCTTTGTCATCAGCCATGATGATCGCTACTTTCATCTAGCAGATCGCTTGCTCAAGCTCGACTATGGCAGCGTTACAGCCGATCAGCCGCCCGCCCAATCAATTGGTTAACTAACAACTGATGCACCGTAAAAGTTTAGATATTCAAATCGTTTTGGCACCTGCGGGAGCCGAGTACAAGGCTGTGAAGCGAGCCCTGAAACGAGTGAAAGCAGCGCCTCAGTTAGTGGCCATTCCGGCAGGCCCGCAGGGTGTCAAGCAGTTTTTAGAGGCCCAGAAAGAACAACTCTCTGGTAAGCGTATTCTCCTGATGGGATTAGGCGGGAGCCTTTCGCCGAAATACGCGGTGGGGGATGGGGTAGCGATCGCTCATATTTGGAACAGCTTTGGCATAGAAGAGAAGTTTGAATGCGATCGCACCTTGACTACTCAGATTTCTCAGCAGCTAGGAATTGCGATAGGTGATGGGGTGACATGCGATCGCGTCATTACGACTGCTGTAGAGAAAGAGAGGTTGGGCGATCGCTATAGCGCTGACGTGGTTGATATGGAAGGGGCCGCTCTTTTGAGCGAATTGCCTGAGGCGGCGGTGGCTATTTTGCGAGTGGTGAGCGATGACTGCGGTGGGGACTTGCCGGATATTTCGGGAGCGATCGCTGAGGATGGATCGCTCCAGCCGATGCAGATAGCGCTGAGCTTCATCAGAAGTCCACTGGCAGCGATGAGGCTAATAAGCGGCTCATTAAAAGGTCTAAAGGCGCTTGAAGATCTTACCTTCAATCTTTTTCAAGACTAAGGAACAAAAGCTTCACGAGTGTTAGTATTTTCCTATAGGTAGTCTGTATTCCTTTTTTCCCTATGCCTGAAGTTGTTGAAATACCCATAGAGCTCACAAGTTTTCAGCTACCCGATGCTGTT
>JBAUIB010000194.1:0-3774 GCA_049680585.1 Phormidesmis sp.
CTTGTAACCCACTGACAAAACTGCTCCCACAGCGACGCGCTTTGGCGTGTCTGTAGTGTAGTAGTCATGTATTATTCCGTTAGTTAGGTACAAATGCGGCGGAAACGAAATCGCTTCAAAAAGAAAGCGCTGTGTTCCAACCGATGTCATTACTCTAACAAATGTAACGGAATGTTGCAAGCTCTCAGATACACTTCTTAAGAATTTATACCTATTGGCATAGAGAGTCCGCACAGAGAACTTTCTCAGATAGGCAAAGCAAGCTGTAAGGGTGTGGCAATAGCAGGCCCCACATGGCTTTAACCGTATATCTGGGTATATATAAGGTGAGCGTTTCACATCTGAGCTGTCATGCCTACCTTTGGGATCGCTATCCCAGTCCGTAACCGAAAAGCTTTTACTGTAGCCATTTTGCAGCAGCTCACTGAGCAAATTGCGCGGCGAGCTCAGGCTTCGTCACCTGCTGATGTACAGATTGTGGTGGTAGATGACGGCTCTAGTGATGGGACACCCGAGCTGATCAAGCAGCGATTCCCTCAGGTGCATTTGCTGCAGGGCGATGGTGAGCTGTGGTGGACCGGAGCGATCGCCTGCGCCATGACCTATGCTGCCGATACGCTCAAAGCTGACTACATCATCTGGCTCAACGACGACATTACGCTAACTGATGACTTTATTACTCAAATGGTTGAACACTGTCAAAATCGCGGTGCGAAGACGTTGATAGGGGGCGTCATCTGCGATCAGCAGCATCCTGAGTGGATTGTGTTTGGCGGCGTGATTGCCGGGCAGCTAATTAACGATATCCGTCAGTTCAAGCAGACTGTTTTAGAGGTCGATGCACTCAACGGTAACATTGCGATATTGCCAGCGCGGATTGTTGCCGACATTGGTCTACCGGATACACGACGCTTTCAGCACTATGGCGGCGATTTTGAATACATCTGTCGGGCTAAGCAAAGTGGCTATCGGGCGTTGCTCTCTAGCAAGCTGCAAGCGACGACTGACTATCGTCCGGCGGATGTGATTCGCTATATGCCGCTATGGATCCAGTGGGCAACGAGCACAAAATGGTCAGACAAATGGCGGGTGCTGGGCAATCTTTTGAGCAGGCGATCGCCCCACAATGTCGAGCATATGGTCAATAGCATGTACCGGGCTCAGCCGTCGGTGCCGCGCTGGAAATATCTGACATTTTACTGCCGCAAGCTGATCAAAATTATGGGCAGTGAACTGGTGCCTTGGCCAGTGAGGCAGCGCCGTATCCAAGCCTATTTCCAGCGACAGAACATTCCACCTGACATCGCTCAAGCTGTTCTCAATTCGTCAAATTCACTATGAAAGTACTGCACCTGAGTACTGCTGATGCAAACGGCGGCGCGGCGCGGGGCGCTTACTGGATGCACAAGGCGCTGCGTCAGGCGGGCGTGGACTCTTGGATGCTAGTAAACAAAAAGCATACCGCTGAGCCAACCGTCATTGGCCCGACGGGTGTTACGGGTTCTCAAAAAGTCTTTAATGGCATTCGCCAAACGGTGGAATACTGGCCGCTGAAGCGCTACAAAAACAAAAAGTCGGGGGCTTTTTCACCGGCCATTTATCCCAGTACTATTGCGGCGCGAGTAGAGGCCATTAATCCAGACATTGTGAATCTGCATTGGGTAGCGGGGGGCTTGCTGCGCCCGAAAGATTTACGACAGTTTCAAGGAAAACAACAGCGGCCAATTGTGTGGACACTCAGAGATATGTGGCCGTTTACGGGGGGCTGTCACTATGCGGGCGAGTGCCAAGCGTATCAGACGATTTGCGGTCAGTGTCCGGCGCTGGGTTCTGACAATCCGCATGACTTGGCGTATAGGGGCTGGCAGCGAAAGCAGGCAGAGTTTGGCGATCTGAACTTTACTTTAGCGCCGCTGAGTGAATGGCTTGCAGACTGCGCGCGTCAGAGCAGTCTGTTCTCTCATCAGCGGATTCAGGTGATTGCCAATGCGGTAGATATTGAACAATACAGACCAATTGAGAAGACAACTGCTCGCAACATTCTCAAACTGCCCATCGACAAAAAGCTGATTCTCTTCGGTGCGTTGAATCCGACTGCCGATGCGCGTAAAGGCTTCAGCTATCTGCGCAGCGCCCTGCATCATTTGGCGGAGAAAGGAGATAGCGATCTTGAAGCGGTTGTCTTTGGTATCCAACAGCCCGCGAGAGATCTCGATCTGAGACTGCCGACTACTTTTTTGGGCTATCTGCACGATGATACGATGCTGGCGCTGGCTTATTCTGCGGCGGATGTGATGGTGGTGCCGTCTGTGCAAGAAGCGTTTGGGAAAACGGCGATTGAAGCGATCGCCTGTGGGACTCCGGTTGTTGCTTTTAATGCCACCGGGCTAAAAGATATCGTCATTCACAAGCATAATGGCTACGCAGCGAAATGCTTTGAGGCGGCTGATTTGGCCCGTGGAATTCGGTGGGTGTTAGAAGATCGCAGTCGCTGGCAAAGTCTCTCTGAAAATGCTCGCCAAACGGTTAAAGAAAAGTTTACGTTTGCCCGTCAAGCTGAGCAGTATCGGCAGCTCTATAGCGACTTGCTGTAGGCGTCGTGCAGGCAATATCGCAGGCAGATTGCGATCGCTTGCAAATGCACTTGACTCAGCGTAAGAATCAGCCTATCTTCAATAGCTAAGGCTGTGATGCCTATCACAGTTTGTTTCTTCAGAACTCAACTGGCTTAGCGCCATCGGCAGGTGTATCGAGCACCATGCCGACGGCTGACCTCCCGAACTGAGATGAGCAGTCTGGAAGGCTGAGGCTACTTTAGCTCAGCTACCTCCGATGCGCACGACGATTTGCGGAGTAGCTGAGGCATTTGGGTTCTGGTTTCCTCCATCCACATTCCCCGGAGACCAGATCTCATGACTATTTTTTTGACTGAGGGCGCGGCTGCGTTTACTTTTTCGGGTGCCACCGCGCCTAATGCTTTCATTGGCTCAGGCTATCAGCCCCCCGGCAATTCGCCCTCTGGCCATCCGCCCTCACCCGAGCACGTCCGACACATGATATTTGGCACGCCGCAGTCAGTGCAGGCGACTATCAAGCTATTGCACAAGCTGGGCTACGCCGATCCGAACGATTGGAGTCGGCTGGTTTCTACCAAGCGATCAGGCGAGGTGATGGCGATATTGACTAAGCGAGTGAGTAGCTTGTAGGCGGTATTTGATGCCCTCCTAAATTCCAGACAGAAAGTACCAAAGGTACAGGAGTGCCCGGTTGTTCAGACTGCTTCAAACTCTAGGCAGAGCGAAATAGCTTCTTGAATACGAGCCATTAGTTCGTCTAAAGATTTTGCCTAGGTGTGGCACCCTTGCAAGCTTGGCACACTGGCAACATAGTAACCATCTGCATCTTTTTCGATGACGACGTTGAATTCTCTGCTCATAATCATTCCGTAGGGCTGCTGTGGTTTTTTATTGTCTCACGCCAGCTCATTGCCGCTTGGGTTGTAGGATGGTCTGCACCCAATGCTGGGATGTAAATGTCTAATGCTTGTTGGATATGCGTGAGTGCTTGCTGATATCGCTGGGTCTGGTAATAAAGCGCGGCGAGATTGAATAGACTGCTGGCGGTGTCGGGATGGCGATCGCCCAGTTCTGCTTTCCTGATTTCCAGCGCCTGCACATACAGCGGTTCGGCTTCGCCATAGCGGCCCTGCGACTCGTACAGTGCCGCCAAGTTATTCAGACCGGTGGCGGTGTCGGGATGGCGATCGCCCAGCTC
>JBAUIB010000195.1:0-4089 GCA_049680585.1 Phormidesmis sp.
AGCGTTTGTCGCTTTGCGGCGCTAGGGAACGCGCACCAAGACGGTGTACGAATGCATCCGCACACCGCTATATATAACATAGAGGGCAGTAAGTATAGAGCGAGAATCGTATGTTCAGATTTAGAACAGAAGCTCGAAGGCAAGTGCGAGGACAATTCCCACCATGGCGACGCGACCGTTCCACAACTCGGCGTAAGGGGTAAATCCTAGGCGGGGCTCAGGTCGATAGTAACGAGCGGCATCTACACCTAGAGTTTTGTTCTCTAAGCCAGGAGCCGCGCTAGGAGCCGCAGAGACTGTCTGTAAATTGTTTTCCATTACAAGCGCTTCTCACATCTATGTTAACTTTAGTATACAAAAATTATAAGCGATGTGTCGATAGATTGCAGCATTCTCAGAAAATACAGCGCCGATCTTTTTACCCTCAGACCATACATAGAGCGCCGCGGGGCTAGCGGCAACTGGATATGACAGCTCTACCTTGCCCTAGCTGCTTCCAATTTGCTTTCGGCTGCTCAGTTGTCCTCTAACACAGCTGATACTTCTGCTTCCTCTATCAGAGTGGTTTCGTCATCGGCTGAGTCACCATCGTCCATATTGAGATCGGCATCACTGAGGTCGGGAGCTCTGTCAATATCCAACGGCGCATGAATCGGGTTAGGTGCTTGCGCACTGACGCTATCAGTTTCAAAGCGTCTGAGCGCGGCTTCTGCGTCTTGGGCATCCAACGCCGTAATTTCTGACTGAATTTCTGACTGAATTTCTGATTGGGAAGCTAGCTCAATTTGCTGCGCTTCGTGATCCGGATCAATAGGACGGTCTGCGCCTCGACCTAGCGGGCGAATTCGCCGAATCGGCAGATTAGCGGTGAGGGCGGTGACCCGTTGGTCTGTCGCCAGCGAAAACTCTAGCGATTCAAAATCGACTTCTACGTAGCGGGAAACGACTGCAATAATCTCTTGGCGCATCATCTCTAGCGTCTGAGGATCTAAAGACAGTCGGTCGTGCGCTAGCACAATCTGTAGTCGACGCTTGACATCATCGCGGCTGTGAGGATCTTCGCTAGGGCCAAAGAGTCGTTCGAGAAGATCGCTGATAATAGGAATTGCCATAGGGGTTAATCACCGTGGTGTCGCCATTCTAAGTCAGTCGCCGGGATACAGAGACCCTCACGCTCCAAACAGCCGCTTAAGTCGAGTAAAGAAGTTTTCTTGAGGAATGCTCAAATCCATCAGCGGCACCTTTTCGCCCTGCAATCGCTGCGCCACATTTGTGAAGGCAACCCCTGCTTTAGATAGCTTGTCTTCTAGTACCAAAGGCTCCCCTTTATTGGTCGAGACGATGACCTGTTCGTCATCTGGAATGACGCCCAGCAGCGGAATAGACAAAATGGCCTGAACGTCTTTAACCGACATCATCTGTTCAGCCGCTACCATAGCAGGCCGCAGACGATTGATCACCAGTCGAACGGCTTTAATATCGTTGGCTTCTAATAGGCCAATCACCCGGTCCGCATCGCGCACTGCTGAAATTTCTGGTGTGGTGACGATAATAGCCTCGCGGGCGGCGGAAATTGAGTTGCGAAAGCCCATCTCAATGCCGGCAGGGCTATCAATTAAAACGAAGTTATAGACCTTGGTCAGTGCTTTAATCAGTCGCTTCATTTGCTCTGGCTTGATGGCTTCTTTAGAGCGGTTTTGCGCAGCGGGCAGCAGGGCTAAGTTGGGCTGCCTTTTGTCTTTGACCAGAGCCTGATCGAGGCGGCACTCACCAGCGAGCACATCTAGGGCGGTGTAGACAATGCGGTTTTCGAGTCCCAGCAGCAAATCCAGATTGCGCAGGCCAAAGTCGGCATCGACAACAGCAACACGCTGTCCGGCTTTGGCGAGGGCCATCCCTAAGTTCGCGGTGCAGGTGGTCTTACCAACGCCTCCCTTACCGGAGGTCATGACAATAATGCGGCTCATGGGATTTCTTTGGGGGTGTCTTGGGTAGTGAGTTCGGCTAAAGCAAATTCGGAGGCGATCGCAATTCGAATACCGTCAGGGCCAATATAGGCAACTTCGGGCTGGTATTGTGCCGGTGGCTCTTCGGGCGATCGCGCGACCTGATCAGCAATTCGCAGCTGGGTAGGCTGCATATGCAGAGCCATGATACGGCACTGACTGTTGCCAGCCGCCCCCGCATGCACAACCCCACGCAGTGTGCCCCATATAAAAATGTCTCCTTCGGCCACAACTGAACTGCCTGGATTAGCATCGCCCAGCACAATCACCGTACCCCGGTGCCGCACTTCAACCCCCGACCGTAGCGTCATCTGGAGATAGAGCGGCTCGTCCATCGCCTGCTGGGAAGCCTCTTGCCCCTGCCCGAGGTAGCTTAGGGTAGTTTGCTGCTCTACTGAGTAGCCCGCTGTGGCCGCTGCAACGGCGGTCTGACGACGGCTGGTATAGACTCGTTTGAGGGGTAGCTGAGACTCACTGAGGAGCGCGTCTATTTCCTGAACTTGCTGAGAATCTAGCAGGCGATCGCGTCCGATTAGATGTACCGGCGTATGGGGCTGCAAGAACCGCTCGCCGCCGCTGAGACGACGCTTTAGCTGCTCTCTTAGCTCCTCCCAGTGCACGGGATTGCGGCTTTTTTCGGGGGCAGGTGGCAGCAGCAGCAGCAGCCGTCCTCGCTCGCTCTTAAACTGAACTTGCAAGTTTGGATTGCTTTCTGGCTTAGTCTGGATAGCCTCTTCCTTAGCTAAAACCGGATCGGGTTCGATCTCCAAAATAAAATTATCGAAGTCAATATCGTCTGGCGGCTGATTATTATCCGGTGACGAAGAGAAATCTGGAATCATTAGTCGACACCCTTAGAGTCGCATAGAGCCTAGAGTCGAACGTCTCAACTCAATCTAGATAGGCCGAAGCCTGATAGAGCAGGCCATAAGCCTTGGCTATCTTAGAACACTATTGCTTGATGGAAAATAGCGCATGACCCAATGCGTCAAATCCACAGCTATACGGATAGCTATCTATTTAATATGACTTAGCTAGCCTTATCAAAAAGCAAGCTTTGGCTGAGCGCTCTTAAACTACCGTTCCCTTCAATCATCAACGGTAGTTTTAAATACAAAGAGCCTCGATTTGATAGAGGCTCTTTCTTCAGTTCGGCATTCCCAAAGCGCTGTTATCAAAGGCTTTATATGAGAAGTTTTTGGATCAGAAGGTTTATCTCATTGGGCTCACTAAATACTCCACCTGACTCATCCCTCGAGTGAGGTGGATTGATCGCATTTCACTCAAATAGCTTACTAAGCTAGCCTTAGAACAGCGTATAAATACGTAAGTATCACGTATCAGAGCAAGTGTATCAACCGGGCTTGGTGAATTAGGGGCTTTGCAGTTAAAGAATAGATAAGTTCAAACAAGCTTTTGATGAAGCTGCCCTACCGTGTAAGCTGCACAAATGTAACCTAAGCGCTCAATGTGAGCACGTAGCTCAACGGCCTCACCGTTAGGCAAGCTTTCCTAATGAAGTGAGGCTCCTTGGGCTACATGCACGTCGGTTAGCTACTTTGTCCCCAGAGCACGATTGTTCTAGCAATGATGAGGAACTCCGCAAAGTGGCCAAAGCTATAAATTTAAGTTGTTTCGTCTATAGAGGCGTTGTTGAATAATGGTCACCCGCAAAACGGCTTCAGCGCTGACAATGGCAGCTCTTCTGGCCTGGGCTGTTCCCGCTAAGTCAGCCGCCTTCCTCACGACCGCTGTCATTAACCAAAGAGTTGGCCAGACCATCAGCCAGATTCCCCCTAATTTTCCGGTTCCTGAGTCAGTCGATGACGGAACACAGCTCCGTGTGAGCAGTGGCTCTACCAACATGAACGCCATCAGCAAAGCCCTAGGCCAAGGCTTTCAGGCTGAGTATTCGAACGCGACAGTAGAGGTAGTCACCAAGTCTGCCGACGCGGCCATTCAAGATGTGCTTAACGACAACGCAGATTTGGCCGCCATTAGTCGTCCGCTGAGCGCAGCAGAAAAGGAAAAGGGGCTGATTGCGGTGCCGGTGCGTCGAGAAAAAATTGCCACTGTTGTTGGC
>JBAUIB010000196.1:0-3593 GCA_049680585.1 Phormidesmis sp.
GTAGCCAACTGTTCGATGAAGCCTTCGAGCGACTGCTCTGTGTCACCACAGGTACCTACCAAATCCTAGAGGCACCCGGCTATCCCCTGCAAAATCTGTACCAGCCAAATGTATTAACTAAAATCAAAAGCTGTCAGGCAAGATTACACAGCTGGCAAGCCCTCAGTCCAATTGTTTTATCTACGCATCAGCGACTGTATCTAGTCGATCCAGCGGCCTTTTTCAGCCGATCTTCCTATTCGACTAATTCCTATTCAGCTAGTATAGATCAGGCCAAAGAAGCCCAAACAAAAGAGCAGTTAAAGCTCAAAGAAAAGCTCGCGCCTGCCTTAAAAAGCGGCTACAGTTTTTGGCAGCTTGGCTCTCTTTTTAGATGTGACGAGCTGGTGATTGCTAAGTTCCTCTATCCCGATATTATTACCAATTCTATTCAGCTCAAAGATCCTGTTCTTCCCCTTAATAAGCTGCCCGTATTCTCGCTACCGCTAGCCGGTTCTCAAGTGCAGAAAAGCGCGTTCAAAGCCTCATCTAGAAATAGCTCTAGAAGTAGCTCGCTGCCGACCGCTGCCTATCGAGCCCAGACTTATAGCGCAAAGCAGAACACCATCAAATACACCGTTGTCTGTGTAGACGATAGTCCTGTCATACTCAGCAAGATCGAAAGTTCCTTGGGCAAGAACAATTTTAATATTGTCAAATTTTCCGAATCTTCAAAAGCTGCTTTTCAAATTAGAAAACTCAATGCAGACATCATATTTTTAGATATTAATATGCCAAAAATGAACGGCTATGATCTATGCCGAATGTTAAAAAGCCATCCCTCGACAAAGAACATTCCCGTCATTATGTTAACCGGAAGTCAAAGCGTTATGGACCGATCAAGAGCAAAATCAGCAGGAGCCTCAGACTTTGTCACAAAGCCTTTTACAAGATCTGAATTACTAGAAACTATTGCCAAGTGTCTCAGAAGTAAAAATGGTCAAAAGGCATGCTTATAGGAAGATCGCACGAGATCGAATGAGATTGAGATTCGCTAGGTTATCTGTTTATTTATAGGTCAGGAAAATTACCATGAGCAAAGTTTTAGTTGTCGATGATTCCCTTGCAGAACTGGAGCTAATGAGCGGTTACCTCAGGCAAGGTGGCTATACCGTAATTATGGCCACCGATGCCAAAGAAGCGTTGAGCAAGGCCATAGAGCAAAAGCCAGATGTGGTGGTGACAGATTTGGTTATGCCTGGGATGAGTGGGTTGGAGCTATGCCGTAGCCTTAAAAGTCATGCGGATACCGAAAATCTGCCGGTTGTGGCCTGCACGTCCAAAACTCAAGACATTGACCGATTTTGGGCGATGAAACAGGGGATCAACGTCTACATCACCAAGCCGTTTACCCAAGAACAAATCACGAACGCTGTCAAATACAGTCTGAGCCAATGAATAAACTCGCACTGGCCTCTCAATTTATCTCACCCGCCCCGCCGCCGGATGATACCTATCTGCGCTTTCAGCTAAGTGCCGAGATAGGAGCCGCCTTCTCAATGGAGCAGGTCCACGAGGTTGTGGTGATTTCACCCGAGCAAATGACGCCGATGTTTAATATGTCGGCCTGCGTACTGGGGTTGTTGACCCGCCGCAGCCGCATCATGTGGATTGTCGATCTGGCGCATTTACTGCTAGGTGAGCCCTTAGCGACGACGAGTCCGTCTAGTTTTCAGCGATATACAGTCATCGTGATCCGCGTAAACCAAGCATCGGAGCCTAGTAATCGAGAATTTGCGGACACCCGGCCGAGGCTGTTAGGCTTTGTTGTTCGTGAGGTGAAAGGCAGTATTCAGCTTTCTCCCGACTCGATTCAAGCGCCTAAAGGGCACTTCTCTCCAGCCTTGACCCCTTGCTTACAGGGGAGCGTTCTGCAAGATGACACGATGCTGCTTGTGCTAGATGCTGAAGCGATCACTCATTCTCCTCTGCTACAGCCACGCTAGGGAGCTTGCCTTGACGTAATTCTTTGATGGTGCAATCTACTACCCGCCCCCAAAAAATACTTCTTCCCACCGATCACGTTTTTGATAAGGCCCCACTTTCATGACCTACCAAAAAGATATTTCCGCTTCCGCTTCAGTCGATTCCGCTTCTACGTCCGAGCTCGCTAGCAATGGCTTTTCAACGGCGAAGCCTCAAGTCGTCCCGCCGTCCGCTTCTCCTGTACTGTCTTCAGGAACAGTGCCTAGATGGCGTACCGTGCGGGGACGAGCAACGCTGATTGCGATCGCGCTAGGGACAATCCCCGTCATCATAATTGGTGGCGTAGCAACTTTTCTGGCAAGCAATCAGATTTCTCAAGATGTGATTAAGCAACAGGAGCAGATTGCGGAGACAATTAATCTCGATCTGCAAACCTTCGTAAGCGCTCGGCTGAACGATGTACAGGCAATTGCCACTAACCCGCTGATTTTCAACCCAGATGTTCGCGCTGAAACAGAGCCTCAGACCATCCTTGAGTATGTTAATAGCTATGTAGAGAGAGATCCTTCTTATTCTGCGATCGCAGCCGCCGAACCTGACGGCAGCTACTTCTTTCTCGATCCTACCACTTCAGTTCTGGTGGGAGAAGAGCGACCAGAGGCCGCTGAAGATCCAACCGATAATATATTTGCTGATCGCAATGTTCCGTACTTTTTAGCAGTAAGAGATTCCTTAGAGCCTAGCGTTTCCCCGATTCGAATCTCTTCAGTAACGGGAGATTCGTCTTTCTATGTTGCTGTTCCAGCCTTCAATCAGCTAGACAATCAGTTTTTAGGCGTAGTATATAGCCGGACAGATGCAGCAGATCTAGCCAATCGGCTCGCTCAAGATCTTCAGCTCATCCTATCGGATGGGGAGGGGACAGAGGTCAGCGTATTAGATTCACTTAAGTTTGATGTGATTGACCATACGTCAGCATACTACGAAAAAGATGAGGAAGGACAAGATAAAGAGATTGTTTCTACTCGAATCCAGCTAGACGGAGATAATGCTGTGATTGACGGACAGCCGTTTCAGCCTGGCGGAGAAGTCACGAGAAAAGACAATCGGGTGTTTATTTCTGAGAATAATGAGGGTATTGGTGAGTCAGCTGAAACGCTTTTCCCAAATTACGCAGAGCTGCGTGAGAGTGGATCTATTGCCACCAGAACAATCACCTCTCCTCAAGATAACCAAAGCTACTTGGTCACCTATGTACCGATAGCCCAGACAGCAGATCTTGGGCAAGACTGGGGCGTGTTGGTATATGAGCCAACCGCGACAGCTTTCGCGGCACGCCGCACGTTGCTGCTGACCCTGCTGGGTGGAACGGCGATCGCTGCTCTGTTAGCGGGCCTTTTAGCGAACTTCCTGGCCAACCGAGCAATGAAGCCTATTACAGAAGCAACTGAAGCGGTGACAAAACTCGGACAAGGCGATCTTGATGTTCGCTTAGCCGTTACCGGAGAAGACGAGTTTGCGGTGCTTAGCTCAAACATCAATACGATGGCTGACAGGCTGCAAGAGCTGCTGGCCCGACTAGAAGAATCAGCCCAGGAGCAAGGCGTCGCTCAGGCGCAGTCAGAGAT
>JBAUIB010000197.1:0-5164 GCA_049680585.1 Phormidesmis sp.
GTTCCTTGGCTGTGAGCGCAATTTCTAGGTTGGTCATATCGTCGTTGGTGACCGTCATCAGCGCGATCGCCCGATCAATGTTCGCGGTCTTTAAAGTCAGCGGTAAGCTCGCATCCGCTAGAATCACCGGCACCTTTTGAGAGCGGGCCATGCTTAAAAAGCGGCTGTTGTCGTCGCGCTCAATTACAACAACTTTATGGCCTTGGCTGATGAGCTGCTGAGCGATTTTGATACCGACGCCGCCCATTCCACAAATAATATGATGTCCCTTTTGCGGCACCCTGGCCACATCCCAAAACGCTCGCAGCCGCGATCCCAATACTAAATCGTTCAGCAGCGCGTAAAAGACCCCAATTACCCCTGCGCCCACGAGCATCATCACCGCCGTAAATACTTTGAGAAAGGCTGACGATTTTTCGGCGACATCTTCATTGCCCCCGGCCCCGGTAATCATGCCGACTGAAAAGTACAGGGCATCGACCAGCGTACTCTGCTCCCAGCCAAAGGAAATATAGGTACCGGTCGCGATCGCGATCGTCAACAACAACAGCGAACTGACAATCAGCCCCGGCCGCAGGTAGCGGCGAAACTGTTCTAGCCAAACCATACTTTTTTTCAGCTTTTCAGCCAGCGTGGATCGGTGATTTTCGACCTTAGGGCGGGTGCCAATAATCAGGCGATCGCCCGCCTGTAAGCGCCGACCTGCATCCATCGCTTCGACTAAGCTGATTTCACTGTCAGAAGTCAGATAGTAAATGAACATGCGAGAGCGATCATCCCAGAGCTCGCTGATTATGCGATCGCACCAGGGATGATCGCCGTGGATGCGTTCTTCGTAGATCGGCCAAATGCTCTGAAATAGCCGAAGATGACCGATAGCGACCTGGCTCATTGCCGCAAAGGCAAAAATTGGCGCAGAGAGCTCGGCCACACTCATGGTGGTGTGATCTGGCAGGGTGCGATCTAGGCGATCGCCCAGGCTTTGGTTAAACAATCGATTAATAATGCGAATGCGAGGATTGAGCAGACGCGCCTGTAGCAAAATTTCTAGATTCGTCGCATCGTCGTTATTAGCAATAATTAACGTTTGCGCCGTTTCAATGTGAGCCTTGCGCAACGTTTCAGCCGACAGCAGATCGCCTACAACAATCTCGTCTTCGCCTGGAATGGGATATCTGTTTACACCAATGGCGGTAGCTTGCTGCTGGCGGAGCAAACAAAGAATGCGATAGCCAATAGAGTCTAATCCGTAGACGATGATTTGAGGTGTCATGGTCGGCATTGCCTGAAGTAGCCCTGAGATTTCAGGTTCTTAGGCTCTACCCTAAATAGCCAGCGCGCGCTCAAGATGTAGTCGAGATGACGGTTTTTCGTAAATTTTAATGTCGGGTGGTCATGGGTAGATTGGATCGCATTTTATAAGATCGTACATTTTTGAGCGATCAGCAATCGAGGCGATCACCCGTAGGTAATCGCCTCGAAAACAAACAAAGACTCAAGTGACTCACAGAATTTGGCGTAGCGCTAGGCAGGAATATCTAGCATAGCCATAGGAAATCTGTTAGAACTTCATGGCTTACCTGCTGAGTAACTTTTTGTCATTAATTGTCTATCGGTTAACGACAGTGGTATCGTTGCCAGCGTCCACATCAAGTTCTTCTCTGCGGATAGTTGCCTCTTCAGTAACAACCTCTTCCTGAGTCTCTTTGCGGACATTCACTTCCTCTCGGACGAAGGCTTCCTTGCGAACATTCGCCTGCTCTTCGTAAACTTCCACTCGCGCCACTTCAGCATTATCAAAAGCATGATTGGCATCAGTCGCGGTCATTCCCTCAGTAGGCGTAGTCCGCTCAATTACCACCCGCTCTTTCTCAATAGGGACAGATACATTCGCCGTCTCAGATTCAATGCGCTTACCGACTGCAACATCACCCACTTTTCTACGGCTCTTATCGGCGACTAAGCGCTCTTCATAGAGTTGAATAGGCTGGCTGCGCTCGTCCGTATCACGCATCTGGTAAAGGCCAGGATCGCGGTCATAGCTGTAGGTATCGCGGGTGTAATCTGCCGCTGTGCTACTCCCTACCGGAACGCTTTGCCCTGCCGTTGGCTGGCGATAAACGCCGCGTACGCTCTCTTCGTAGTCGTAGTCAACCGACTGGCTACCGCTATACTCAGGCAAGTCTTCCACCTGCTGCTTAGTCAGGCCCATCACATAGACGCGCTGCTCGCCATTATCGAACTGGGCCTGCCCAATTGGCAACAGCACTTTCTTACCGAAGATCCACGGGCCAGTATCTACAACTAGATAGCGAAACTGTCCGGTCGTATCATCAAACAGGCCATCTTCGATAGAGCCAACTTTGTTGTCATTGTCTACATAAACGCTGTAGTCATCTATGTGACTCAGATTGTTGTCACTAAAAGTGTTGCGATAATCAGGGTAAGTATCTTTAAGGCTGACGAGTGTCATGTTTTGGGGCTCCGTTACTAATCTTCATCTAAAGCTTGAGTGACTTTGCTGGTCCACGACTTCCACAACGCCACCCACAATCGAACTATATCGGCATCCTTTTGAAACTTCCTTAAACAAGAGAGATACTTTCTCATCCGTGAATCTATACAAATAGTCAGAGCACTCGAAATCTAAAAGGGTAGACCTGAAAAAGAAACAGGGCGACGAGATAAAAACGCGAAAGCCAAAACGCCAAAATAAAAGAGGATGCGATTGTATAACCACATCCCCTTCTAGAAGTCACTATTCGCCCTTTATGGTTTAGCTCACCGTGCACCAAGGCAATACACAGCGCTTAGCCCCTATGAAATTCTGCGTTCACTAGTAGCGGCCGTATACTCAGGCTGACGAACCGCAACTCTAGGCTTTTCAGCTCCCACAGTAGAACCAATCAGAGAAGCAACTAAACCCAGCAGTGAACCAATCAAGAAAGCTAGTCCAGCTTTAGCCCCATTTGCAGCGTAGCGATCAACTTCCGGAGCGCTCACATTAGGAGCCGCCTCACTCACCTGCTCTTGGCTAGGAAGTGCTACTCCTCCCGGCTCACCTACCTGACTAATCACATCACCCGCGTTAGCAACGGCTAGACCAAACGTTCCGGAAACACCACTCGCTAGCAGCCATCCACTGATAACTAGCGTCGTTGCCCACAAAATTGTTCCATTGAGCATAGCGGTTTTGTTATTCATGGGGCCGCAGGAAGAGGCCATTACCCAGGCACCCAAAAATAGAGAAACCAGTAAGCTGATCACGGCCCAAATACCCAGACCTGCGCCAATGGTACCTGGGGCAGCTTCGCCCGCTGCAAACCCGCCAATAGCTCCGCCTAAAGCGCTCAACATTAGCTGAGAAACGATGGAAACGACAATTCCTGCGAAGATAGGTCCCCAGCGGACTCTGTCGTGGTATTCAACTAAGGGCGCTGCCGTCGTTGGGCGAACAGCGACATCGGTTCTTTCTGCGTACGTCATAATCAAGCTCCTTACAAACATTTTTTAGCTTGGCTAGCAACGGCATAGCCGTGTGTAGACCGCGTCTCTGTAGCGTTGACCGCGTCTAGATGGAAGTCAGGCACACCAAGCCTAAGACTGTAATAGTCTCACAACAGCAACGTTACGAGCTCCAGCACCCTCGCGAACCTACCCAAAGGTAGAAACTCTTCCTAAAACAGCTGTAACCTACAGTTGGCGGTCATTACAGAAAAGAACAACAAAAACATTTCTTAGCAATATTTTGCAAAACGCCATACAAAACGTCATGCACAACGTCATAGTTCTCGGCTGTGAGTGTCTAAACTCATTCTCTCATCTTAAATCTTTACATGCCTTTCTCAATCAGTTCTCTCTTGCGACTGACGGAAGCTGAGCCAGGCTACTTCAGAATGTACACATATTCCATAAAACACACTGATTTGAGAGTTTGGTTGCCATGTCTCTGCACAAAATTGGGGAACGCTACCCAAATTACCGAGAACTCTACTTCGATGGCAGCGATCTGAAAGGCTTAGCGGTTTATAGCGCTGAAAGCCATAACGTAGGAACCGTCTATGATTTGTTGGTAGATGATACGGACAGACTACAGTACTTGGCTGTTCAACTGAAATCGCAGGAGAAAGTCCTCATCCCGATCAGTCGCTGTGTCAACGTACCCGGTCAAGACAGGATCTACGTGCGCACCTTAAACAGAGAAGAGATTAAAGCCCTCTCCCGATACGATGAGCGGCTTAATCACCAGCACTCAACCGAAACGCTGAGCGGCGGTAGTGAGAAGCAGGAATCTCAACAGCCCTATCAGATGATGCCCCTTGAGCAATCGATAGCGGTAGAGTCCACAGTTCCCGTGGAGGCAAGCACCCCGCAGGCCGTGTACTCAGAAAGCTATCAAAGCATAAATACGGTTCCCTCACGGCAGCGCCCTATTCAGCTATACGAAGATCGTTTGATCACTCGCAAACAGCGGGTAAAAACGGGTGAGGTGAAAATCTCTAAGCATACCGTCAAAGAAACAACAGATTCAGCCGTGCCAGTCACTAAAGAAAAGATCATCATCGAGATAGAATCTGTGTACGGAGGCGAGACTCGTATAGACTTCGGCGATGCTCAAGTCGCTGAGGACGGCTCTGTACGGATGGATATATATGAAGACCAAGTTGAGACTTGTCGTCAGGTCGTGCCTTATCAGAATGTCTCTATCCGTAAGGAAACCGTACAGGATACGGTCAGAATGCAGGAAACATTGCGCCGTGAGGAGCTAACGGTCAACGAAGAAGGCACTGCCTACGTAGACTGGGTTGATTCTACGCAGAATAGCCAGCAGAGTGGCCAAAGCTAAAATGCCGAAAGGCACAGTATGACCTGAAAAAATCGCCGTCGCCTCTAACCAAAAGAGACGCCGACGAAAGGAAAGTTAGGTGTGCGTAGGTAATGCCAGATTATCCTTGGGCGGGCAGTGGTGCAGGCCGGAGTGAGATGACTTGGCTTTGGCCATTGCGCTCAATCTCTAGACGTAAGTCTTGGTCTAGACCATTCGCTTCTACCGCATTTTGTACACCCTGGCCATCGGTGATGGCTTCGCCGTTGACCTGTCGGACGACATCGCCCGAGCGCAGACCTGCTCGCGCAGCAGGTGACTCTGGCACCACTTCAGCAA
>JBAUIB010000198.1:0-4020 GCA_049680585.1 Phormidesmis sp.
TGTCAGCAACGGTAGAAACTCTCAGAGACGATCCTATCGTGTTTGTAGGGGATGCTAGTGCATTCAGCTAGGGACCTTAGAAACTTGCCCTACCGCCATGTGATCTTTGGTAATTTGGCCGACGATCGCCAGCACGTCACTGCGGCTGAGCTTTTCTTTGCCTTCAGCCAGCGCGTCAAGGGTGCCGTGAGCCAGCGCCAGCGGAATTTTGCAAAAGGTTAGCGCTGGACCTTTCGGCAGCGCCGCTGTGTAGGCATCCGCCAGCGCCAAATTACGGCGGGCATAGCGATGCATGTCCTCGTCCGTCCAGCCCTTCGGGTAAAAATCGACCCCTCGCGTCATGTCTTCGGCATGGTTGCGCAGAATATTCACTGACTGCAGCCCCCGACCAAACCCAATCGCCTCGGCTCGATTTGTCTGCGTACCATCGTGCCAAGCCCACAGATCAGACAGCATCAGACCCACCGCCCCAGCCACGCTAAAGCAATAGCAGTCAAAGTCAGCTTCATCTTGAATCAGCCAGTTGCGCTCTGCCCAGTAGGCCATCCGGTCCGCCATTGCCGCCGTCGCATCCCAAATTCTCGGCGCAATCGAGGCCGGAGCCAGCAGCGCCCATTCGCCGATCCGCAGCGTCACTTCTTCTAGCTCAGCGTCAAAGTCACTCAGCCCCTTGGCAAAATCATCCGCGGTTGAGGCGGCTGTTCCCGACTGCAAATTTCGGCTTAGCTGTCTGAGCAGTTTGGACTTTAAAACAAAATCCATATCAGCGTGATCTTCAATCTGGTCAATTGCCCTCATGCACAGGTAGGCAGACGCCACCGCCTCTTGCAGCCCTGACGGCAGCAGGCTAATCGGAATAAAAAACGTTCGGCTAGTAGCTTTAAGTAAAGCTAGAGCGGGATTGACAGATAGCATAGTTCTCTCCTCTTACACACCACGGATAATGCAGTGATTTCTATTCAGAATAATTAATGCTGGGTTAATTTTGTAGTAGGGAATATTGCCAAGCTAGGATAGGAAACTACATGGCAAACGCTGAGCGAATGCTAGCAGTCGCCGTTGGTCACTTCGCTCAAATACACGTTTGCATGCCGCTACAGTTAACATACATTCGCTGCATATCAAAAGGCTAACAGCGCTGCATACCACAGCAAAATACTAGAGGAGTTAAGCATGGGCATCCATTTACAGCAAGCGGTTTCAGTCGGGCAATATCTCGTGTCTCAGCGCCTTAAAGGCCGTAAGCGCTATCCGTTAGTGCTGATGCTAGAGCCCCTGTTTCGGTGCAATTTGGCCTGTTCAGGGTGCGGCAAAATCCAGCATCCTAAAGAAATTCTAAAACAAAATCTGTCGCCTGAGGAATGTTTTGCGGCGGTAGAAGAGTGTGGCGCACCGGTTGTGTCTATTCCAGGCGGAGAGCCTCTCTTACATCCACAAATTGAGCAAATTGTAAAGGGCTTAGTCGAGCGCAAAAAGTTTGTTTATCTCTGTACAAATGGGTTGCTGCTAGAGAAAAGTCTCGATAAGTTTGCGCCGTCTGCCTATCTCAGCTTTAGCCTCCATCTCGATGGCCTCAAAGATCTGCATGATCGCTGCGTCGATCGCAAAGGTGTGTTCGATACGGCGATCAGTGCGATTCGCGCGGCTAAGGCTAGAGGCTTTCGGGTGACAACCAATACCACCGTTTTCGCAGGTACCGATCCCCAAGAGATTCGCGATCTGTTTGATTACCTTACTGAGATTGGGGTAGATGGGATGATGGTCTCACCGGGCTATAGCTACGAATGGGCTCCTGATCAGGATCACTTTCTGCAAAGAGAGCAAACTAGGGCGCTGTTTAGAGAGATATTAGCGCCGTTTCGCAGTGGCAAAAAAGCCTGGCAGTTCAACCATAATCCGCTCTTTTTGGACTTTCTCACGGGCCAAAAAGACTATGACTGTACGCCTTGGGGTAGCCCTAGCTACAGTGTGCTTGGCTGGCAAAAGCCTTGCTATTTGCTAAATGAGGGGCACTACAAGACATTTAAAGAGCTGATCGATGAGACTGACTGGGACAGCTATGGGGTGAAGAGTGGCAAGCCTGAATGCGCGGACTGTATGGTGCACTGTGGCTATGAGCCCACTGCCGCTGAGGATGCGATGCAGCCGCGAAATATGGCGCGATCGCTCGGTAGTCTCTTTGGTGCGACTTAGAGAAAAGTCTCTTTTGCATCGGGCATAGCATTGCTATGGTACGTGTTTGGCGTTGTGTTTTAGGAGGCTGGGGAAAGAGGCAAGAAGAGGCAAGAAAAGGGGATTTCCTCCCCTGCACCCCTCCTTTTGCTGGGTGGCTCTAAATTCTGCCTGGGGTCCCAAGCTCCCCCAGACCCCCCGAAAGGGTTATCTGGTGAGCATTTGAGGATTTTGTTTTAGTTGAGGAATCGATTACTTTTGTAATTTTTGCACTTCATGCTGAATACATGACTTAATTTAGGCGCGTGTCCCTAGCTCCTCTCTACAAAACTTTTGTAGCTGAATGGCCGTATGTAAGAACCTACCTGGTACCCTAAGAGGCGATTGCTTTCAGAAATAGCTGACTTTGTCAGAAAATCAACCTACTTCTCGGAGTTCCTATTTATGCGACGCCCCCGCTTTAGGTTTCGTGTTCGCCGCGCGTTTGTGCTGATCTGTGCCTGTGCGCTGCTGGTAACGGTTTGGTTGGGTGGTTTCTCAGGGCGAGTGCATTCTAGTGCTCAAGCGACGGATGCCAGTGAGCTGGTTCAAACAGGGGTTGATCGCTACCATTCGGGGGATTTCGCAGCGGCGGCTGAGTCTTGGCGTTTGGCCTATGACGTGTATGAGACCACTCAAGATTTGTCAGCGTTAGCGGTAGTCAGTGAGAACTTAGCGCGGGCCTATCAGCAGATGGGGCAAACGTCTGAGGAGATTGTTCATTGGGAGCGGGCGATTACGGTAACGCGATCGCTGGACAATTCTCAAAAGCTGGGCCGGTTACTAACTGAGCAGGCTCAAGCCTATAGCCGGTTAGGCCAGCACAGACGCGCGATCGCAATTCTCTGTGGTACTGATACTGGCATTGGCACTGACCCTGGCACATGCGCAGTCGGCAGCGCTTTGCAAATTGCTGAGGCGGCAGGCGATCGCTCAGCTCAGGTGGCGGCGTTGGGTAGCTTGGGGGAGGCTTATCGTCTGAGCGGTAATTCCACCAGCGCCTTGGCTTATTTAGAGCGCGGTAAGACGATCAGCGGTGAGCTCAGCGATCCGGTGCTGAGTGCGGCTATTTTCAACAGTTTGGGAAACACGGCGTTTAGTTCGGCTCAGGTGAACTATCGTCGGGCAAGTGAGGCCGATACCATTGGCGATTTGGCCTCGGCGCGATCGCAGCAAGCGGATGCCGAAACGCTTAATACAGCGGCCATCGAGTATTTTCGGCAGAGCTATGACTTGGCGGTGAGCCAGCAAGATGTGGCCGCGCAGATGCGATCACTCCTCAGCCTCATTCCTGCCTACGAACGAGCGGATAACTTAGCGGCTGCCCAACGCCACCGAGCACTCGCGCTCAGCGCGCTCAATCAGCTCCCCGATTCGCAGCTCAAAGCCTTTGCAGCTATTAAGCTCGCAGATTTTTTAGATCCCCCTGCCGTCAGAGCGTCCTATGCTTTGCTCAATGGCACGCTGCTACCGCCTGATGTGGAGCGTGAAGCGATCGCCTTGCTGAACCAAGCCCTGAGTATTGGTGAAACAATTGAAAATTCGCGGGTGACTTCATTTGCCTATGGCAAACTTGGCACCTTAGACGAACGGGCCCAGCGCTATGAGGCCGCCCTCGATAACACGCAATCAGCCCGATTGGCCGCCGATCAGTCGCTGGCCGCAAAGGACAGCCTCTATCTCTGGGAATGGCAAATGGGGCGAATTTGGAAAAAGCAAGATCAGCTGTCTGAATCGACGCAGGCTTACCGGCAGGCGGTTGATCTGCTGGCTCAAATTCGCAGTGATATTCTCAATGCTAATCGAGAC
>JBAUIB010000199.1:0-9209 GCA_049680585.1 Phormidesmis sp.
ACTCAGTGGACAAGAGAACGAAAGTTTTGGCCCACGGTCAATCGGATTGATCAGGCGTTTGGCGATCGCAATCTCATCTGCACCTGCCCCTCAATGGACGACTTTGCCGATTGACCTAATCTTTTACTCTAATTTTTGCCCGCGCTAAACAAACCCAAAGCCGGACTCTCCATTCATCCTTTATCCTTCCTATGACCTTCCCCGCTCAGGACACCTGGCAAACTTCCCCTGAGCCCATCGCATCAATGCTAGATGCGCCTCGACTTCCCGTCGTCGCCTTCTCGCCGGATGCCGAATGGATTGTTGAGCTTGCCCCCGCCGAACTACCGCCGATTAAAGAACTGAGCGCGCCTAAAGTGGCGATCGCTGGCCTCCAGCTCAACCCACAAACCTGGGGTCCCGCAAAGGCTGGCTACTACCGCAAACTATCCATCCGCCGCCGTCATGAAGCGCTCGCTCGCCCGATTGATTTACCTGAAAATCCTCGCGTTCGTCATCTCAACTGGTCACGATGTGGCCGCTATCTCTCCTTTACGCTCACACAGCTAGCCCCACTTGACCCAACTCTGCCGGACAAAAGTGGCATCAGCCTCTGGATACTGGAGCTAGAAACCGCCGTCGCTTTCGCGCTCACTGGCCCGGTGCTCAACGCCGTGCTGGGCAATCCTGCCCGCTGGCTACCTGACAACACTTTAGTGTGCAAGTTCCGCGTTGAAGCCGGGCCACCGCCAACACCGCCACTTTTGCCTGCAGGCCCCATTATTGAAGAAAACTTAGGCCGCACCGCCCCCGCCCGTACATACACCAACCTATTGAAAAATCCTCACGACGAGGCGCTGCTAGCGTACTACCTCAGCTCGCAGCTCGTGAGAATCACGCTTACCGGAGAACAAACAACCCTCACCGAACCAGGGCTATACAGAGGCATTTCGCCCTCTCCCGACGGCCAGTGGTTAAAAGTCATCACCACCCATCGCCCTTTTTCCTATCAGGTGCCGCTCTCCCGCTTTCCCAAACGTACAGAGGTTTTAGATCTTCAGGGAAAGTCTGTCTATACGCTGGCCGATCTGCCGCTAGCAGAAGAAATTCCGATCAGCTTTGATTCTGTTCGAGCCGGCATTCGCTCCTCTGGCTGGCGCGCTGATCAGCCAGCAACCCTTTACTGGGTAGAAGCGCTAGACGGCGGCGATGCGCACCGAGCCAGTGAGTATCGCGATAGTGTGCATACCTTAGAGGCACCTTTTGAACAGTCATCCAAGCTGTTGTGGAAATCTACACTGCGCTTTAACGCTTTATTGTGGGGCAATAGCCACACAGCCCTTGCCTACGAAGCTCTGTACGACAGCCGCCAGCTCCGCACTTGGCGATTGAATCCTGACGATCAGGCGATCGCCCCGGCGCTGTTAGAAGAGCGCAACTTTCAAGATGCCTACAGCAACCCCGGAAATCCTGTGATGACACCTGGAGAGTATGGCTGGCAAGTGATGCTGATCTCCGCGCAAGGGGATATCTACCTCAGCGGCAGAGGAGCCTCAGAAGAAGGCGTTTATCCCTTTTTAGATAGGGTGAGTCTAGCAAAGGGGAAAAAAGAGAGACTGTGGCGATCGCCTCCCCACACCTTTTCTAGAGTGAGAAAAGTCCTCACCCCCGACGCCAGTCAATTCATCATACGCCGTTCAACTAAAACCGAACCTGGCAATTTCTGGCTCTACAACACTCAAACATCTATAAAGACCGCGCTCACTCACTTCAGCGACCCGCTGCCCTGGTACAAAAACGTCCATAAAGAGATTGTGCGATACCGCCGCGCCGACGGACTCGAACTCTCAGCCACCCTGTACCTACCGCCTGATCATGACCTAGAGCGAGACGGACCGCTGCCCACGCTCCTGTGGGTATACCCTGAAGAACACAAAAGCCGCGACACCGCCAGTCAGCTCACCCGTACAGAACATGCCTTTGGTAGACCGAGTCGAGCTTCGGCAATGTTTTTGCTTACCCAGGGCTATGCGCTGCTCTTGGGGCCAACCATGCCAATTGTGGGAGAGGGTGAAATTGAGCCGAATGACACCTACCTAGAGCAGCTGATGGCTAGTGCTCAGGCGGCTGTTGATTATCTGGTAATAAGAGGGGTGAGTGAGCGCGATCGCCTCGCCATTGGCGGCCATTCTTACGGCGCCTTCACTACCGCTAACCTGCTGGCCCACAGCGATCTGTTCGCTGCTGGCATTGCCCGCAGCGGCGCTTACAATCGTAGCCTTACCCCGTTTGGTTTCCAAGGCGAGCAGCGCAGCTTTTGGGAAGCCACCGACACCTACATGAACATGTCTCCTTTTACCTGCGCCGATAAAATCAACCACCCGCTGCTGCTCATTCATGGCGCTGCCGACAACAACTCAGGCACCTACCCGATGCAAACTGAGCGCCTATACGAAGCCATCAAAGGACTCGGTGGCACCGTCCGCTATGTGAGTTTGCCTTACGAAGAACACGGCTATCGTTCACGTGAAGCGGTAGGACATGTGCTGTGGGAGATGGTGCGCTGGCTGGACGCATACGTCAAAAAGAGCTGATAGCGAAGCGCCGCGCGGTTCAATTAATATAAAGCTAGAATTGTTAAAGCTGGGCTTCTGTCACCTCATGACTTCTCTTTCTGAGCGCTCCACTGTTCCACAATATTCTGCTCAACAATACGCCGCTCAACAATACGCGGCTCAACAATATGCTGCTCAGCAGGGCACTGCCAATCGCCTCATTGATAAGCAAAGCGAACAACAGTGGCCCTTCTGCCAGACCCCGCCCACAATGTATGACTTGCCCAGTGAGTTTCCAGAGGAGCCCGGATTGCCAGACGAATTTCATGATCTTCAGCCTCAGCTGCTGAGCAGAACGCTTTCTCTGAAAAACTACGCGTCAACAAATCGTTTTACAGGTTCTGACTTAAACGTCTATTACGATATAGCTCACCCGCTTTGGCACAAGCGACCGGATTGGTTTCTAGCGCTCGATGTTCCCCGTGTGTATGAAGGCGAACGGGGAAAAGACTCTAGGATGAGCTACGTGGTGTGGCAGGAGGGGCGATCGCCTGCAGTGATTGTTGAGTTTTTGTCCTATCGCACGGAGCGAGAAGATTTAGGCCGATTTTATGGAGAGGCTGACTTCATTGCAGATCCTAATCCAGAGATTCAGAAGGACTTACCCGCAGAGGTGGCCGGAACCGGGAGAGCAAAGCCACCCAGCAAAGTCGAGATGTATGAGCAGTATCTAAAAGTCCCTCACTATATCGTGTACAGCAAATACACTCAGCGGCTGCGATACTTTAAGCACAACGGCAGCATTTATGAAGAGCAGCCTGTGGCCGAAAGCGCGCCCAAGATTTGGCTAGCCGATCTCGAAATCGGTTTGGGCCTTTGGGATGACTATTTTGAAGAACTGCCTGGGCCTTGGTTGAGATGGTGTGATTCAGCTGGAAACTGGCTTTTGACCGATACTGAGCGAGCGCAAGCTGAGGCGAATAGGCTGAAGGCAAAGCTGCGAGAACTCGGGATAGATCCCAATCAGCTCTAGGCGATTTAGCGACAAGCCCTGCTTGAGATGACTATTGTCTCATCTGAGCAGACCGTCCTACTGCCTCAGAAATAGTCTTTAAACCCTGTTCATCCAATTTAGCCAACAGCCCACGCAAAATACTTTTCACCATCGTTGGCCCTTCATAAACCCAGCCGGTATAGGTTTGCAGCAGTGAAGCGCCAGCGGTGATTTTGGCCCAGGCGTCATCAGCGTTAAAAATGCCGCCCACTCCAATAACCGGCAGCGAGCCCTGAGTATGTTCATAAATCAGCCGAATCACTTCTGTCGAACGCTGTCTGACAGGAGCCCCGCTAACGCCCCCCGGTTCTTTTGACACCGGGCTACGGGTTTCTACGAGGGTCTGAGTTTTCAACTTGTCGCGGCTAACGGTCGTATTTGTCGCGATAATACCTGCCAAACCGTAGCACTGAGCCAGCTCAACAACTTCATAAATGTCTTCTGTTGCCAAATCGGGAGAAATTTTTACCAGCAGTGGCTTGCTTTTTGTATTGGCTGTTTGCAGCGTCTCTAATATGGGTGCGAGCTGTTCTTTGGCTTGGAGCGATCGCAGTCCTGGCGTATTCGGCGAAGACACATTCACCACAAAGTAGCTGCCTTGATCTTTAAGCAAATCAAAACTCTTGCGATAGTCAGCAGCAGCGTCCGCTAACGGCGTAATTTTTGACTTGCCTAAGTTAATTCCAATCGGAATGGGATAGCAGCCGCCAGGCCAAAGCTGGTGCAGCCGAGTAGAGAGCGCAGCGGCCCCTTGATTGTTAAACCCCATTCGATTGAGCGCGGCGCGATCGCCTGCCAAGCGAAACATTCTAGGCTTCGGGTTACCCGGCTGTGCGTGATAAGTGACGGTGCCGAGCTCAGCAAAGCCAAACCCTAACAGCCCCCAGGCCCGCGCCGCCCTCCCGTCTTTGTCGAAGCCTGCCGCCAAGCCCAAGGGATTGTCAAACGACAGATTCCAGAGAGATTGCCTCAGACGACGAGGCGATCGCACTTCGCACAGACCACAGAGCGCCGCTTGCGCCGCTAACCGAGTCGGCTGGTGCACCATCGCGCCTTTGGCAGGATCGCTCGCCAGCCAAGCAAGCGTGTCAATCGTTTGCTGGTGAACCGTTTCGAGATCGGCCTGGAGCACATTGAATAAAAGCGGACGCAGGCCAAACCGATAGAGCTGTTGCAAAAGAAACTCCTAAAAAGCGATCGCAAATACCTGAGAGGCACTATATCAACTATCGAGATCGGCTGGCCGAGCCAATCGTTAGAGTGATCGACTGTGACGGGAACTATACGGATATAAAGACGCTGAAAAGACCCAGCGGCCTTGCGTGTTTGTACGAGAGCGGTTCTCGCTTCACTCTCTTCTTTGTACCCCTATGGTTACGCCTACACAACTCCCCAATCGGCACTCAGCGAACAATCGTGGCAGTGGAGATCGGCGCGGGGCCAAAAATCTCAACCCGCTCGATCTCTCTCAAGTGCTGCCTGCCATTTGGGAAGCAGAAACGCTAGAGCAGTCTGTGAAAGAGGCGCTGGAAGCTATCCGCTCAGAATTTGACTATTCGCTGCTGTGGATGGGGCTATATGATCGCTTCAATCATAAGCTCACCACTCGCGGCGTGATCACCAACGGCCCTCGTCACTTCTCTCAAACCTCTCTGGCCTTGCATCCTGGCGATCTATTAGAGCAGGTAATCGTACAGCAGCAGCCGATGATTGTCCCCGACATCCGCGAAGAGACTCGGGCCGGCGCCTGGGCTCGGGTTGCCAAAACGTTTGAGCTACAGGGCATTGTCTTACTCCCCATTCAGCGCAAAAGCATCTGCTTTGGCCTGATGATATTGGGATCTCGTCGATGGGGAGCAACACCTGGCATTCTAGAAAACTCTACCCTGCTGGCAATCAACAACGCGCTGGCAGAAGCCATTCATCAAAATGCGCTGGAGATGCAGCGGCAGCAGACAAAGCAACCGGCAAAACCACTGCTGGCGCTTTTGGGCTCGCTCGGACAACTGCCAGGGTTAGATGCTCGCTTGCAGATGATTGTCCAAGAAACTCAAAAATTTGTGGGTGCGCCAGTCAGTCTCTTTTGGCTAGAGCCGCGGGGCCGTAGCTTTTGGTGTCGGGTTGGGAAACTAGCTGGCAAAGCCGATCAACACTTACCAGTCAGCGAGATTCAAAGTCTGTACCAAAAACTTTGCGCTAATGAGCTGATCGCGCTCGGTGAAATTGAAGGCTCGCTCAAAGCCAGCCTTGCTAACCGGTTGATGCAGCATTTAAAAGTACAGTCCTTGATGGCGGCACCGCTGATCTATCAAGGCGAGCTGCAAGGGTTTATTACCGTCGAAGGAACAAGCCCGCGAATTTGGAGCACGGTTGAAAAAGAATACATCCAGGGCGTGGCTCAGCTAGTTGGGTTGGCAATGCCGATTTCAGAGATGGACGCGGCGCTGAGTCAACTCAAGGCGGATCATTTGCTGAGCGCGGGAATTACCCAAAGTATCCACAGCGATCGCGACTGGCGACACGTTTTGGGCCTATGTGTAGAGCAGCTCGCCGCCCGCATGGGTACCGCTCAGCTCTTAGTCCTTAGCGCAAATTCTGAACGGGGCGGGTTTGATCTTTGTTACTGCACCGATCAAATGCCCGGCCAACGGTTAGATCGTGGGCAGTCTTGGCAGCCGTTGGAAGCTGTTGATACACAGATGCTCAAGCGAGCCCATTCGCCTGTCAGTGTCGAAAGCTTAGAGAATGATCTAAAGTTTGCTCCCTGGCGATCGCGCTTTCATGCAATGGGCGCTAAATCACTGCTAGCAAGCAATACGTCGCCCGGTCATGCCCCTGAGGCACTGGTCATTGTCACCGACAAAATAGAGCGCCGCTGGAGTCAATCCGAGCGCGAGCTACTGCAAACGCTCAGCCGACAAATCGGCCTAATTTTGCATCAGTGGCAGCTACAGCGACAGACTGACTGGCAAGCCCAGCTGCACGAAACCTTTCAATGGGGAATGCGCAGCCTGCAACGCCTCTCTCAAATCGAAGCGCTCGATCAGGCTGCCACTCGCCACATTTCTCACCTACTACATGTGCCGCTGGTGGCCATTATTACCTGGGACAATGGAGATACCTTCGCCTACCCCAGCAGCATCTTGGCGCAGAACCAGCGCTACCAAATAGAAGACAAACAAGCCATCTCAGTCGATACAGATGCCGTTATCAACTGGGCTGCTTCGACCGAAGGGCTACTCACCCTGCGACTCGAAGACTTGCCGAGTGACGAGCCGCAGTGGATACGTGGACCGGCAGGCGCTCACTTACTCGCAATGGCACTGCGAACCGCCCCAGAACATGAGACCACCGCTGTCATCGTGCTCGCGGATAGTGCCAATCGCCAGTGGTCAGACGAGCAGACAACGCTGCTGGCCACTGTGGTCAATCAGCTGGCCTGGTGTCGCCGTCATATCAAGCTCACTCGCAGCCTCCTAACGACTCAACAACAGCTCACTCAGCTGAGCTGGTACAAGCAGCAGCAGCTCGAAGATCTCAATGCAAAGTTTAAAGCGTGTCTGCAGCAGCTCAGCCTTCAGCCCACTGCCGATGCCCGTCAGCAGACCTTATTGCAGAAGATGAATGCCCTGGCTGAAAGGCTCGCACAAGTCGCCCGCCACGAACGCTGGGAGCTCCAAATTGGCCAGCAAAGTACGCCGCTTGTAAGCCTGCTTAGGCGAGCGATGTCCAGGGCAAATCCGTTGGTTCAAGAGCGGCAGCTATGGTCAAAGGTTCACTGTGAGAGCAACCTCACCGTGACTGGAGACATTACTAAAATTGAGTTCGTGCTTTATGAGCTAGTGGCCGAAGCTTGCAGTCGCTCTCCAGTTGGCGATCGCATTGACATTTGGTGCCGTCCGATTGATCAGCATTGGCTAGAAATCTCGATTACTGATAATGGCACCGTCGCCTCCCCAGTACTACAAGAACTCGCGCAGGGCCGCCCGAGCGATTTACTGTCGCCCTCAACGCTGCAAGATCCTAAAAACAGTCCGCTGTGGATCTGCCAGTCACTGATGCAGCGGCTAGGAGGTGAATTTACCCTCTCACAAATGGAGGATGGCCGGATGCTCAGCCGCGTCATCTTGCCGCTAGGGGGCGATCGCTCGGACGCCTAGACCCGGCGAACTTTACAAACACTTCATCGACGCACTCAGGATTTTCTCAGAGTATTCTCAGGGCTAGTTTGGTCTGGCCTCTTCATAGTGAGCGAGTTAGCACGCTGGTTGGTTTCATCCCAAACCACCCACTGCTCACTTAACAGAAAACTACGGAGACAACTCTCAATGAAAATACGTACAGGTACGATTGCAGGGGCGATCGCTGCCGCTTTTACTTTTGCCCTAGCTCCGATGGCGAATGCAGCCACCCTGCGAATTACGGTCAATAGTCTAGCGCCAGAGAATGGAACTTTTCTGACGCCTGCCTGGTTTGGTTTTCACGATGGCAATTTCGATCTCTATGATCGCGGCCAAAGCGTCACCCCAGGTCTAGAGCGACTCGCAGAAGATGGTGATGTCTCTGTTCTCAGTGAAGAGTTTGACACCGCTGGCGACGGCAGCGTCCAAGGCGCAGTTGCGGGCACTGCCGAAACCCCCGGTCCGATTGACCCTGGCGAATCTGCCAGCTTCACGGTTGATTTAGATGCAAGCGCCGCTAGCAGCCGCTATTTCAGCTACGCCAGCATGGTGATTCCTAGCAATGACTTCTTTGTAGCCAATGGCAACCCGCTAGCTCACCGCATTTTTGACGATGCGGGTAATTTTATCGGTGCAGATTTTGTTGTCAGCGGTGCTCAAGTGCTCGATGCGGGCACCGAAGTCAATGACGAACTGCCCGAAAATACGGCCTTTTTTGGTCAGCAAGCGCCTGATACGGGCGTGAGTGAAGGCGGTGTCGTAGAGCTGGCAGACGGCTTTATGCCTGGGGGCAATATTCTCAGCAGCGCTGACTTTGCCAATGCTGACTTTACCGCTGACGGCTACGATATCGCTCGCTTTCAAGTCGAGCTGGTAGACGATGAAGCCGCTGCCGTGCCAGAACCCGGCGTCGTTTTGGGACTGCTGGCGATGGGCGGACTCCTCCTTGGCCGACGTCGCTATCAGCGGGCATAGCCGCTTTGCCGCCATATCTTTCTTCATAGATAGAACAAATGAGAAATACGCACTTCTGGCTCTCTAGCAATCTAGAGAGCTTTTTTTTGTTCTCTAAACTCTTCTAAACTAGCAGTGACCTCAATGGCTTCCTCGGATGCTATGCCAACGCTTTATAGCTGGATAGACAAGTCTTTAAGCACCCTTCATCGGGCCAACTGGTACCGCCAGGTTCAACCGATTGAGGGAATGAGCGGGCCGCTGGTGGGCATCGCTGGTCGCAAAATGGTCAATTTTGCTAGCAATGACTATCTGGGCTTGGCAGGAGATCTGCGCCTGATTGACAGGGCGATCGCTGCCACCCAGACCTATGGCACAGGCGCGACCGGCTCTCGGCTCCTTAGCGGCCACCGGCCCCTACACCGCGAACTAGAACAGGCGATTGCTCAGCTCAAAGGCACTGAAGATGCCCTAGTTTTTAGCAGT
>JBAUIB010000200.1:0-4188 GCA_049680585.1 Phormidesmis sp.
GGCAACGAAAGATACCTAAAGTATTTTTTAGAGCTTTGCGATGCCTTGAAGCTGTGCGGACTGCAGCCTCCTAGAACTATTTTAGAGTTAGGGGCTGGCTCTGGATGGATGTCAGAGTTTTTGGCTACGATGAAATTCAGGGCGATCGCAACCACTATAGGACAAAGTAGCATCGAACAAATTTACAAAAGATCAGACAGTTTGAAGGTTAAGGGATTTCCAGAAAGGCTTACTGGATTTAGATCTCCGATGGAGTCCATCGACGCTACGTTACAGCAACAAGGAGAACCTCCGGTGGATGTGATCTTTGTCTTTGAAGCGCTACATCATGCTTATGACTGGAGAAAAACGTTTCGCGCAGTGTACAGCAGCTTGAAGCCAGGAGGATGGTTCATTATCTGCCGGGAACCAAACCTTTTGCATACATTTGTTTCCTATCGGGCGGCCAAGCTATCCAATACGCACGAAATTGGAATGAGTCGTGCCGCGATGCTAACAGCTCTTAAGGAAATAGGTTTTCAAAAACAAATCATCCTCAAGAATCATCTACATTTCTTTGTCAAGCCTCATTGGATTGCGGCACAGAAATAAATAGCTCTATGCAGGCTAAAAGAACCTTAAAGACAGTCTTAATTGCTTTCCACTTTATTGATGCTTGGTTGGGGTGAATGTCTATTCGATTGAACAGGGTAAAGACTTCTTTAGCTCTGTTAAAGTCACATGCTTTAGCGTAGCGTAGCGTACCCGCCAGAATAAATTGATGAAAGTAATCTGACTTGCATGATCGCAGAGTTTGCGCGGGTAGCCACGGCTGAAACTCTACTTCGTCAAATATTCCCTCGAGCTTTTTCACGGTCTGAAACGTAAACATCTTCATAGTTAAGGCATTGGCATGGACCGTATAGTTAGCCGTTATTGTTGGAATGCAAAGGAGGCCATGTCCGCGGCAAATGCGTACCCACATATGAATATCAGCAACGCCGCCTATTTTTTCGTCAAAATAGCCAATCTCTTCAAAAATTTCTTTTTTTATTACTATTCCAGGGAAGCGGATAAAGGAAGAATTCGACAGAACACGCTCAAGAGCGGCTTCTGCATTGAGATGCTTTTGGCGTTTGACCGTCTGTTGTTTACAAGTTTTCTGCTCAGCGGTTACCACATTAACACCAAACAACAATGCCGATGTATTCGGATTTGCCTCCACAGTCTTGAGAATGTTACTGAGCGCTCTCGGTTCTAAATAGTCGTCGTCATGAAGTAGAAGCACATAGCTGCCTGTAGCCATCTGGATACAGCGATTCCAGTTGGCTGCCATGCCCAGGCTCGGTGAATTATTTTGATACTGCCAGGGGCCTTGCCAGGTCGCTAGCAGATTGTTAACTAACTGCTGACAATCAGGGATAGTCGAATCATCGGAGACGATCACCTCAATTTGAGGCTGTTGATCTGACGATGTATTGAGAATAGACAGGAGTGCTCGTTTCAACCATACAGGCCGGTTATAGGCAGGGATACAAATACTCAAGATAGGAGTGGTCAACTGTGTGCAAGACATTTGAGAAAGCAATATTAGCGAGCAGCTCAACATAGCTTTCCCATCAAAAAAATCTTCCTGACGTGAGAACGGGTACCCTCGGGTACGAATTGTCTCAGAAGCTCGCGTGGAATGGATTGAAAAATATTGAGTAGTCGTTATATTTTGAACACGAGGGTAGATGAAACCAATTACGAGAAAGCCTGCGATCGCATCCAACACCTCATTCAGACCAATCGCACTAGCTACATCGTCGCAGCCAACGTCCATGTCATTATGAGTGCCTACTGGTACTCCCACTATCGCAATATCCTGAACAAAGCAGCCCTAATCACCCCAGATGGCATGCCGCTCGTTTGGGGAATGCGCTGGCTAGGTGCCCGCAACCAGTCTCGCGTGTATGGCCCAGATCTCATGCTGGCTTGGTGCGATCGCGCCGCCCAAACCCATCTCCCCATCTACCTATATGGCAGCACACCTCAAACCCTTCAGCGCCTGTCCGACAACCTACAGCGCAGATTCCCCACACTACGTATTGCAGGCACCCACTCACCTCCTTTCAGAGCCTTAAGTGCTGAAGAAGAAGCGGACGACGTAGAGCGTATCCACCGCTCAGGTGCGGCTGTAGTGTTTGTTGCCCTTGGCTGTCCAAAACAAGAAGAATGGATGTATCGTCAGTTGGGTAAGCTAAACGCAGTCATGATCGGCGTCGGCGCAGCCTTTAAATTTCACAGTGGAGAGGTTAATCAGGCCCCTCGCTGGATGATGCAGCTCAGCCTCGAATGGCTTTTTCGTCTGATCAAAGAGCCCAGAAGGCTGTGGTATCGCTACCTATTTACGAATACTGCCTTTATTGTTTTGTTTGCCCAACAGATAGGAAAACATGCGCTTCGTAATTTTACTCAAAGAGTGATGTCTGCGAAAAAACCTGGCTAACCAGTAAATCTCTTAAACAATGGAAACCTGGCCTGTCGAGACAATCCTATCGGGTGCTAAAGTAGACATCCGCGCCTCTCGTGGATTCTCGCAAGCAAAGCGCTCTGTTCGAGCAAAGCTTCGCGGGCTGTGCTTAGCTGTCAGCGATATTCTGGCAATTTCTGTCGCGTGGAAATTCGCTCATTTTCTCAATCAGTTTTATTCACCGCTGCCCGAACCGTTTGTCTGGTGGACATGGCTGGGCTTTCCGAGCATTTTCTGGCTGTTTGTTCTTTCTACGCTGGCTCTATTCGCGCACTCCCGGCTCTATACCCGTACCAACGCCGCTAAAGACTATGTCAAAGCAGCGCAGCTCGTCAGCTATGTTTACTTAGCCTCTTTAGTTATTAGCTATTTTTACGATCCGCATTTAGATCTGCCTCGCTCTCTTTTCTTTTCAGCTTGGTTCACTAGCCTGATCACCGTTGTTTCATCCAGAGTCATCACAACTCTATTGCTCTCTCGATTTCAATCTCAGCAATCTTCTATCACTGTTTTTTTAATTGCCCCAGCTCATCGACTCCAGACCCTCTTCACACTCGTTGAGCAGCAACCTCACTACAGGGTTATCGGCGCGGCCATCTCGGCAACAGCCCATTCAGTCAATACCTTTCAATCCATTGCCCGACATCATCCCGAGGAAGTTTTAGCCGAAGATATCCCCAATGCTGAGCTAGCCTCTAGCCTGTTCTGGCAGTTGCGCAGTATCGGCATTTCCCTGAGATTGCTCCCTGGTAGCCGGGAAATGATCTACCGACGCGGCATTCCAGAAATTTTCGCGAATTTGCCCACGCTTCGCATTGAAGCATCCTTTTTTCGCGGGTTTGACTATCGCCTTAAGCGTTGGCTGGATTTCGTTCTAGCGGCGATCGCACTCATCATCGCCTTACCCTTCTTTTTGATCATTGCGATCGCCACCAAGCTCTCCTCTGCTGGTCCCGTCTTTTTTCGCCAAGAGCGCATGGGTTTGCAGGGTAAAGTCTTTCAAGTGTGGAAATTTCGCACCATGATTGTCGCGGCCCCTCAGCTTCAAGCTAGCCTAGAAGCAAGAAATGAGAACTTAGACGGCGTCATGTTCAAAATCGCTCATGATCCGCGCATAACGTCAGTAGGAAAGTTTCTCAGACGTACCAGCTTAGACGAGCTGCCCCAGCTTTTCAACGTACTGCTTGGCCAAATGAGCCTTGTCGGCCCCCGGCCACTCCCCTTGCGAGATACCTCTCTTTTTGAACCTTGGCATCACGTTCGCCACCAGGTGCTGCCCGGCATTACAGGATTGTGGCAAATCTCGGGACGCTCCGCCATCAGAAGCTTTGACGACGCGGTACGGCTAGATCTTCACTATATAGATAACTGGTCGCTCAACTTAGACCTCGAAATATTGCTAGAAACCATCAAAATAGTTTGTTTGGGGAAAGGGGCATACTAGGGGCCAGCTATTAACACTTGCCCAGAACGTATGGACACCACCGGCAATCTTTCATTTGCGCCTCAGTCTGATTCGGCATCTGATTCAGCCCCATCAATACTACAAAAAAGTCAATGGATTGGAGCTGTAGGATTTTTAGCGCTACTGACGTTCACTTGGTTGCCTAATAGTTACGCCTATATGGTGGGCTGGCCCTATATTCTGATATGGCAAGGGGCTTTTTTCGTTCTGGGCAGCTACACGCTGTGGC
>JBAUIB010000201.1:0-12238 GCA_049680585.1 Phormidesmis sp.
GTGGGCGATCACACCTGCATTCATCCCAACGTCGTCATCTATCCAGATGTCAGCATTGGTCCTGGCACCGTACTCCACGCCAACTGCGTCATTCACGAGCGCACTCAAATCGGTGCGAACTGTGTCATCCATAGCGGTGCGGCGATTGGCGCTGAAGGCTTTGGATTTGTCCCGACGGCTGAGGGCTGGGAGAAAATGCACCAGTCGGGGCTGACTGTCCTTGAAGATGGGGTTGAAATTGGCTGTAATTCGGCAGTGGACCGGCCCGCCGTCGGCGAAACTCGAATCAGACGCAACACCAAAATTGACAACATGGTGCATATCGCTCACGGTTGCCAAGTTGGGGAGGCGGTTGTAATGGCCGCTCAAGTCGGCATTGCAGGGGGCGTTACCGTTGGCAATCGGGTAGTGTTGGCGGGGCAGGTCGGTATTGCCAACCAGTCTACTGTCGGCGACGGTGTGATTGCCTCTGCCAAAGCCGGTATCCACAACGATATTCCGGCGGGCATGACCGTATCTGGGATGCCCGCTATCCCACACAATATCTATCTCAGAGCGGCAACACTGTTTAAGCGGCTGCCTGAAATGGCCAAAACGCTCAAGCAGCTGCGAAAGCAGATCGATGCCAATGGACCGGATGCCAATTGATTGTTTGGGTTTATCGTTTGCGAAGCGTTGAGCACGTAGATAGCGATTCACAAAAAGCGTCGGTTTTGTTTGACGAAAAGTTAAGTTATCACTAACTTCTATGGCGCTCTATTAATTTCGGTAGACGGCGCTAACGGAAATGAAGGTCTGTGATAACTTAAGAAGAAGTTACAAAACAACTGAATAGAAAGCGTTTGAAACGCTTCTGTCACCTTGAAAGAACAAAGGCGTAGGAGCGCTTAAGCGAGACCACACAAACCTAACTGCATTGCTAGCGTTTTATTCCAAACCTGGGTTGCTAGACTTACCTCGTGTAAGCGAAACCAAATCAACTGGATATGACAGATAAAGGCTAAGCAAGCGTTGTACACACTGTTTTAAATCGGATGCCGACTCAGATCCCGAATCGAATATCGACGTTGTCGAACAATGTCGAACAATACCAACTGTAACGACTGTTTTATGTATTGCTCTGTGTAAAGAGCGCTCCGTATCGCGACTGCTTCCATCTGATGATGAAGCTAGGGAGGACATTAGCTGTTCATTCACGTTGAAAATCATTTAGGGCTGACCACCTTTGGTCGGCCCTTATTCGCTTTAAACCCCTATCGCTTTCCTTAATGTCCGAAGCCTGGATAGCGCTGGTTATTGGAAACACCCGTTTGCACTGGGGCCTGTTTTATCAAGAAAAGCTCGTTGGAGCTTGGCACACCCCTCACCTAACGGCCAAGCTCGCAGACCCAATCAAGCAGTCTAGATTTCGCGCTGATGCCTGGCAAAATCTGGCAGATATCGCATCAGGTTATCCCTACCTGCCTCAGCAGAGCATCTCTCTCTCTGATTTGTGGATAGCGTCAGTCGTCCCCTCACAGACGGCGCTGTGGGTAGAGACTCCTGATCAGGGCCGTCCCGAACAGGCTCATATCGTGCTGCGATCGCACATTCCCCTACTGGGCCTCTACGCCACCCTCGGCATAGATCGTGCGATCAATCTGCTAGGAGCCGGTAGTACGCTCGGCTGGCCGGTTCTGGTGATTGATAGTGGCACAGCACTGACCTTTACTGCCGGAACCGGGAACTCACAGCAGCCAACTGTTTATGGCGGCGCTATTTTGCCGGGTGTCCGCTTGCAGAGGCAGTCTCTCGCACAGCAAACGGCAACGCTTTCTGGGGCGGCTGAGGCCGCTAGTTCGCTGACAGGCATGAGCTTGCCTGATCGATGGGCAGCCGATACGACAGGGGCGATCGCCAGCGGATTGGTCTATAGCCTCATCGCCACCATCAGCGATTACTTGGCCGACTGGTGGCAGCGCTTTCCTGTAGGTCAGGCCGTCATCACAGGCGGTGATGGACCCATGCTCCATGCCCTTCTACAGCAGCGAACCCCAGAGGTTGCCTCCAGGGTTCGCGTCGATAGCTATCTAATGTTTTCAGGAATGCAGGTCTATCGTAAGGCGCTGATGCGGGAGTCGTAGGCGCTTTCACTGAGTCCTGCTGTCGCTTGCGGCATGGCAGAGCTATCTAGCCTTGCTTGGAGAGATTCTACTCGGTCACCAGCATTGGGGTGCGTACTCAAAAAGGCTGGCTGAGAGCGCTGACTGACCAGCTTTTCCATAAAGGACACCATGCCGGACTGGTCGTAACCCGCTCGGCCCATTGACTCAAATCCATGCACGTCGGCTTCGTATTCGTCGCTTCGGCTAGCAGGAAGCTGTAGGGCGACCTGGGTGCCGATATTAACCAGGCGATCACGATTAACCCCCAGCGCGCCCGTAATTCCCTGCGTAATAGCCTGCTGCCGCATTTGCTCTACTGAATGACGCAATGCGACGTGGCCGATCTCGTGACCTAGCACACCCGCAAGTTCGGCTTCGTTATCAGCAGCGGCCATCAGTCCAGTCGTGACGTACACGTAGCCGCCCATTGTCGCAAAGGCATTGACAGCGCTATCTTGGGCGATTTGAAATGTGTAGGGAATATCGGGGCGATCGCTCTCTTCTGCCAGCTTTTGCCCGATCTCATCGACATAGGCATTGAGGGCCGAGTTCTTGTACAGCCGAATCTGACCGCTATTGACTAGCTGATTATTAATGCCGCTGCCTAGGTCCACTTCTTGAGCATCGCTCATATTAGAGAGCTGATATACCCTAACGCCTTGAATCAGCAAATCTAGCCAACCGGCTTGAGACGGCTGTGCGGTGGTCACACCGACACTTAAAACCATGACCATCGCCACCAGCGCATACACCACGCGGCGATAGACCTTACCTTTAAAGTTCACTAGATTAAGCATAGTTAATAGCTATCAAAAACAAATGTTGAAGACAAAAAAGCAGAGATGTTCCTGCTTTAACTCTAATGAGCAACCTCGTAAACAGGGTCTAAATTGTGACACTTATCAGACCGTAGGGAGTCAACCTTGAGACAGGTTTTAGACGGCGCAGGTTAAACCAATACCTAGCTGTATCTGCAATATTCGCAATGATGGTCGCAATCAGAATAGTCTCAATCACAGTGGAAAAGTGTGGTTAAATACTGTGGTCAATATGATGTCGTCAATTGTTGACAGTGTGTTCAGTGCAATCAGCATTGGGGTAGGAAAAAGCAATGGCAATTTTAGATTCTAAAGGTCGGCTCTTTGGCAAGCTCAGCCTTCTAGACCTCGGGGCAGCGTTGGCAATTGTGATGGTTGTCTTCGGGATCTTTTTCTATCCGGGAACGGGTGGCTCGGTCGCGCAAGTCGGTGCCAACGTTCGAGAGATTGAAGTTGACGTCATCGCTAGAGGGCTGACGGTGCTTAATCCAGAAGATTTTCTGAGCGCCCTGGCAGAGACAGACTCTACTAAAATCATTGTTCGCAATCAGCCCTACGGTGGCCCTATTGCCGTCAAGAAGGTGCTGGCGCTGCCCCGTAGTGTTGCGGTTCCTCAGCCAGATGGCACCGTTAAGTCTTATCCCGATCCGCGCCCCGAGCTGGGCTACACCGCAGATATGCTGATTACCCTTGGCGGCAAAGCTGAAATTACGGAGAATGGCCCCGTGCTAGGGGTGCCTGTAAAAATCGGTACGCCCATTGAAATCGAGGGTCAAGACTACAATTTCAAAGTCTCAGCCGTTGCGGTGCGAGTGCTGGACGAAGCGGCACAGAACAGGGCGACGGAGTAAGGCTGAAGAGTATTTTCAGTCAGTGTGCACCGGCAAATCACGCTCAGAGCTGCTGATTTGCCGATCAAGCGTGTCGCCGATCTTATCAGCAATACCGGCTATCCAGGCTTCATCTTGCTGGGTGTAGCTACGCGGCGCATTCGCCCCCAACACCAGCACGCCGCGATCGCCTAACGGCTGACAAATCACGCCCTGAGTATTTGGAGGCAGGTAATCAAACTCAATGCGCCCTGGATAAATGTTGAGATTGACCAGGTAAACGGGCGATCGCTTTTCTAAAACGCGCTGGACAATTGTGCCGGGCGACAGGCTAGCATTCACACCTAAAACACCGCGCCTGAGCCAGATCTCACCCTCGTAGTAGGCGACGACACTGCACGTCGCGGTGTTGGTCAGCAGCAAATGAGAGGCCCACGCCAGCTCAGTTTTAACCGGCTCAGGCAGATCGCCCTTGAGCTCAAAGCCTTCCTCCCCCTCTAGCACGACGGCTTCTGGCACCTTGGCCTGAATGCGCTGCCACAGCAAACCAATCAGCACCAGCAAAGCACTCAAAATCACGCCTAAAGCATCTGAGCGCGACTGAGACCCACTCAATTCAGAGGTCATCACCCGATTGACAAACAGCAGGATCCCGCCCACGCCACCCACAACGATAGGCAGCCGTCGAAGCACTTCATTTTGGTCAGGTCTGGCCATCATTCTCTTGAGATAACTGTCTTTTCAGGTCTGTAGCGCCCCCTATACGCAAACGTCCTATCCATAGTGTATCTTTAGCGAGAACCTGACATTATCAATCAGCTCGAAGGAACTGGGTTTTAAGTGCTGAAGTTTTTGCCGTTGGTTTTATTGCCGGGAATGCTGCCAAGCCTGCTGCCGGGCTTCCTAGGTCTTAAAGCCACATTTGGGCTCGGCACCTGGCAGCCTGTCGAAGAACTGAATCTAGCTGCTGTAGATATTCGCCCGGTGTGGGAATCGGCTTGGGTGAAAAAAACCATCGCCAACGATCCAACCGCGAAAGCCATCGTCTCGGATTATCTATCGGGTCTGAGTGCAGCCGGTTACCAGACAGAATTGCAGGGGGTATGGATAGCCGCAGGGCTGTACCCAATCGCTCAAAACGAGGGTAGCCAGCTCAGACCAGCGGCCTCACTGACAAAAATTGCAACGACCTTAGCAGCGTTATCAACCTGGGGGCCTGATCATCGCTTTGACACGCTCGTAGGCTGGCAGGGCCAGCTAGAAAACGGCGTGATTGTGGGCGATCTGGTGATAGAAGGGGGGGGCGATCCGCTCTTTGTCTGGGAAGAGGCGATCGCGCTGGCGAGTGCCCTTCAGCAAATGGGAATTCGCCAGGTCACGGGTGATGTGATTATCGCAGGTGACTTCACCATGAACTTTGATCCGAGCCCTAGCCGTTCTGGGCGGCTGCTCAAGCAAGCGTTCAACGCCACCGAATGGGACTACGTCATCGAAGCGGCCTATCAAAATTTACCGCTGGCCATCCCTAAACCCACCGTGCAAATTGAGGGTGCGATTAAAACTGAGCCGAGTAGCCGCAAAAACAGCGTGAGTGGCTGGCTGATCCGTCATCAGTCTTTGCCGCTAGTGGCGGTGCTCAAGGCGATGAACATTTACAGCAACAACGCAATGGCTGAACAGCTTGCCAATAGTGTGGGGGGAGTGCCAGCGGTGATCGAGCAGGCTGAAAAATTTGCAGGTGTTATTCCCGGCGAGCTGGTGCTGGTGAACGGATCAGGGCTAGGTGAAGAGAATCAAATGTCGCCTAGGGCCGCTGTCGCGATGTTTCGGCAAGTTCAAACGGTGCTCAGGGCAAGTGACCTGACAATTTCTGATATCTTTCCGATTGCTGGCAGTGATGGGGGGACGATTAGCGATCGCGCCATGCCCGATAACACCGTCGTTAAAACAGGCACCTTAGCCGTTGTCAGCGCTTTAGCGGGCGCACTCCCCACGCGAGACAAAGGCATTGTCTGGTTTTCTTTGATCAACTATGGCTCAGATCTTGACGCTTTGCGTAGGCGTCAAGATCTGGCGGTCTCTGATATGGAACAGCGCTGGGGTAAAGCAGATATTCCGCCAGCGCTGAAAACCACCGTCAGGATCGGAGAGCCTCCGTATCAACTGGGCGATCGCGCCCGCAATCAGGCAATATCACAATAGACGAGTGGCTCTAGAATCCGTCTCTAGAGGCAGGTTCTAAAAGTCGTCTGGCACAATTTCAGTAACCACCTCGCCGGACTCACCGCCTGTTACCACGACTGTGCCCTGCTCTAAGTTACCAACCGCCTTAGAGCCCGCCATCGAAATTTCAGGATCAACGGCTTGCTGGTAGCTCACATTGCCTTCGGCCTCTACTTGCTGGGTTGAAGTCTGCCAGGTGATCTGATCGGCGGCGAGCCGCGAATCTTTTTCTCTCCCATTGGCTCGCACGTTACCGGTTAGATAGATCACCTCTTGGGCTAGATCTAATCTGGCTTGATTCGCGGTGGCTGTGATGCTGCGCTCTGGCTGTTCAATATTGACGGGTTTATCTAGCGTCACACTTTGAGCGGCGACATCCCATACCGCCTGCTCACTCACCACTTTGAGCGGCTGGGTTAAAGCGTCTAGCTGGACAAACTGATTGAGGGTGACAATGTTTTGAGCGAGCTGCACTTGGCCAGTCTCGCCGACAACGCGATCAGTGACCGTTTGGTAATCTTGCTCGGCATATTGCTCTACTTTGAGGGGTTGATTGGCCTCAATGACTTTTCGCTCGGTAAACCAGGCGATCGCATCCGATTCAAAAGTCAGCCAGGGAGCCGCTTTGCTCTTAGCAACCACACCACCCGTCAGATCGACCTGATTTTTTTGATTTGAGACGCTGATCACTTGAGCGATCGCCTCGATTTGAGGGCTGAAGCCTGTTACGGGTGCTTTCTCTTGCTCCTCAGAGCGCAGCTTATCAGCCGTTTTGCCTTCGGCTAAGAGTGCCTGAGCAGATCGACCTTGAGCCGGTTCGCTAGCCCCAGCAGAGGGGTTTTGCGCTGCGCCAGCCTCACCATCGCTACCTTGAGTGTCTTCTGAGCGCGCATCGCCATCAAAAGCGTCATCGTCTCCAAAGTTACCCACGACCAGCAGATCCTGTTTGGGCTGCCACTTCAGCTTCTCGCCTTCTAAAGTCAGCTCATTTTCAGTGCCAGTGGCCACCAAATTACCGCGCAGATATAGGGTTTCACCATTCTGCTGGACCTCACCTCTATCTGCGGTAACGGTGTATATGATTTTCCCCGCTTGAAAGAAGTCACCTTCTAGCCCGGCCAGCTCAGCCCGCTGACTATCCGGGCTATACGTTACTGACTTGGCCTTGAGTCGCCACAGCAAGTTCCCATTCTCGTCAGGCTGCTCCAATGTGACCGTTTGCAGCGTTAGCGCCGCATCGATTTCTTCACCGGGCTCTAGATCGCTGAGATGACGACCCACCCCGCAAGTCCGAAGCGCCAGTACCAAAACCAGGACAGATACGGCGATCGCGCCAAATTGATACCACCGACGGCGACTCAAAGCAATGCGCCCCCTGCTAAAGGCAGTACGCAAATGAGCTTAGGAATGAGCTTCGGCCTCATCCAGTACAGAGATGCTAGAGAGAGGACGATAGGTATAGTTGTGACTATTGCTAGAAACAGCACTCCCGCCTCGAGCGGTTTTGCAAATGTCATCTTTAACACTGTCTAAGTCAATGTAGCGATCCGAAACATTGATCAAGCTATCGCTTGTCATCGAGCGTAGGCTAACCACCTCAACGCGCACACCCTTGTAGCTAGCTGCATCTACGGCATAGGCCAAATCACCGTCGCCGCTGACCAATACTGCCGTATCGTAGCAGTCAACCAGCGCCATCATATCCACGGCCATCTCAACATCTAAATTGGCCTTTTTAGAGCCGTCAGGCAGCTGTACCAGATCTTTCGCAATCACTCGATAGCCATTACGACGCATCCACAAGAGAAAGCCCTGCTGCTTTTCATTTGTGCGATCAACGCCAGTGTAGAAAAAAGCCCGGAACAGTCTTGAGCCTGCTGTTAACCGACACAGAAGCTTAGTGTAGTCAATTTCGATACCCAGCTGTAGGGCCGCGTAAAACAAGTTAGAGCCGTCAATAAAAATAGCAACGCGACCACGATTTTCTAACACCTGTTCGGGTGTAAAGACAGAATCGTGACCTAAAATTTGATGGTTATTCAACATGTGTTTACTGTGGTTGAAAGAGCATTTATTTTCTATGACGGAAGACGGAGTCTCTCAGATTCATGTAACCGATACGCTTACTGACGTTTTTGAAAACTTTTCTAGCAGTTTTTCTGGCAGCTCTTCTAGGCGGTTGCTAGTTACAAAGATTCTTTAGAGCATTCCGGAGATATAGCTCTTAAAATGTCCGATACTGCAAACTTAGAAATGAATAGTGAAGAGAAACAATCATTGACATCTATCCAAGTAGGGCTGGCCGCCTAGTAATGCTCTGCCTATGGTGATGATCTAACAAACTTGAAGGTGTCAACCTAACAAGCCAATCGGCTGGAACTAGCTGCCTGATAAAAGTCTATGTTCTCTAAAATATAGATGACCTATCAGAAATGCTAAGTCAAAATCAGAGGCGCGACGACCGCAAGCAGATAGCGAGGAAACAGGCGATTCAAACAGGTAACCCTTCAAATTGCTTTATCGAGACGGCGTTTCTGAAGAAACTGCACTATACATTTGACTGATTCTTTTCCACTCAGTATTCTCACTTAGATTTTGACGCAGGCAGGTCTTAAAGTCATCCAAATAAGCCGCCTAAAAAAGTATGATCAAATTTTCATAACACTTGATACCACAGGGATAGACCGCATATTCACCTATCATACAGTAAAGATTTTTGACTGTGAGATGAATCGGTGGAACTTAATCTCTTCTCAAGGAATGATGCCAACAGAGGGAACGATTAACTGTATCGATTGATCGTAAAAAGCAAACGTAATGACCGGTTCGTTTGAATCGGTAAGACCAAGGTATTTTGCAATTAATTTGCAATTAACTATAGAAACTATTCAATGTTGATATAAGCCTTTTTAATCTATAGCGGATAGCAGTGAGTACGCATCTCTACTTTCTAGGACTGAGAAACCTGGCTAAGTGCCCTGACTGAGCGTTAGGTATGCTGATTATCACGCTACGATAACGGCAGCGCTAGATTCGCTTTCGATATCGCTGCGTTTAGCAAATGGCTTCCATTGAAGGTTTTGTCAGCGTGGCACATGTGTTCATATTTTGTTACAAATAGGAGTGCACTTCTTGAGTAGGTATTTACCTATAGCATGTTAGGCAGTCTGCTAGGTTCCAAATCTTCCTCCTCAACGGATTTCGGCGAAAACATGCTGAATTCCGTTGCCCGTCAGGCTATCCAGCAATTATTTACCCGCAGCGACTCTGTCGAAGTCTCGATTCGCTGTTCACCTTCGAGCAAAATCTTGCAGGGTGCCGTTGACAGCTTTCAGATGAAGGGCAGCGGCCTGATCATTCGCAAAATGTTTGAAGCGGCTGAGATGGAGTTCGAAACAGATGCGGTGTCGCTCGATGTCTCTGGCCTCATAGGGGGCAAGATTCGTCTCAAGCAGGCAACTCATGCGATCGCCACCGTCGCCATGACAGAGTCCGGCATCAACCAAGCATTTAAAGCGGATCTGGTAGAGAAGCATTTGCAAAATGTGGATACTGAAGCGGTCACAGATCTCTCGGGCGGCGAACCCGTCTCATTTCGCGATGTCAACATTGGCTTGTCAGGCAGCCAGCGGGTCAGTATCTCGGCCATAACAGATCTGCCGAACCGGGATGACGTGCCCATCAGCCTATCGGCAGAAGTTGACGTAGAGCGTCGCAGGCGGGTGGTCTTCAACAAACCTCAGTTTGAGCCAGAGGGCATCCCTGAGGACGTCCAGTGGCTGTCTGAGGCGTTGATGCCTGGCTTTGTGGGTGTCCTTAATAAGATGGTTGATTTAGAGCGGTTCGATCTCGATGGTGTTTCGCTGCGAGTGAATCGTCTGGAAGTTGAAGGCAAGCGACTGCTGTTCAATGGCTATGCCGAAATCGAGCACTTTCCAGGAATGTAGATTAGGCGACGCCTGCAAACGCATGGCGGAAGTCGCTTGTTGGCGTTTCCATCGGGCTGTACGCTACTGAGCGAACAGATGTGAGGGAGGCTTGGACAATGGGGCTAGTTGAGCTGTTTTTGTCAGGTGGGGTGGTGATGTGGCCGCTCCTAGGATTTTCGCTATTGGCCACAACCTTAATCTTGGAGAGGGGACTGTTTTGGCTGGAGATATATCAGCAGCAAGATCGCTTCATCCAGAAAGTCCTTGCCCTTTACAGCACTCACCCTCAGGGGGCGATTGACAGCCTACGTCAGCACACCCAGTTTCCTATCGCTCGTATTTTTTTGGCGGCACTGACCTTGGAGCAGGGCCCTCCTGATGATTTTCGACTAGCGCTAGAGAGTGCGGCTCAAGGCGAAATGCCGCTGCTCAAACGCTTCAACACGGTTTTTGAAACGATTATTGGCGTCGCACCGCTTTTGGGACTACTTGGCACGATTTTAGGCTTGATGGAAACGTTCTCATCTTTGCGAATTGGAGAAGCTGCTGGAGAGTCGGCCTCGCGCGCGACGGCTGGGATTGGAACCGCGCTAGTCTCGACGGCAGCAGGGCTTTTGGTAGCGATCGTAACCCTTTTATTCACCAACGTGTTTTTAGGGCTATACCGGCGGCAGCGAGCCGCAATTGAATCCTACAGCGGTAGGCTAGAACTGCTATACCGGCAGTACTATCGGCAGTATCTCAGCAGACAGCAGGCAGTAAAACAGTAATCTCTTGAGAGCGCTATGGAAATTTTGCTATGGAAATTTTGCTAGTCTCATAACTTCCGGTAAGCGTGTGATTGCGAGGTAATAATGCGTAGTCCAGAAAACTGTAGCTAGCGCTGCCTTTTGCATAATCATAAGTGCCTATCCTGAGGCTGTATTCAGCCTATCTGCTGGCGCTGCTTGTAGCCTCCTTATCCCTCCACTTCATCCTTATCTATGTTCCGTACCTGGCAGGTTTGGGCGACTAGCCTCGTCGCTTTTTGCATCACCGCTATCCTAGTAATCGCTTCGGGTCCCGCTCAAGAACCTCTCGGGCAAAGCAATCAACTTGGGCAAAGCAATCAAACGGTTGGTCTGCCTAAAGTAGACGCCCGCTCTCCCAGCCTGCTGATACCGGCTGGTCCCAACGAAGGCAATACCGACCTGACGCTTCGCCGAGACGAGCCATTGAGCGTGCCCGCTAACCCTTTAGTCAGCGGCGCGTCCTCCAAAGCTATCTCTGACTATCGGCCCCGCGAAGAGGTCTATCTGGCCGATCCCAGTAACTATGGAGAGCGCTACGCTTATGATGCCAGCGGTAATCCAGTGGACAATGACTACATCGTGGTGCTTCACGAGACGGTTGGCTCTGCTCTGAGCGCCATCAACCTCTTTCAGGCCCATCATCCCAACGATAATGATCAAGTCAGCTACCATACCTTAATTGACTCAGACGGCACCGTTGTTTATGTCGTGCCCCCTGAGCAGAGAGCCTTCGGCGCAGGCAACTCAGCATTTCTCTCAGATAAAGGCGAAGAATCAGTGGTGACCAATCCGATCTTCCCTAGTTCGGTGAATAACTTTGCCTATCATATTTCTCTCGAAACACCGCCAGATGGACGCAATAACAACGCCACGACTCACAGCGGCTACAGTGAGGCGCAGTATCGCTCGCTTGCTTGGTTGCTATCGCGGACAACGATTCCTGATGAGCGAATTACCACTCACAAAGGAGTGGATCGCTCGGGATCGCGAATCGATCCGCGATCCTTTAATCCTGAACACCTGTTTGCCTTACTACACCAATATCCCAACCGAAGTCCGGGTTGAAAGCCCATATTATTGAGACTGGCCTTTTAACAGGGCTTTCAGCTGCCCTTTGATTTGGTGCGTGATCTGACTGACTTTAGACGGCTTGGACTTTTCCGCAGCAGCAGCGGCCTGGGCTTTTCCTGCGGGATCGTTGCGATAGCGATAGTGCTCCCATAGGCTGCGATAGGGACCGCCTGCTCGCATGGGCGTGCCCGCCCAGTGAAGATAGCGGAGGGGGCGATCGCCATCGAACAACACCTGATCTCGCTGCTCAAAGTGGGGTGAGCCGCCCCAACTACCCGGCTCACCCGCGTTGACTTTCACAATGTTAAGCCTGCGCGCAATCGCTTTAAGCACGACGTAGTTCATAATTGGCTGATCGGTTGTGCCATTGGAAAAATCAAAATACTCCCGGTGGGCCGCGCATTCTGTTAGCAGGTCGTAGAGCTGCTCGAG
>JBAUIB010000202.1:0-4351 GCA_049680585.1 Phormidesmis sp.
TTTGTAAACTGTCCGATCTCCGGCGGTAGCGTCGTCAGCTGATTGCTATTGAGGGAAAGCTCTATCAGGTTGCCGAGCTGCCCAATCTCCGGCGGCAGCACCGTCAGTTGATTCCTGGAAAGATAAAGCTGTGTCAGGTTGGCGAGCTGCCCAATCTCCGGCGGCAGCATCGCCAGTTGATTGCTGTTGAGGGTAAGCCGTATCAGGTTAATGAGGTGTCCAATCTCCGGCGGCAGCGTCGTCAGTTGATTGCTGTTGAGGGAAAGGTGTATCAAATTAGTGAGCTGTCCAATTTCTAGTGGTAGCGCCGTCAGTTGATTTCTAGAGAGGTCAAGCATTATCAGGTTGGTGAGCTGCCCAATTTCCGGCGGCAGCGTCGTCAGTTGGTTGCTGTAAAGAGAAAGCTGTCTCAGGTTGGCGAGCTGTGCGATTTCTGGCGGTAGCATCGTCAGTTGATTACTGGAAAGATCAAGCTTCGTCAGGTTTAGACACTGGAATACATCAACTGGAATTTCCGTTAACTTTCCATTAGATAAATCCAATTGAGTGGCGTCTTCTCGAATCGCTTTCATAACGCAACAGGTATCCTGTATCTCACATTTTCTAATTAGATCATTTTTTACGTAGCTGCGACGGATCGGTATTGCCCCCGCAAATAATAATGCCGATGCGCTCTCCCGGCTCCGGCTGATATCGCCCTGAAATCAGCGCCGCCAAACTTGCTACCCCCGCAGGCTCTGCCAACACCCGCAGCTCATCCCACAGCAACTGCTGTGCCTGAACAATCGCCTCATCACTCACCAGCACCACCCGCTCCACATATTTCTGGGCAATCGGAAACATCAAATCACCCACCCGCCGTGATCCGAGCGCATCCGCCGCCACCCCGCCAACCTTCACCGCCACCGGCTTACCCGCCGCCAAAGAATCATGCAGCGTCGGAGCTAACTCAGGCTCTACGCCAACCACCCGACACCGCCCCTGATACCAAGCCGCAATCCCGCCAATCAGCCCACCGCCCCCAACCGCAACCAGCACAGTATCCAGCTCGGGAGCCTGCGATTCTAGCTCCAGCGCCACGCTGCCCTGCCCCGCTAACACTTCAATTTGGTCAAAGGCATGCACCACTAACGCGCCCGTTTCCTGCGCCCGCTCCTCACTTTTATGCAGCGCGTCAAAATAATCTTGACCCGTTACAACAACCTTGGCCCCGTAGTCTTTTAGCCGTTGCACTTTGGTAGGAGAAGAGATCGTCGGGACAAATATTTCGGCTGGGCACTGAAGCCGACGAGCCGCAAAGGCCACCGCTGCTCCGTGGTTTCCGCGTGAGGCCGCAATCACACCCGCCACGGGAATATCGTTTTGCAAAATGCGGCTAAACGCACCGCGCGCTTTAAAGGAACCTGAGTGTTGCAACAGCTCTAGCTTGAGCGTGATGGGGGTGTCTATTCCGGTATCTATGGCAAAGGTGCCTGCGCGCAGATTGATGACGGGAGTCTTGCGAATGTACGGCTCTATATGCTCATATGCCTGAGAGACCGATGCCTTCACAGATTCAGGCTGCATTGATTTGTCCTCTGCTGCGATAAGCCAGTTTACGATATTGCTTACACACTGCAACCTCCCACCGCTGGGCTGCCTCTTATGCCGATTGCCTTGCATTCGTTGACCACCAAGCTGCACTTGATGCCGACCGCCCTGCATCGCCTGACGACCACACTGCACTTGATGCCGACCACCCTGCAAAAGCTCCCGACCGCGCTGCATTGCCTAACGACGACACTGCACTTGATGCCGACTGCCCTGCAACAATTTCCGCTGTACTCTAACGCTGAATATAGCCTTGGCCGCTTAGCTCACTACTAGCTCGCTACTAACTCACTACTAGCTCACTACATTAGCGATCGCTAGAACTGTCATGTACTAGGAGCTAAGTGAGGGGGCTAAGTGACTAGCCGTCGTACGAATGCATCCGACGACGGCTATACGTACGGTGCGGGAGCCCTTACGAAACGCTCACTCGCCTAGTCAATATCGCCATCACTTCGCCGGCCCTGCCGGTAGACATGAGCCGACTCCAATCGTTCGGACCAGCGTAGCCGAGCTTGTGCAACAGCTTGATAGTGGTCTGCACCGACTGCGGTGTGCCAAATAGCATGTGCCGGACGTGCTCGGGTGAGGGCGGATGGCCAGCGGGTGAATTGCCGGGGGGCTGATAGCCTGAGCCGAGTAGAGCGCCGTGTAGAGCATAGGGCGCAGTGGCACCCGAAAAAGTAGACGCAGCAGCGCCCTCAGCTAACAAAATAATCATGAGATCTGGTCTCCGGTGAATGGGGTTTAGGAAACCAGAACCCAAGTGCCTCAGCTACTCCGCAAATTGTCGTGCACATCGGGGGTAGCTGAGCTAAAGTAGCCTCAGCCTTCCAGACTGCTGTGTTCAGCTTGGGAGGTCAGCCGTCGGTATGGTGGTGAGACACCTGCCGATGGCGCTAAGTCAATTGAGTTCTGAAGAAACAAACTGTGATAGGCATCACAGCCTTAGCTATTGAAGATAAGCTGATTTTTGACTGGCGTCAAGCGATCGCTCTGCAACCAACCGCAGAACAGATGCAGTGAATTATGGCTGCAAAAACTAGGTCCACATCGCCTGTGAGTGTGAACTACCATACAAGACAGATGAAATGAGCGATCGCGATGAGATATGAGCAAATAATCTTTTCAGGACATGCGATCACGCGGATGTTCAAACGTCGAATTCGCCAAAGCGACGTTGTATCAGTCGTAAAAAATGGAAAAATTATCGCTCAGTATCCAAATGATGAACCTTTCCCCAGCGTATTGATGTTGGGCTTCACCGAAAAGAAGCGTCCGCTCCATGTCGTAGCTGCTATCGACTCGGAAGCATCTACCATCTTTGTCATTACAGCTTACGAACCCGATAGCGCGATTTGGCGACCAGATTATCAAACAAGGAGAAAACCATGAAGTGCATTATCTGTAAGCAAGGTGAAACGAAGCCTGGAAATGCCACAGTTTTACTCGAAAGGGATGAATCGATTGTCATTTTCAAACGAGTACCCGCAGATATCTGTGAGAACTGTGGAGAGTATTACCTCAGCGACGATATCAGCGAAGCTGTCCTAACGCGAGCAGAGTCCGCGCTATCTACCGGGACAGAGGTAGAAATTCGCAAGTACGTCGCCTAATTGCCAGTTTGAAAGGCTGCGCGATCGCCTCCTGTCTCTACCGAAAAGCTTTGTAGCCGATGCGATCGCACCCAGCAAAATAACAAAAGCGATCGCCTCAGCTCAGAAAAGGTCGTAACCGGTCTGCCATCTGAGCGATGCTGTCGTCACCACTCACCAGCTCTACCTGTTCAGCACTGGTCGCCCCCAAACCCAAATCAGCTGCGCGGCGAATCTGAGCCTGACTCCAAATAGAACCTTGTGAGACTTGCGCAGTCGTCCCCAACATTCGCAAGAGGGCAATGCCAACCGCATCAATAGCAATGCGATCAATACTCGCCAGTACGACGCCCGCCGTGACCCGCTGCCCCTGCTCGGGGCCACCGCCGATAAAAGCCTCCACCCCATCAATGATGTTAATCGCTGGGCGATAGGCCCGGTTGACTTCGGCAATCATCAGCCGCTGGTTGCTAGAGCGATGCAGCTCTCGCATGTAGTCATGTGCGTCACCCGGCACTCGGCGAGCGACCATGCCAATCGTATTTTTTAGCGACAGGGTAAAGTGACCGCCGAAGCGATGCGTTTTTAGGCAGCAGGCGTTGACAACTGCATCTGCCTCTAGCACCGGACGGGCGATCGCAAATCCCTGTGTCCAGTTCGTGCCTTCTGCCGAAAAGTACTGCCAGTCTTCGGGGCCGAGCTCATCGAAAACCATCGGCGTAAAGCCATAGCGCTCCGCTAGTGAGAATGCCTGCATTTGCTGCATTGCACTGCGAGTGTCGGCCATGCCCGAGCGATCGCCCACGGTAATTTGGCTAGCGCGATCGCCCTGAATCTCTTGCACCAGAGCTTCTAGTACTGCCGGGTCAGTCGCTGCCGGAGCCGGATCGCCTGTGTTGTAGTTGGGCTGAATAAACACCTTTTTGTCTTGAAAGCTAGGCGGCTGCAACAGCTCCATAGCGCGGCGCACGCCTGAGGCTCTATCGGTCGTACTCACCAGCACAACTCGATGTGGGTTCAGCCCATTGGCGGCTGATGGCGCGGCTTGAGCAACGGCACTCAGCGGGATAGCCGCAGGCGACGTTGAAGCAGAGGGCGTTGAAGGTGAGCGCGAGTTAAAGGCAGACGGTAGCATCGCTGCGCCACTCAGTAACCCTAGGCGGCTG
>JBAUIB010000203.1:0-2067 GCA_049680585.1 Phormidesmis sp.
TTGGTGGCCTGATCCCCCTGGCAAAGCAGGATATTGCCTTCGGTGAAAAAGAGTACTCAGGCGAAGATGCGACTCCTAACCCCGTCAGCGGCGGCACGAATGGAGGCAAGGAGTGGCAGGCCATTCCTTGTAAGGGCGGCTGTTCTCATATCGAGCTGTATGACTCGGATGTATCGCCGGTTAAAGGCACCTGGGCTGGTGGCAACTGGATGACCAAAGCGCATCGGGTGCCCGATGGCTATGGGCTGCTGGGCGGACTGTTTGGGGAGGCCGGGGCCTATCGCCTGCCGTTTGGAGAGATATTTGCGCTTCAGGTACGCAACACGGATGAAGCCACTGGCGCGGCGGACTGGGGCATCGCTTTCAGAGTCTGTAGCAAAGGCTTATTCTTTGATCTCGGCTGCACCGCCTACTTCCTGGAGGTCGATTTGCCGATCACCACCTATGAAGGGGCGACAATTCTCACAGGGGTAAAGGACGGCAAAGGCGGCGTCACTCAACCCGTAGCCGCGCCTGACGGCTGGGAAGACCTCAGGCCCGCTGCACCGACTGAACTGACCCAGTTTCTAGCGGCTCGTATGCCGCAGGTCGGCGGCAGCTTTGGTCTCTGTGGGGAAGGGCCAGGTGGCGTAGACTTCCAATCTCTAGCTGCTGCCTTTTCTAGCATTGAGGGCAACTACAGCTCAGTTGGCTCCTACACGCAAGGTGGCTATGGAATTGGGCGCTACCAATACATGACCTACCGAGAAGACGTACGGGCAATCATCAGTCAGAAACCAGGAGGGTCAGGATTTTTGGTGAAGGCGGATCAGGGCGGTGGAATCTCTTCTGCTGAAGTCGCTCAGTTTTTTCCAGCGGCAGACCAGGATGCTCTCTTTAGAGCAGATCAGACGCGCAATATTGAACAGGCGATTAGTGAAGGCTTTACCGGTAGCCGAATTATTGAACGGGCGGGGCAAATTCACTTCGGTGGCCCCGCTGCGCCGATTGATGGCAACGCCTCTGATGTGCATGGCAGGCTGACCCTGAAGACATACGGAGAGGAGCTAGCCGAATCTTACCGGTTAGCTGAGACTCAGGCTGAGTCAAAATCCCAGTGCAAAACAGGGGGCTTGATTGCGGGAAAGTCTATTGAAGAGGCGATCGCTTACGAACAGGCTGATTTTCAAGACTTTGATGCCTACAGAGCCTATCGGAATGGTTATCATGCAGGCATTGATTTCGACTCTAGATTTGGAGCTGGTGAGGGCGGTGAGGTTGTTTCATTGGTAGGTGGCGAGGTCACGGACGTATATTCGATTGCCATAAACAGAGCAACCGGCGAAGGCTCAATGTCAGTCGTACTTACCTCGACTGACTCAGAAGGGAGAGAGATCACGCAAATCTATACTCATCTCTCAGAAAGTTCTGTTAGTGGCGCAGTACGAGTTGGAGCAGTTGTAAGTTCTGGCCAGTCACTAGGCGCTGTAGGCGGGGAAGATAGCGTCTCTCGCGGTGCTCACTTAGATTACAAAGTTAAGGTCAATGGCGTATACGTTGATCCAGACGAATTTATGCAAGCTGTGATCGATGGCGGTGGAACGCTAACGACAATAGATGTTCGCACAGGTGCAAAAGGCACAACTCAGATAGGAGCAGTTCAATGAAGAAGTTAGTCAGGTTGGGAATAGTAGCGATCACCATGTCAATTTTGGTAATTCTGTTTTCTACACAGGAGAATATAGCTCAGACTATTCCCAGTAGAGTAGAAGCCATCTACGGAGAGACCGCCTCGGCTACAGAGATTCCGCTTCGAGTCCCATCTCTTATACCCTTAACGTCACCAGCAGCACCGGCAGAGTACTGGGCTTCCAGTATTGCTCCTAGTCCTGAAAGGTACATCATCAGTTTCGACAGAGCAGAAGACTGCACAAATATTGAAGAATGTAGCTTTGCAATGGCTAAAGGAGAACTAAACGCTGAAGGTTCGTTAAGCTTTCAAGAGCTTTCAGCACAGACGAGAAACGAAGTCATTTCACTTAGTGATGGTACACCAGCGGTATTCAGCCCCTCTAGAGAAGGGATCTA
>JBAUIB010000204.1:0-4236 GCA_049680585.1 Phormidesmis sp.
ATCTAGCTCAATGCTGGTGCCTGTGCGAAAATCATTGCTTGAGATCATGGTGATAGTCTGATGGTGCGTTAATGCAATCGACAATGATTGTACAACTCAGAGGTAAATTGCTCATGGCAGGAACGTCCAGACTGTGGCCAGACTGTGGCAAGATCGGGTAATGTACCTCCTTATTGTTTTTCCATGAATTTGCGAAGAAAGCTCCCGTTAATCAGTGGTCTGACTGGCCAACTGAGCGTTACTAAACGTTTTATTAAAACGCTTGACTTCACTCAGGCCCGCCGTCAGTTTTTAGCGCCCGCCGTCTGCTCTGTTTTGAGCTTGGGGCTGTCAGTGGCTTGCCTGCTGGGTTGCGCTGCGCCAGCTCAGGCTGGCCTGCCACCTGGCAATGCCGTGACCGATGGGTCGGCTCTACTGCGCTACGCCCTGCCGATTGACAGTCCGGAAATTCGCGAGGTGCAGGATAATTTAGAAGGTCTATCGCAGTGGCTGCGCAGCAAGCGCTGGGGACCGATTAAAAGAGATCTCAAGAAGGTAGAGCGGACCTTGGAGCGTAAGCACGATGCGATTGTGGCGGCTGTGCCAGAGGCCCATCAGGCGCAGGCCGATGCCCTCCTCGACAGTATTGTCGCTGGCATAGAGCCGGTTCGCACCGCAGCAAATGACCAAGACAAAGAGGGCGTATGGACTGCCCGCCAGCAGCTGCTCACTCAGGTGGGTGAACTCGAAGAGCTGATGGTGGATGGTTATCCTTTTGAGGTGCCTGAGGAATATAGTAATTTGCCTCAGCTCAAAGGCCGAGCCACGGTTGAATTTACGACGACTCAGGGCGATATTACCGTCATTGCTGATGGCTACAGCGCTCCTATAACGGCTGGCAACTTTATCGATCTGGTCAATAAAAAGTTTTACGACGGCCTACCTTTTATCCGCGCTGAAGACTTTTACGTGTTGCAGACCGGCGATCCTGAGGGCAGCGCAGAAGGCTATATCGATCCTAAAAGCAAGGAATATCGCGCTATTCCAATGGAGATTTTGGTCAAGGGCGATGAAGAGCCGATCTACGGCTTCACTTTAGAGGAAATAGGCCGCTACATGGACGATCCAGTCCTGCCGTTTAACGCCTATGGCAGTTTAGCCTTGGCACGCCCTGGCAATGATAACAACGGCGGCTCCTCACAGTTTTTCTTCTTCCTGTTTGAAGCGGAGCTAACGCCAGCAGGCCGCAATTTGCTAGACGGTCGCTATGCGGTGTTTGGCTACACCATTGAAGGCAAAGAGGTGCTGAGAAAGCTCAAGGCTGGCGATAAGATTCTTTCGGCTAAGGTGGTTGAGGGGTTGGACAATTTGGTGCAGCCTCAGGCTTAATCTTAGGTACAGGGTCAGACATCGCGCAGACCAGATGCAGCGTAGAAGTGAGTGCTCAAGCTAGAAACCATTTCGGATATCGGTGAGCTAGCCCTGATCGAACGGATCAAGCCGTTTTGCGCAGAGGGCGTGATCGGGGATGACGGGGCGCTGATGAGTGTCGCCGAGGGGCATCGGCTGGTCGTGACTACCGATGTGCTGATAGAGACGGTTCACTTTAGCGATCGCACCACTCCCCCTTACACTGTCGGCTGGCGAGCGGCGGCGGCAAATCTGTCAGATCTCGCGGCAATGGGCGCTGCGCCGTTGGGTATTACCGTCGGCTTAGCGCTCCCTGGGGTCACCCCTTGGCCTTGGGTAGAGGCACTTTATCAAGGCATGTCAGACTGCTTGCAGACCTACGGCGGCGCAATTGTGGGCGGGGATCTCTGCCGGGCGAACCAGCGAACGGTGGCGATTACGGCGCTGGGTCAGGTGCATCCGCAAGCCGCGATTTGCCGCGATCGCGCGACGCCTGGCATGACGGTGGTCGTCACCGGACCGCACGGGGCCTCGCGGGCTGGGCTAGCGCTGCTCACTGGCGAACTCGCCTCTGATAGCTGGCCTGATTGCCCCCGCCTTGTTGAGCAAGCCTGGGTGAGGGCACATCAGCAGCCAGTGCCCAGATTTGATGCGATCGCCCGTCTGCATCAGCTAGCTGAGCCCTCTTATCTGGGCGATCTGCCTGTGGCCGGCATGGACAGCAGCGATGGTTTAGCCAATGCGCTCTTACAGCTGAGTCACAGTAGCCAAGTGGGGATGGAGATTGAGCGATCGCGCATTCCCTTGCCAGCTGGGCTCGGCGATACAGTCGGCCTTAAAACCGCCTTAGACTGGGCGCTGTATGGCGGTGAAGACTTTGAGCTGGTGCTCTGTTTGCCGCCTGAGCTAGCGCACCTGTTTGTTCAAACGGGCTTTGCCACCGCGATCGGGACAACGACCGATACTGGCGCGCTACAGCTGATTGATTCAGAGGGGCTGATTGATTCAGAGGGGAGGGCCATTGGTAAACCGCTTGGACATCAGAGCTTTCAGCACTTTTAGGTGATCGGGTTGACGAACCCCTTTCCCTCAACTCAAAAATGCACTACACTTACAAGGTTATTGCAATTTTTAGATACTACGCTCATGGCGGTTCCCAAGAAGAAGACGTCCAAATCTAAGCGAAATAGTCGCAAAGCTACCTGGAATCGTAAAGCAGCCGTCCAGGCGCGGCGCGCGCTTTCCCTTGGCAAGTCTGTACTGACCAATCAATCCAACAGTTTTGAATATCCTTCTGATGACGATGAAGAAGACGACGAATAATGCTTGAGCGTCACAGTTGAATAGTCATGATTGAAAAGGCGGAGCTGCGGCTCTGCTTTTTTATTGGCCGCTGTCAGCTAGCATAAAAGTTTAGATATCTTAAATAATGCACCTACCTTTAAACGTTCGCTCTCTTCGCAAATCCAGGGCTTCAACCGTCTGCCTAATCGGCCTAAGCGCGTTGGCTGCTCTAAGCATCCGTCCCGCGCAGGCCCAGCTTGCGACCAGCAGCAATCTCACCGTCGAAGTCACAGGTATCAAAAACTCAGACGGTCAGATTTGCCTCAGTCTCTTTGCGAGTCGCAATGGCTTTCCGAGCGATAAAGAGGCCATTATCGCCAATCAATGTACGGCGGCTGTAGAAACCACGCCGACAGAAGCCGCTGTTGCGGTTACGTTTGCAGATTTAGAGCCGGGTACCTACGCAATCTCTGTCATCCACGATGAGAACGAAGACGATAGGCTAAACATCGGAAGCTTTGGAGTGCCCACAGAAGGCTTTGGATTTTCGCGCAATCCGGCCATCACCACTCGCCCGCCCGAGTTTAGCGAATCCGCTGTTATCGTGTTTGGTCGGAATACGACGACGCCTGTAGAGCTAATCTATTACTAAGGGTTGCGATCGCTATGCCAGAAGATGCTCAGTCCTTCCTCCTGTCAGACTCTGCAATGCAAGCCGCTAGCTACTCCACCTACGAGAACTTTCGGCCCAGGCTCGCCGTTAGCGCCACTGAGCTACAGGCTTGGAAACAGCGAATCATTGACTTTCAAACCCGCCTTCAAGCTGCACCGATACTTGAGCAAGGCAGTTTATTTGAAAGTGCGTCTCCGCCTGAAACCGATCTAGTCAGTCGCGTCAACCCGTTCACGCTACGCCGTCAAAATACCGAGTTCTGGCGCTGGCAGTTCGATGATGTCGGGGTTGCGGCGATGTATTTTGTCATTGACTACGCCACCACAGCTAGCGGGGATAGCCTGCTGCTGTATGTGGGTGAAACCATCAAATCAAACCAGCGGTGGAAGGGCGAGCACGACTGTAAACGCTATTTGCTGAACTACCGTCAGGCCCACTATGACAATGGCTTAGAAAGCGAGCTGGGCATTGCCTTTTGGCCCGAAGCCCCCACTGACAGGCAGCGCCGACAGCAGCTAGAGTCGGGGTTGATCTACCGGTGGCGATCGCCCTTCAACAAAGAAAACTGGCGCTTTTGGAATACACCTTTCGTTGGCGCTCAGTAAGAAGCGTTAGGTATAGCCAAGCTGTGAAAGCTGCTCTCCTGCCATCTCTTCGCATAGCTTCACATCCTCGGCAGAGAGACGCTCTTTCCAGTCACCGACCGTCCCCTTGCGGGTGTACTGGCCTTCGCCCTTTTTCTTTACTCGGCTGATGTGATGCTCATGAACAATGTCACGCACTTGGCTAGGCGTATAGTCTAGCTGCGCAAAGTCAAACATCTGCTGTAGCCCTGCCTCTGGATCTTGTTTCATCTCTTCAAATCGAACGAGCTGCATTCTCTGCGCAAA
>JBAUIB010000205.1:0-2348 GCA_049680585.1 Phormidesmis sp.
ACTACGCTCAGCCGCCGATGCTTCGGCTCCGCTCAGCCTACGATATAGTCAAAACTAGCCCGAGGGCTGAGCGGAGTCGAAGCCCGTTGTCGTAAACTACTATGACAGAAGAACCCAAAGAGGAAAAACATGCTCAACGAAGCCGCCAAGAAAAACATGCTCCGCAAAATCCCCCACGGGCTGTACGTTTGCGGCGTAAAAGACGGTGACGACGTCAATGGCTTTACGGCTAGCTGGGTGATGCAGGCTTCTTTTGAGCCACCGCTTGTTGTCAACTGTATAAAAGCCGATTCGACCTCTCACGCTATGGTCAAAGCCAGCGGCGTTTTTGCACTCAGCGTTTTAGAAGACAGCCAAAAAGAGATCGCGCAAAACTTTTTTAAGCCGTTGCGACGAACCGGCAATAAGTTTGAAGAGATTGAGTTTTACCTTGGAGAAGAGACGGGCTGCCCTATCATCAAGGACTCGCTGGGCTATGTAGAATGCAGAGTTGTTGGCAGCGTAGAGCACGGTGATCACACCGTCTATGTGGGCGAAGTCATCGGCGCAGGCGAGCACCGTGAAGGTAAGCCTCTGTTGCTAGAAGACACAGGCTGGAACTACGGCGGTTAGCTTGAGCTGCTCTGCGAATGAGCAAGTAACATGGGGTTCAATGCCTCAAGTCTCTAGGCAGCCAGCGGAATAGCGGTCATCAACTTCTGTTTGGTTGCTTCAGAGAACTCAGCTGCAATGAAGTAATCTGCTGGATAAAGGTAGTCTTCTCCAGAATCGTCTATAACACGCACGCATGATTCTTCAGCTGCTTTATCGTCCGGAAGTAGCTGATACAACTTCAGTATCTGTAAATCATCGCATCCATTATTTGCAATGCAGATAGCAAGCTGTAGTTTTTCCAAGTTGTTATTCATCGCAAGTGTTAATCCAGTAGCTTTTTTATCTTCATTTTACGCTTACCAATTCCATGCGCTTCATACCAATGAAGTTCTACCTGACGAACGTTTCCACTTGGAAAGCTTACTAGACCGACACCTTTGAGCTTGCGCCATCTACGACCGCCGTACTTCTTTTTGAGCGTATCCAGTTCTCTAATAGACAAATTAACAGCGATAGTCTCGACGTTTGATATCTTGCCGATGATCTCGAAGTTCATGTGGATGTATCAAGAAACAGGGCAAGTGTCTACTCACCCTGCAACTATCGGTCTTACAAAACGCCTGATTATGAACCCTGCCGCAGCTTTTCCAGTACGCTTTGATCTTCCATTGTGGTAGCATCGCCCACCACCTCTTCGCCGCTGGCAAGATTACGCAAAAAGCGGCGGATGATTTTGCCGGAGCGGGTTTTGGGCAACGCATCGGTAAATTGAATTTCGCCAGGGCGGGCGATCGCGCCAATCTCTTTCACCACATGCTGCTTCAGCTCAGCCTTGAGCTCGTCACTGGCCGTATACGTCCCTTCGAGGGTAACAAACGCGTACACATCCTCCCCTTTAAGATCGTCTTTTCGCCCTACCACAGCGGCTTCTGCCACTGATGGATGAGACACTAGCGCCGACTCAATCTCCATCGTACCGAGTCGATGCCCCGATACATTGAGCACATCATCCGTCCGGCCCATCACCCAAAAGTAGCCGTCCGCATCTTTCCGCGCGCCGTCCCCGGCAAAGTATAGATATTGGCCATCTTTTGGCGGAATATGCTCCCAGTACGTGCGCCGGAAGCGAGCATCATCACCGTAGACGGTACGCATCATACTGGGCCAAGGATGCTTAACGACTAGGTAACCGCCTTCATTTGCCCCGACTGGGTTGCCTTCGGTATCGACGACATCGGCCAAAATTCCGGGAAAGGGTTTGGTCGCAGATCCGGGCTTAGTTGGAGTCGCACCCGGCAGCGGCGTAAGCATAAAGCCGCCGGTTTCAGTTTGCCACCAGGTATCGACAATCGGACAGTTGTCGCCGCCAATCACCTTGCGATACCACATCCAGGCTTCGGGGTTAATCGGCTCGCCGACGGTGCCTAAAATACGCAGCGAGGAAAGATCACGAGCGTTGGGCTCCTCATCGCCCATTTTCATAAAGGCGCGAATCGCGGTAGGGGCAGTGTAGAAAATGCTGACCTTGTACTTTTCGACGACATCCCAAAAGCAGCCTGGATTAGAAGGACGCGGCGCACCCTCGTACATGAGGCTGGTCGCGCCGTTTGAAAGCGGGCCGTACACAATGTAGCTATGGCCCGTAATCCAGCCCACATCTGCGGTGCACCAGTAGATATCGTCTTCTTTGATGTCGAAGGTCCACTTGAAGGTCATGTGGGTGTACAGGTTGTAGCCCGCTGTGGTGTGAACGA
>JBAUIB010000206.1:0-6806 GCA_049680585.1 Phormidesmis sp.
TGCTTCCCGAGGCAGAAGCCAATGCCATTTATCAGCTGATAGACGATCAGGCGATGGCGTCTGCTCAGCTCGGAAATTTGTACCGGGATGTGGGTCGCCGCTACATTTCAGCTTTTGCGGTGATTGCTGCGACGCTGGCAGCGGTGCCTTTGCCCTTTGCGACGATGCCAGTGCTGACGGCCTTGCAGGTCTCTATGGTGGGGCTGTTGGGCAAGCTGTACGGGCAGCCGCTCACCCGATCTCAAGCAGGAGGAGTGGTGAGTGCGATCGCGGGTGGATTTTTTGCTCAGGCCATCGGTCGCGAGCTGGTCAAGTTCATCCCTGGATTGGGTAGTGTCATTGCGGCCTCTTGGGCAGCGGGCTACACCTGGGCACTGGGAGAAGGAGCTTGCGCTTACTTTGGCGATTTGATGGGCGGTAAAAAGCCCGACCCGGAGAGAATTAAACAGGTCATGGCAGAAGCGTTTGAATCGGCCAGAGTGCGTTTTCGCGATAGCCAGTAAAGCCAAGCTGGAATACCGAATACTTACATACCGTAGCTAGCCCGCAGAAGAACACCAGCAGCAGAACGCCCTAGAGTCTTTGTGGATCTTTTAAGCAATCTCCTTACTAACACTACTCTCCCGATTGCCGGGCAGGACTTTACCTTACTTCAACTACTGCAAATCGTTGTCTATGTCGTGCTCGTATGGCTAGGTGCAAGGATCACAGGTGAAGTGTTTAAGCGCCTGATTCTCAAGCCTATGCGGCTCAATCGGGGCCGGAGAGAGGCCGCCGCGACGATTTTGACCTATGCCATTATGGCGCTGGGCACCCTCAGCGTATTGAAGGCATCTGGCTTTGATCTCGCCTCGCTGACGATTGTGGCCGGTACGGTGGGTATTGGTATCGGTATTGGCTTGCAGGCGTTAGCCAGTCATTTTGTCAGCGGTTTGATTCTGTTGTTTGAGCAGCCTATAAAGGTGGGAGATTTTGTTGAGGTTGATGGATTGCTGGGGACGGTGGAGAAGATTTCGGCGCGATCTACCCTTGTGCGGACGCTGGATCGGGCGTCGGTGATTGTGCCGAACAGCAGCTTCATTGACAACAATGTGGTGAACTGGAGCTATGACGATCCGCGATCGCGCCTACATATGCCAGTGGGTGTGGCATACGGCAGCGACATGATGATTGTGACTGAGGCTCTGCTCGCGGCGGCTAGGCGAGAGTCAAGAGTGCTGCGGCAGCCGTCACCTAGGGTATGGTTTGTCGAATTTGGCGATAGCTCGCTGAATTTTGAGCTGCTGGTATGGATCGACAATCCGATAGAGACTCAGCCGATTCGCAGTGCGCTGAACTATGCCATTGATGCGGAGCTGCGATCGCGCGCCGTCGAAATTCCCTTTCCGCAAAGAGACCTGCACGTCAAAGATATTGAGCGTCTGCAAGAGATGCTTCAGCCTCACGATGCGCCTCGTCGAGCCCATCGCCCCACCGTTCAGTCTCAGGCCCCTCAAAAACACGGTCTAGACAATATCAACTTGCGAGAGCTGTTGCGGCGCATTAGCTATTTTGAACAGTGCCATGATTGGGAGCTGCGCCAGCTAATTGAATACGGCTACCGGCAGTCGTTCAGAGCAGGAGAGATTGTTTTAACAGAAGGTACGCCTGGAAGTTCATTTTATATCGTACTCTCAGGCTCAGTCGAGGTGTACTTAGAAGAACGCCAGCAGGTATTAGCAACTCGCGGCGTCGGTGAGTTCTTTGGAGAAATGTCTTTGCTGCTAGATTCGCCTCGTTCCGCTAGCGTTCGCACCTGAGAAGAGACATTGCTATTTGTCGTGGAGCGCAGCAATTTACAGCCAATTTTGCAGCAGCATACAGGGCTAGCCGATCATATTTCCGAAGAACTTTTTCACCGCAGCGCGTCTTTAAGAAACCTCGGTGTTCAAGTGGGCAGCAGCGAGGATGGGCTGAGTCCTATCGTCCGAATTCGGCGGCGAATTGCTAAGCTATTCGAGCTATAGCCTGAGGAGTCTCACGCTATAGTGATCGCATGTGATAGTAAAGACGATAGAGGTTCCGGTATGGTCGCTGCCGATCTAGTCACAGTCCCAGTTCGGGCCATGAGGCTGTCGCCAGGCAGCCATATTCTCATCGAGGATGTCTCTTGGGAACAGTACGAAGCGCTTTTAGCCGAGCTGGGCGATGACAGAAGCGTCCCTAGAATCAACTATTGTCATAATACGTTAGAGCTGATGGCCCCTTTACCTATGCACGAGCGGCCTAATCGAATGATGGCCGATATCGTGAAGACGCTGTTGGATAGTCAGGAGAGAGATTGGGAAGATTTTGGCTCAACGACTTTTCGCAAAGCGCAAGCAGCCGGATTAGAGCCCGATACGTGCTTCTACATACACAACGCCGAGCGGATGCGGGTCTGTGAGCGATTTGCTCCAGCACAAGATCCGCCGCCTGACTTAGCCATTGAGTCCGACGTCACTTCTAAAACCACACTGGAAACCTATCGGGTTATGCAAGTTCCAGAAGTGTGGTTTTATGACAGGCGAGAGCTGAGCATTTATATTCTTGAGAGGGGCGGGTATCAGCTTTCATCTGAGAGCCTGACCTTTCCATCGTTGGCGATCGCTGAGATGATTCCTCGCTTAATCCAGGAAGCCGAACAAATCGGCACTCGCAAAATGCTCAAGCAGCTACGAGCGCAATTCAGCAGGTGATTTTTTAATCGACTTCTGCCAGCTCTGGCTGCTTGGAGAGGCGACCATCTTCCATATACACAATTCGATCTGCAATATCCAAAATTCTGTTGTCGTGGGTCACGAGCAAAATGGTGCAGCCCTGCTGCTTGGCCAGATCGTGCATGATATTCACCACATCTCGACCTGATTTTTTGTCGAGCGCGGCGGTGGGTTCATCGGCGAGTACGATTTTGGGGCGACTGACGAGGGCGCGGGCGATCGCCACTCTTTGTTTTTGTCCGCCCGAAAGATCTGCCGGATAGTAGTGCAGTCGATCTCCCAAGCCGACCTGCTCTAGCATTGCACTCGCTTGGCGATGACGCTGTGATTTTGACAAGTTACCCTGCACTTCTAGACCCATTTGCACATTCTCCAAAGCCGTCAGACTACCGTGCAGGTTGTGCGCTTGGAAAATATAGCCATTGTTGCGTCTAGCCTTTACGAGCTGATTTTCAGTCGCATCGCACAGCTCGTGGCCGACCACATTTAAGCGGCCAGACTGAGCTGAGCGTAGGCCACCGATCAGGGTGAGAAGCGTGGTTTTCCCTGAGCCAGATGGCCCGGTCATAATCACAATTTCGCCGGTGGCAATCTCCATGTTGATATCGAACAGCGCTTGTTTGCGGAGTTTGCCGGAGCCAAAAAAGTGATTGAGCTGATGAACAACAATTGAGTGCTTTTCAGTCATGAGTGGAAAGGGTATTGATCTGAGAGAGCTAGGTTAAAAGATATCGGCAGGATCGGCTGACTGTAGGCGGCGAGTGGCGATCGCCCCCGATCCTCCGCACATCACAAATGTCAGTATCAGCACTATTGCTGCTCGATTGAGGGTCATCGCAATCGGCAGCGCCGTCGCTACCGCCGTCAGCTGATAGGCCCCCATCGCAATCACTAGCCCAGGAATAAAACCCAGCACAGACAAAATGAGTGCTTCTTCGAACACAATGCCTAGCAAATAGCTATTGCGATAGCCCATCGCCCTAAAGGTGGCGTACTCTGCTAGGTGGCTATTAACGTCAGTCGAAAGCACTTGATAAACAATCACCACCCCGACAATAAACCCCATCGTCGAGCCCAGCGTGAAGACAAAGCCAATCGGTGAATTCTCGCTAATCTCGGCGAGTTCAAAATCGACATAGCCTGCCTGAGTTAGCACTTGCACATCTTCTGGCAAATGCCTCGTGAGATCGGCTTGGACCTGTTCTATGTCTGCGCCCGGCTCTAGACTCACCCGTCCTAAACTCACCGTACCGGCCTCGCGCTTAGGAAAAAAGCTCAAAAAGGTTTGCTCGTTCATAATCAACGCCCCGTCATCTGCAAACGAAGCCCCGACCGTAAACAGTCCGTTGACGGTAACCGTTCGCAATCCAATTTCTGTCGCAGTCCGTTTCCCGTTCTCGACCTGTTCAATCATCTCCTGATACTCGCCGCGAGAGGCTCGATCAAAGAGAACCGTATCGGGCAGGCGAATCTCATCAAGCTGCTGGTTGATTTCAGGCACATCGAAGGCCGATTGATTGGGGTTTTGGCCAATGGCCAACATAGACTTTTTTTCTCGGGTTTCAGGATTTCGCCACTCTAGCGAATTGATGTACAAAGCATCAGTAGCCGCGACCCCTGGGACGTCTTGAGCCTGGTAGAGCCGCCGCCGAGTAAAGGTTCGTAGCTGTCCGAAGTTTTTCGCCTGCGAACTGATGATGACAATATCTGTTTGCAGAAGACGGGGATACTGGGTGTTGCTTTTGAACAGAGCGTCGGCAAAGCCGAGCTGCATGAAGATTAAAATGTCGGCGAAGGTGATACCGGCGATCGCTGTCAACAGTCGCACTTTGTCGTGCTGAAGCTGAAGCAGTCCCAGCGGGGTGCGGTCTTTGAGCAGCTTCAGCGCGTCAACAGATGTTTTGATGAACCCTAACATAGCAACATGTCCTCACTCGGTTTGAATTGTGGCATTGACCTGCAGGTTCGTCAGGCCAATCACCTTCTCGCTGGACTCGGCATCTAGACGGATATACACTTCAACAACTTTTGCGTCAATATTGGCAGCCGGATCTTCGTTGACCACTCGCTGTTGCTCTACCTGTAAGCCAATGCGCTCGACGGTGCCTTGCAGCCTCTCTGAAATCACGGGTGTTGTTACCATTACAGCCTGGCCAAGCTGAACTTTGCCAATATCGCTTTGATACACTTCGGCGACCACCATCATTTGCTCGGTTTGGCCCAAAGTGGCGATGCCGCTGTCTGCAATGCTCTCGCCGGGGCGGGTGTGGATTTTGATGATTTGTCCGGCGCTGGGCGATCGCACCACCGCCTGATCCAGATTTGCCTTAGCTTCAGCGACCTCTGCGATCGCTGATTCTACCTGGGCTTGGGCCGTCGTTACATCGACCGGACGCACCTCTTGAATGCTGTCAAGCGTAGCTCGGGCCTGGGCGATTTGCTGCTGACTGGTCGAGAGAATGCGATTGAGCTGGGCTGTTGCTTCTTCTAGCTGGCGCTGCGCGGTGGTGTAAGTGAGTTGCCGGGTATCGCGTTCAGAGGCAGAAATAGCCCCTCTTTCGTACAGCAGGCGATAGCGCTCGTAGTCAGTGCGGGCATTTTGCACCTCAGCTTCTAAACGAGCAATCGTGGCCCTTTGAGCAGTCGCCTCTGTCTCTTCAGCCGCTGCGAGTCGGGCAATTTCGGCGCTTTGGGCCTGAATGTCGCCCGATTTTGCCCCTGCTTTGACCTGGGCGAGCTGAGCGCGGGCGATCTGCACATTCTCTTCAGCTTTTTGCAAGGCCGCTTGGCGGCGATCGCGGCTATCTAGTACCGCAATTGTTTGGCCGGGTTGAACGTGATCGCCCGCTTGAACCAACAGTTCTTCCACCCGGCTCCCTTGCTCGGCAGAGGGCGCGCTCAGGTTAATTAACTCGCCTTGGGGTTCTAGCCGACCCAGCGCCGTCACTGTGGGAATGACAGGCAGACGGGTGGCTTCTAGTTCAGCGGTCTGTATTCGCTCGAGTCGTGCTTGCCAGAGCCGCCATCCGGTAAAGCCAGCACTCAGCACAAGTAGCGCACTGATGAGTATCAGCCAGCGGCGGCGCGTCCCGGTCGCCCTATCCGCGTCAGAGACACCCTGGCTGCTTAAGGCTCCTGATAAGTTCATAGACCTTTTCCCCAACCTTCTTCCCCAATTGGAGGAAGCTCCACTGCTCTTATTGTACTAAACCGTTCAGTAAAGTCAACTCCGCAATTAGGTTAGAATATGAAAAGGCATCAACTATAGAGACCTTGAAATTTGTGAATCGCTCCATGCAGCAATCAGTACCGCCTAGTCATCCTCCCCTCAGCAATCAATCAGAAAAGGCGAACACGATCTTGCTAGGAGCGCTCGAGGTATTTGCAACGCAGGGCTACGCAGCGGCCAGCATGGATCGCATTGCCAAAACCGCAGGGGTTTCTAAACCCACGCTATACACCTATTTCAACAGCAAAGAAGGTTTGTTCATTGCCCTGATCCAACAGATGATGCAGATCAGTAATCAGATGCTAGCGAACTTGCCCATGACGCCTGAAGCGCAAGCGCCGCCTGATGAGGTTTTGCTCAAACTCGCTACTTCAGTGCTAGAAGAATTTTCTAAAAATCAGATGCTGCTGACGTTAATGAGGATAATTATTGGAGAGTCGGGGCGATTTCCTGAGCTATCACAAACTTTTGTTCGCGAGATTCAAAAGCCGCTTCTCACCAGATTAGTCACCTACATAGCGTCTCAACCTCAGCTCAGCTTTCCCGATCCGCTGATTGCCGCGCAAATATTTGTGGGCTCCTTGGTGCACTACACAATTATTCAACATGTGTTGGACGGTGGCAAGATTTTGCCGATGGAGCGCGATCGCATTGTCAATGGCTTAGTCCAGGTGCTGATGGCGGCAGGTAAATCGATGTAGCCTCTGCTGGTGAACGAGTGGGAATCGAGGCTGAGGCGAGATGACTTTTGTCATGGTTATCGTCAGGCGACTTTGATAAAATCTGACATCTGCTGCCATAGCTCGCAAAGAAACAGCTCGCAAAAATGTAGCCATCGC
>JBAUIB010000207.1:0-9235 GCA_049680585.1 Phormidesmis sp.
GGCTGTAGTTCCGGCACCGCCTCAAAATGGTAGAAGCCGCCAATCGTAATCCCTGTATTTAGCCGAAACACTGCGAACGACAAAATCGCAGCGACCACAGCGGGTGCCACCGCCTCGTAATATTCCAAACCACGCCGGTGAGGAATTTCTAAGGCAAATAGCGCCGCCCCAATTGGTGCGCCGAAAAAGGCCCCTAGCGCCGCGCTCATCCCACAAAAGGTCATCACTCGCACCGCCGCCGTATCCAGCTTCAGCCGATCTCCCAACCAGCTACCAAAACTCCCATTGACCTGTACGAGGGGCGCTTCCGGTCCGGCACTGCCGCCAGAGGTAATCGCCACTAAAGAGGCCACCACCATCGCCGGCGTTTTTCTAATATCAATGCGACCGGGGTTGTGAATACTGTCGACGACCTTAGCCATTTCACCCGGCAGGCCCATAAAATACAGCACCAACCCAACGCCAAAACCGCCAATTGTTGTTGCTATCCACACATAGTTAGTTTCCGGTAGCCAGCTCGGAAAATAAGGCGTGATCCGCTCAGGCAGCGTATGCCACATCCCATGCATCATACCTTCGAGCACAAAATAATACACCGTGGCGACTAATCCGCCGACAATGCCAATCAGCGCCGCGCACAGCATCATCTGAAGGTAAGTTAGCTGTCTATCTGAGTCGATATCTAGTTTACCGTTTGCCCGTGTAGCCCCTTTGATCTCACTGTTCACAAAGCGTTCCTTCCCCAGCACCCAAGTGGTGCCTCCTTAAAATAGACTTGATTAACCCAAAGCCTATAGAGAACGACAGCGTAATTTTGTAGGGGTTGACACAGAAATCCAAACACAGAAATTGAGCTGGGATAACGACTATGCGCTAACTGCATAGCCTCATAATTCGCAGATTAGTCCCAACCATCCTCGTTTTCGGCCTGTTTTTTCTCGAGTTGGGAAATAGCCAGCGTCAAGACAGGCTGAACCGTATCGTCCGATTCCTGGCTAAGGGCCGTCTGCAGCGGGGCGATCGCACTTTCGTCACCAATTTTCATCAGGGCCATCGCGGCTGTTTTTCGCACATCGGTATCGCGATCACTTAGCACAGCCGTTAGCTGTGGCACAACTGCCGTATTGCTGAGTTTGCCCAACGCCGCTGCCGCTTCAGAGCGCACCATCGCAGCGCGATCGCCCAGCGCCGTCAAAATGAGATTGAGTGCCTTGTCATCATTCTCTTCTGGCACCACACTGGTTAAAGCGCCGACAACAGCGCTACGAACCTCTTCAGAATCAGCAGTGATCGCCTGATACAAATGCCGAGCACCCGCTGCCCCGACAAACGACAGGCCCCAAGTCGCCAACCCCTTCGAGTTGTCAGGATAGTCCGGCGAGGCAATAATCTCTAACAAAACGGGTGCAGCGGATTCTCCCATCACCGCCAGCGCACCCACCACCGATCCTTGCACCACTGTATCGTCATCGTGCAGCAGCGAATGCACCAAGGTCGGAATCGTGGTTTGATCCGCAATCAGGGTCATGGTTTTGGCACAGGCCCGGCGTACCGTCGGATTGTCATGATGGGCCAAGCCTGCTATGAGTGCAGGGGTAGCGGCTTTGCCGACTTGCTCTAGTGCTTCAGCAAAGCCCAAGCGCACCATCCCCCGCGAATCAGCAAAGCTTTCAACCAGCTGTACCATTTGCTGCTCATCCGTCCGGTCGAAGGTGCCCTCAGCGAGCTGAGCCTTAGTCGATTTTAGTAGCGCATCGGTCTCCGACTGAGACAGCAGGGCGGGTTGGCGACTGGCAGGGCTAGTCATATGAGATTAGGGGTTGCGTTTATCTAAAAATTTTCTCAGATCAAGGCTAGATACAACGCAGCTTACTTATCAGTTCTTAATCGCCAGCAGCAGGCCGTCGCCAATCGGCACCAAACTCATCATTACCCGCTGATCATCTCGGACTTTTTGGGTGAGGGCGCGGATATGTTGAGTGCGAGTATCCTGCACCTCAGGGTCAGCAACGCGGCCATACCAGAGGGTATTGTCCACCGCGATCAGGCCGCCAGAGCGGATGAGCGCAAAGGCCCGCTCGTAATAACTATCGTAGTTGCTCTTATCAGCGTCGATAAAGGCAAAGTCAAAGGTCTCGGTTTCTCCTGCTGCAATCAGCGCATCTAGAGTCTCTAGCGCTGGGGCAATCCGCAGGTCTATCTTGTGGCTAACGCTGGCTTTTTCCCAGTAGGTGCGAGCGATCGCCGTACACTCTTCATCAATATCGCAAGCGATTATCTGGCCATCATCCGGCAAGGCCAGCGCCACAGCTAGCGCACTATAGCCAGTAAACACCCCTATCTCCAGCGTCTTTTTGGCCCCTATCAGCTGCACCAGCAGCGCCATAAACTGACCTTGCTCAGGAGAGATCTGCATTCTCGATTGAGCATGCTCAGCCGTTTCATCTCTCAACTGCGCCAGCACTTCTGTCTCACGCAGCGTCGCCGACAGCAAATATTCGTACAGCCGCTCATCTAGGCCAATGGTTCGATTAGACACTTGTGATTAAACACCTTTCGAGCAGGTATCCCTGAGTTGGACAGCTACGCCGCACACATCACTTGACGCATCGTCTTCATATTACCAGGCAGGTCATGACGAATGGCTTGCTCAATCAAAAAGCTAGGGACGGGCAGCAGCGGCGTCGCTTTTACCGAGTAGGTAATCAAGGTTCCTGGGCCGTAGTCTTCAAGGGTAAGATCAGCTGCAAAGTCTGAAAAAGTGCCGCGCTCGAAGCGAAACTGAATATTTTGGTGAACTGTTTCGATCACCTGCAAATAAATTTCGACCTGAGCTGAAAACATCAAAAACGCTCGGCGGGCAACCTGATACAGACGGCGCGTCATCGGATGAGACTGTGATTGGCGCTTTACTTCAAGCACCTGGCTTTGCACGATATCAGGAAAATAGTGCACCCACTTGCTGTAGTCAGTCAGCTTTTGCCAAGTTTGCGATCGCCCCATCGGCACATACATTTGAGCCGTCACAGCAGCGCCCGATCCTATTGTCGTCGTCGAGATTAAGACATCGCCTTGGAGTAGGGATTTCTCTTGCTGCCGAGTAACTGCAATCTGTGTAGAGGGATGCTGAGAAATTGCCATAAATACCATCGATAAAATGCAAGAGAACGCAAATTAAGCCGTCATCAGAGATTTTTCAAAAAGAAGCAAGATTCACCCGAAAAAATCTCATCAGCAAAAGAAAGAACTGTTCTTAGATGCTCCTAATAAAGAAACAACACACTGTCCATCGAGCCTTTGAGCAACGTGACAGCAAAATATCTGGACAGTCTGGAGCAGACGCCTTCAGCAGATGCTTAATGGCAGACCTTGCTTGAGCATCTTTGACATTATTGCCTAATCTCACGGAAGCGAGGTTAAGTCTATAAAGGGAGTCAGTAAACTTTTAGTGAATATGCTGAATTTCTCCAAACTCGCACCTAGAGCATGCCCGAGCACGTCCGAAGACGACAAACTACCCAGCAGTGTTCCTACTGAAACCGTTCCGCATTTTCGTCAGCCTTTTGGCTATTCCTTTGTTGTTTAAATCAAAAACACTTAAATATTGACGAGTTGGAAACACTTGCAGGCTAAAGCTATCAGCTGAGTTGCCAACAAAGCGTATTCAAAAGTACCAACACAGATTCGATGCCAATATCAGCCCCTTACAATTGGCCCCGACTTTGACAAGATAAACTGTTCAAATCTATACAACTCAAATTTGTACAGCTCAAATCTATATAACGGCAATTTACTATGGCCAATCGATTTCGTCTCAAGCCTGGCTCTCAGCTGCTGATGTTTTTAATCTGCTTCACACTAGGTGTGTGGGTGCTACGCGGCCTAACGCTGCTATCTTTCTTACCTGGCATCGTCATCTATCTACTGATATTGGCTTGCCTTGCGGTCTTTGTTGTCAATAGCGTCAGGTCTATGCGCTAGGAGCGATGTGACAGGTACGCCAATCGCAAAGCGACAGAGGTCCTAACGGAGACCCTAAAAGTGAGAGCGGCTATTTGCTGTTGTTGAAATCTTTTGGCCCGCTGCTCTTTCATCCATCGCTTTTCCCACCGTCAAATTCAGCAGATCGCCAATTAGCATAACCAATGAGGTAATCCATAGCCAAAGCAGCAGCACCACAACGGTCGCAACAGCGCTGTAGACGAAGTTCCCAAAATGAATCAGGTACAGCCGAAAAAGCCCCGATACCACAGCCCAAGAGAAGGCCGCTAAAACCGCGCCGGGAATGAGGGGCTTACCTGAATTCCAGCGGCTAGGGCCAAAGCGATAGACAAACGCAAAAGCGGCTGACATCATACCCAACGCAACTGGCCAGCGAAACAAACTCCATACCCCCGTCACCCAATGACTGACATCGTCAGTGCTACGTAGAATTAGCTGATTGACGACCCAGTTGCTAATAAACACCAGACTCGAAGCCGTAATGAGCAGCGCAATGGTGCCTAACGTCAGCGCAATTGAGACCAACCGCGCCTTCCAAAAAGGTCGCCTGAGTCGCACCGGAATTTGATGCATCTGATCGAGTGCTCGCATCGCAGCGCTCATTGCCCCGGCTGACGCCCATAGCGCGAAGGCAAAACTCACCGAAAATAGTCCTCTATTTTGACTATCGCTGACGACCCGTTCAAAACCATAAATCAGTTCGGGGACACCGCCAGGAGCCACCTCACTCAGCAGATTTGCCAAGGTTGCAACGGTAGACTGTAGGGGGCTAAACAAACCAATGGCTGTTAAGAACGCCAGAATCGCTGGGAACAGCCCTAGCATAGAGTTATAGGCCATTTCTGACGCTAAGCTAGGAAGGCGTTGGCGAAAGGTATCGCGCACAACATGACGCATCGTACGCAAATTGAGATAGCCCAAAAATCTAACAAATTCGATGGGCGAAAGGGTTCGCCAAATCCGGCGCAGCGGTTTTTGCTGGCGGTAAGTAGCGTATATTTTTTTTGAAATTGAGCGAGGGTGATCAGACAAGGAAGCTCTTTAAAGATCCGCAATGACTCTATCTATATAGCCTACTTTGGAATCGGTTGATAGCTAATGGTGGAGGTACTTTAGGATATTGACACAGCTGGTACACCTCACCCTATGAGACATCTGAGCGCTGCTACCCAGCAACCGCTAGGCAAGAACTTGGTCAAAACTGGAAATATATAAAGGCAGTGTAGCCTGCGGGTAACAGGGTCAGAATAAAGGCTGTCGCAAAGCCGTAGCCAACCGCAAAGATCTGTGAGGGTAGCTTGGCAATCGCCCTTGTCCAGATTTGACGAGCGGTGAGCCAATGCAAAAGCGCTAACCCGCCTAGCAGGCCAAAAATACTCAAGCTCAGTTGCTGGGTACCCGGCGATCGCCACAATACAAACGCCTTCAGCACCGTCAGCGCCGAGGCAAAGCTAGAGGCACGAAAGAACACCCAGGTAATACAAATCCAGTAAAACGTCGCCAAAACGCCCCAGATGGCGGGCAGCCTAGCAGACGACTTGGCTAAAGCAGGCACCTGTCGGACGAACTTGCTCCACTCTTTATGAACGATCAGCGCACCGCCATGCAGCGCTCCCCAGATCACGAAGGTCCAGGCCGCACCGTGCCACAGGCCACCCAGCAGCATCGTAATCATTAGGTTTCGATAGGTGAACCACTTCGCTCCCCGGTTACCGCCCAGCGGAATATAGAGATAGTCCTTGAGCCAAGTCGATAGGCTAATGTGCCAGCGCCGCCAAAAGTCAGTGATGCTGCTGGCAAAGTAGGGAAAGTCGAAGTTCAGGCACAGCTCGTAGCCCAACAGCCCAGCGCAGGCGATCGCCATGTCAGAGTAACCGGAGAAATCGCAGTAGATTTGGACGGTATAGCTCAGTACCCCAATCCAGCTACTGAGAGCATTGAAAGCATCCGGCGCAGCAAAATAGCGATCTACAATCGGGGCCAAATTATCCGAGACACATGCCTTCTTAAAAAAGCCGACCATAAACAGGGTTAAACAGGCCCGCAGATTCACCCGACCAAGACTACGAGCCGTATTTAATTGCGGTAAGAAATCAGCGGCTCGCACAATTGGTCCGGCCACCAACTGTGGGAAAAAAGTCACAAATGTTGCAAAATCGAGCAGACTTTTACTGGGCTGTAAGCGTCCGGTATAGACGTCAATTGAGTAGCTCAGGGTTTGAAACGTATAAAAACTAATGCCCACAGGCAGCACGATGCCTAGCGTCACCGCATTGACTGGCAGCCCCATCCAAGCAAAAAATCCGACCGCCGAATCAGCAAAAAAGTTGGCGTACTTAAAGAATGCAAGCGCCCCTAAATTAACCACCAGACTCAGCATCAGCCAGCGTCGCTTCACTCTGAGGTTATCTACATGGTTGAGTTTGAGGCCAACAACATAATCCACCAGCGTAGAGGCGATAATCAGCGAGAGAAAACGCCAGTCCCATGCCCCATAGAAAGCATAGCTGCAAGCTAAAATCCAAGCTTTACGCCAGCGATTTCGACTGAGTGCCCAGTACACCGTAAAGACGATGGCAAAAAACAGAAAAAATCGAAACTCTGTGAAGATCATGGTTCAGCTGAGAAAGGTAGGCACATTCCAGGCAAAGCATCGCAAACAGGCAGCGAGTTAGGCAAAGGGAAACCCAGTAGCAATCGGGGTAGCAATCGGGCAAGCTCAAGTTTGCACAATTACGGTGTGACAGCAGCGCTGAAGTCTTTAGCCAGCAGCTGAGTAAAGGTCCTAGCGCCAGCATCGTTGAGATGCTCTGCGTCATGGCGCTGATCGCTGCGATACAGCTGAGGATACTGATGGGGATCTTTGTAAGAAAGCAGGATATCGATGGTGGAGAGCTGCTGGGCGGCTCGAAAATCATCCTCCATATGCAGAGACGGTGGCTCCACGAAGATAGGCTCCGCCCCAGCTACTTGAACAGCCTTGACAATGCGCTTCAACAGCATTTGTTTGTTGGCGCTCAAATAGGGCTCGTCGGATACGGATCTGGCCTGCATAGTGGCGAGAGTGGTCAGTTCCTGCTGATAGCCCTGGGGGTTTTGCAAAAATTCCTGCCGGAAGGGATCGGCCTCGTCGGTGAGGGCAAAGTAGCCTTCAGTCGCTGTGAAATCGGCTGCGATCGCCTGATCTTGCGCTGACAAGTCACTGGGCAAAACCTGGTAAAACAGCCTACCGACATTGATCTGATGGTAAACAAAAGGCAACAGATGGCTGCTCAGCAACACCGCCTTGTTCAGCCAGGATTCATCCGAGCTGAGAATGTAGCGGGCCGCCAAGCCTGTATTCTTCCAGGTATGCCAGTACATGGCTCGAGGCGTGCGGGCATTGGGAAACGGTTCGTAGCCCTTGTCTAAAACAGATTCAAAAAAGACCCACTTTAAGTTCTCAGGGGGATCAGCTAGCACCTGCTCTAGCAGCACCATACTGTCAATCGCTCGCATCGCAGGAATACCAAAATTGTAGCTATTAACCTCGCCTCCTGCGGCTTGAGCTGTGGCATCAAAAACCTCGGGTATGACCTGGCTGTAGATTCGACTTGAGCCAAAAAACAGCACAGTATAGTCGTCTTTATGGGCTTGGTAATAGTCGTACTTAGGGCCAATAAAAACAATATTGGAGGGAATGGGTGGGCTAGGGATAATGTGTCCGAGTAAAGACACGGCAACTAAAAAGGCAAGCAGGCCAACGCCACTTAGCTTGGCATACTGCATGATGAGCGATCGCTGGCGACGGGGCTTGCCTTTAAGCGATTGATCTTGCTGCTGTGGCTGGACCTCGCGCTCGGCAGTCGGGTTGAGTAAATTCCCTAACACAATAGATTCTCAAATCTCCTATATGGGTAGAGCTGAACCGTATGCATCGCGTCCATGCTGCTTTTAATAGGACGTAGGGCAACAAACCTCAGTTCCGCAATCGCACGCACGCTTGTCCCTTGTGTTTGGATTGTGTTTGGAGAAGATTTTAGTAAAAAGGGCGGCAATACCTACCTATTGAAGCCGTGAACACCGAATGGGAAAGTCTTCAAGTCTTTCTACAATGCATACATACCACCCAGCAAAAACGCCTAGATAATGAAGAGGGAAAGCTATGCAGCCGAACGATCCCAACAAATTTACTGAAAAGGCTTGGAGCGCGATCGCCCGCACCCCGGACATTGTTAAGCAAGCCTCACAGCAGCAGCTAGAGCCCGAGCACCTAATGCAGGCGCTGCTAGAGCAAGAAGGGCTCGCCGCCAGCATTTTCCAAAAGCTAGGGGTGCCTGTCAGTGAACTGCGCGATCGCACCACAGCCTTTATTAATCAGCAGCCCAAAGTCAGTGGCAGCGGCGAATCAGTTTATTTAGGCAATACCTTAAGCACGCTGCTAGATCGCGCCGACGGCTATCGCAAATCGTTTGACGACGACTATATTTCTATTGAACATATTGTGTTGGGCTACGCTCAAGACAAGCGCTTCGGTCGGGACTTACTGAAGTCGTTTAGCATCACCGAAAAAGACCTGCACAAGGCAATCGAACAGATCAGAGGCAACCAAAAAGTGAGTGACCAAAATCCCGAAGGCAAGTACGAATCGCTAGAAAAATATGGCCGTGATCTCACTGCCTATGCCCGAGAAGGCCGGCTAGATCCGGTGATTGGTCGCGACGATGAGATTCGCCGCACCATTCAGATCCTCTCGCGCCGGACGAAAAATAACCCAGTGCTCATCGGTGAACCCGGTGTGGGTAAAACAGCGATCGCCGAAGGACTTGCTCAGCGAATCGTCCGCGGCGATGTGCCTCAGTCTTTACAGGATCGCACTTTAATCTCGCTTGACATGGGGTCACTAATCGCTGGTGCCAAATACCGCGGTGAGTTTGAAGAACGACTCAAAGCCGTACTCAAAGAGGTCACCGAATCTAGCGGCCAAATAGTTCTCTTCATCGACGAAATTCACACCGTTGTGGGTGCAGGTGCCACGCAAGGGGCGATGGATGCGGGTAACTTGCTCAAACCGATGCTAGCTCGCGGTGAGCTGCGCTGCATTGGTGCGACTACGCTCGACGAGTATCGCCAGCACATTGAAAAGGATGCTGCCCTAGAACGCCGCTTTCAGCAGGTATACGTCGATCAGCCGTCGGTTGCTGATACGGTCTCTATTTTAAGAGGGCTCAAAGAGCGTTATGAGGTTCACCAC
>JBAUIB010000208.1:0-6685 GCA_049680585.1 Phormidesmis sp.
TCATCGGCGCTTTTTGATAGCTGGCAAACCGGCCTACTAATGCTTGCAGTATCGCCATCGCCACCGCAAACAAAAGAAAATAAATCTCCTTGTTTTTCAGCCTAGAATAAATGCTCTCTTTTTTCTCCGAGCACATAATCCCCAGCAAGTAGACAGGCGAAAAATACACCACCGCCTGGAAAATCAAAATGTCGTTTTCGGGTCGATGTAAGAATAGAGCAACGACAAACAACAAGGCCGTAATCAGAGCTTGTCGCTTAAACTTAAGCTGGATAAATGCCATATGCAGTGGTGACATCAAGAAGATAATCATCACAAACGGGATGTACCAGAAGGCAGGCAAAAATCTGCCTGTCAGGTAGTACTTAAGCGCAGGCACGACGTAGAGATTGATAAAATCTGCTCCCTGCGGATCGAAAAGATCGTAGTGAGCATCTTTCTCTAATACGCGCAGCGTAATCGGCACAATTGAGAGCAATGTGTAGGGCAGCAGAACCTTTTTGAGCTTGCCTGCCATAAATTTTTTGAACTGGTATCTTTTATAAAAAATATGGTGGAACAAAAAGCCAGAGATAAAAACAAAGAGAACGGTCCCGCCTGCAATCAGGTTGCCAAAGGAGCGCTCCGGTAGCGTGTTGAAGCTGATATCGGCCAGGTAAAAGCAGTGTCCGGCGACGATGATAATAATCGCGATCGCCCGGAAATGATTAATCGAATTCAGAAACATAGGTGCACTATTAAGCTATTTGTGAGTCATTTATGTCGTCTCACATTTTCCAATCGGGCCGTATTACGTCAGGACTGAGTTACTAGCTTGCTGCAAGATAACTCAATTAGGTGCAAACCGCTCCAGCGGACTCACCTTACCCAAAGCCGTACTCAGCTCCCCATGCACCCTGCCATTCGTTGCCAAAATCCGCCCTGAATTGATATCAAACGGGCTTTTATCATACGCGCTCACCTGCCCGCCTGCCTCCTCTACCAAAATTACCCCCGCCGCCACGTCCCACGGCGACAGCCCTCGTTCCCAATAGCCATCTAGCCGCCCGCAAGCCACATAGGCCAAATCAATCGAAGCGGCTCCCCCCCGGCGTACGCCCCGAGTGAGATGCGTCAGATGGCAAAATTCAGCATAGTTGTTGTCAATCGTCTCACGGCGGTCGTAGGCAAACCCCGTCACCAGCAAACTATCCGCTAAAGACTCCGTGCCAGAAACGCTGATAGGTTCCCGGTTACAGGTCGCGCCTAAACCCCTTGCAGCGCGAAAAAGATGATTATGAACAGGATCAAAAATCGCGCCGACCGCCGGTTTACCGTCAATCAGTAGGCCAACCGAGCAGCCGCAAAACGGGTACTGGTGGGTGTAGTTAGTGGTGCCATCTAGCGGGTCTACTGCCCAGAGCAAACCGTCTGTCCCCTTGTCAGATTGAGCCGCGAGGCTACCAGATTCTTCTGCGAGGATGGCATGCTCAGGTAAATGTCGGCGCAGAACGGCAAGAACTTCTTTTTCGGCGGCTTTGTCTGCTTCGGTCACCAGATCGCCAGGACGGCCTTTTTGCTGAATGTTTGAAAGATTGCCCCAGTAGTGCTGTAAAACCGCGCCACCCGCAGAGGCAGCTTCTGTCGCGACATCGAGGAAGCGCTGAAGGTCATCTGGAGAATAGGTCATGGAGTAGTCCTTTAATCGTCCTCAATGGGAATGCCGAAGCGTACCTTGCCTTTACCGAAGTAGCGGCCAAACTGAAGCTCGTATACTTCATCTTCGTCTTGCGTTTCCACTTCCAGATCGCTGCGCGGATAGCTCACGCACAGCAGCGCATAGCCTTCTGCACGCAAATCTGGCGAGAGGCCCACGGCCTCAGGCTGATGCAGCTCACCCGAGAGGACACGCACGGCGCAGGTGGTGCAGGCCCCATTACGACAGGCAAATGGCAGATCAGCGGTTTGGTTCTCGGCGGTTTGTAGAATGTAGCGATCGCTTGGCACCTGCACCGTATAAGATGTGCCTTTTTGCCGATTGTGAATTCGGACGGTGTAAATGTCGGCCATGAGAGCGCAAAAATAGCGGAAAGGTAGTTCTATGGTCGCACGGAAGCTGGCCAGGCAGACAAAAAGTCGCTAGATGGCCATCCCTGCCCAATCTCTGATAGGATAGCGAAGCTGTAATACGTGAGATGAACGCATTATCAGCGCATTTGGAGAGATGGCCGAGTGGTTGAAGGCGCAGCACTGGAAATGCTGTAACGGGGCAACTTGTTCGAGGGTTCGAATCCCTCTCTCTCCGTCCTAAAAATTACATGAAGGTCTGCGATCGCTACAGACCAGGCGCATGCTCGAGGCGCTCTGCAATCCAGCCTTCGATAATGGACTGACGAGTCACACCTAGGCGACCTGCTTCGCGATCAAGCGCCTCAATCATCCAGCCAGGAAGTTCGACATTGACCCGCTTTTGCTGATAGCCAGAGCGCCTCATCCGGGACAGATCTAGATCATCAATGATGTCTTCCTCTCCATCATCAAACTTCTTGTCAAAATCTGCTGCCTTCATACAGTTCTACCTCACGCTTACGGGCTCGCCGTACTGAAATAATTCTAATGTGCTCTCCACGATAGGTGATGACCGCTGCCCATATCTTGGATTCAATTTTGCCGAAGATGACAGTCCTTGGCTCATCTGAAAGTCGGGCCGGAACTTCAAGCTTATCCTCATCTTCCCAAAGGACTTTAGCTTCTACAAAATCAATACCGTGCTTTGCCTTATTGGATTGACTTTTACGCTCGTCAAACTCAAACTCCATACCTACTCATATCTCGTCCCGTTTTTTGTGCCTGACTCCACCATGTTTTCTGAGACGCGATAGTATCTCGTTACCCCAAACTCTTGCTCTCTAGCTTTTCTTTGCCTAGGGCGATGCCGCCAACGGTTACCAGCATGACGCCTGTCCACTGGATAATTTCTAATGGCGGTCTAGGCGTAAAACTCCAGGCAATGAGCACGGTGACTAGTGGTGTGGCAGCGGTGATAACAGTTGTCATCGGGCCAATCAGGCGCAGGCTGCTGTAGGTAAAGAGATACACCAGCAATAGGGCAATACCCAACAAAAGCCCCCAGGCTGAAAAACTAATCCAGCTAACATTCGCTAGCCCGAGTGGTTTGACTAGAAGCACAAGGCTGCTGAGCACGGCTACGGTCGCAAACTGCACAATGCTAGCGGGAATCGGATGGCACTGCTGACGGTAGCTGATATTGGTGAGCACGATGTAAAGGCTAAATGCAACGCTCGCCACAATGCCCAAGCAGATCGCCCTGGTCGCCTCTGGATCCAAAGCTGGATTGAGCGATGGTTTAATGACCAGGATGCTGCCCATTGCGATCGCCACCATCGCCACTACCCCCAACGATGTCAGTCTCGGCCCACGCGCTGAAAACAAACCCATCGGCACAGCGCTGAGCGGATACATAAATAATACCGTCGCACCGAGCACTGGCCCGATCGTGCCAATGCACTGGTAAATTAGCACCTGCGAGGCAAACAGCGCCGCGCCGCTGCCCATGAGTAAAACCAACAGCCAGTTCCGGTTGTAGATCCAATCTTGCAAGTCATCCCAAGTATTGCGGTAGAGCTGCGGAGCGAGTATAACCAAAACCGGTATAATCACCAGCATCCTGAACCACAGCAGCGCTACGGCAGGCACCATGCCGATACCGAGCTGGCCGATGGACAAACTCCACCAGCTACCGCCTTGGCCCAAGCTGCTCACGAGACAATAGTGCCAGGCCATCAGTCCGGTCGCGATCGCACTCAAAATCAGCCCCTTCCGCACGTTGGCCTCACGCTGACGGGCAGCCAGTGTTGATTGAGCGCTAGTCAAACGGGGCTGCTCGGAAGTTGCGGGGATGGGTAACTCGATAGAGCGATCGCTTGAAGTCGGCGCTGATACTGTTGCTGGCTCGCCCGGCAAACGGGGGCCGCTCACCGCAAAGGTTTCGTACTCAGCAATTTCGGCCGATCCGCGCAGCAAGCGCACGTTAGATCGCAGCCGCTCATAATCCGCTTGCAGGACGCTGATATCGGTTTGTAGCTGATCTTTTTTTGCTTCTAAGCGCTTGATGTCCTGGCTGAGCTGTTCATCATAGCGTTGCTGCAGAGATTCTAGTGATCCTGATGGCTGGCCTGCGTTTGGGCCTGAGACCTGTCCTGAGAAGCTCACTGCTAGGCCCTCAGATTGATCGCGCTGTAAGTCGTCATCGTCGGAGGCTGAACTAACCGGCTTCATGGTTTACGCATCGCACAGGGATTGACAGTGAATATAGCAGACTCGTTAAGTCTGATAAAACAGCAGAAATCACATCGCAATTCGATAGACGTAATCGAGCGCCTCTGCTGTGGTGGGTGGCGCGGCAGTGAGCTGACGATGCATTTTCTCGATGACCTCAGTTGGCACTCGGCGCGATCGCCCCAGATTTCGCTCCAGACAAGCCACTAAAGGGGTATCTATCCATACGGCGACAACCGGCGCATATCCGCATGCCCTCGCCGATTGAATGAATTCTCGTCGGTGGCGTCGCCGCACATTGGTGGCATCATAGATCACCCCGGTGGCTTCTCCGGTAGAGATGTCATGGTAGCGATCGCACAACTGCCGAAGCACCACTCGCCAAATCTCCAGCCATTCTCCTTGAACAGCGGCACTACCATATAGCTGAGCGCGAATGTCATCGGTTGCAACCACACAGTATCCTGATCGCCGCGCGATAAATCGCTGCGCCCAGGTGGATTTTCCACTGCCCGGCAGTCCGACCATAACAATCAGAGGTGCCGGCTCAGACTCAATCATGGCAATCCCTCCACTCCAAGCTTTCTTAAAAAAACTCCCGCAGAGCCAGACGCCTACGGGAGTTTCTGATGTTTTATCGAGTGTCTATCAAGAACATCTATCCATCAATCAATCAGGTTAGATAATCGTGCCATCTGGAATGACCGCATTTTTGATCACCACAACGATACCGCTACGGATGTAGTAGCCTTTGTCTTCGCACTCGGCTTCTTGCACATTGTCCTTATTGATAATCTGCACATTGCGGCCAATGCGCGCATTTTTATCAATAATTGCCCGGCGAATCACAGAGCCCTCACCAATCGCCATTGGGACTCTATCCGTCTTAGGATCTTCGCCGTGCTCATTCATCTCCTCATAGTAATCATTGCCAATGATCAACGTATGATCAATCTCGCAGTTGGCATGAATCCGCTGGCGCAGACCGATTACTGACTTGTGAATCCGGCATTTTTTAAGGATGCAGCCTTCGCTAATGATGGACTCAGTGACGTGACAGTCTAAGATTTTACTGGGGGGAAGATAGCGCGCTCGCGTATAAATCGGCGCATCTTGCCGGAAAAAGCTAAAGGCTGGATTAGGCTGATCGGTCAACGCAATATTGGCATCGTAAAATGCCTCAATCGTTCCAATATCTTCCCAATAGCCCTTAAAGAGATAGGCTTGCACGTTATAGTCGCGAGAAGAGGCTGGAATGATTTCCTTACCAAAATCTGTTTGGTCAGGGTACTGGTTGAGCAAGTCGATCAGCACCTGCTTTTTGAATACATAGATGCCCATTGATGCGATAAAGGGCTTCTCTTCAGATTCTTCTGGAGACAGACCCATTGCCGTGGTATCTACCTTCATCGCCTCAAGCGCTTCACCTTCTGGCTTTTCAGAGAACTCTACGATGCGATTGGTCTCATCTACCTTCATCAGGCCAAAGCTAGAAGCCGTTTTGTAGCCAATCGGCACGACCGATAGCGTCACATCCGCGCCGCTCTCACGGTGCTTGCAGATGTAGTCCATATAGTCCATATGGTAGAGGTGGTCGCCCGAGAGAATCAAAAACTCATCGACATCGGCCTCTTCAAACATCCACATGTACTTGCGGACGGCGTCGGCTGTGCCTTCAAACCAACTGGTGCTATCAGCGGGTGTCTGCTGCGCAGCGAGGACTTCGACAAAGCCATCGCTAAAGGTTGAAAAATTATACGACTTAGAAATGTGGCGGTTGAGAGAGGCTGAGTTGAACTGGGTCAGCACATAGATTTTTAGAATGTCAGAATTTATACAGTTGCTGACCGGAATATCAATCAGGCGGTACATGCCAGCTAAGGAGACAGCAGGCTTCGCACGATATTTTGTTAGCGGATACAGGCGGGTTCCGGCACCGCCACCTAAAATTATTGAAAGAACTCTTTTCACAACGTCAACCCTTAGCTTAAGAAAATGCCATCCTTACGTCATCCTCAAGTGTGAGCTTGTATCTGCCAGTTGGCAAGGGGGATCGGTAGATATCTCGGCTGCGAATGCCGCTCAACGGCGGGGATGTGAGCCAGACTACAATCACCATGAGATCGCGCACTTGAGTCGCCTAGACTCTATCTAGAATAAGCCCACGTCGCCCTCACAAGCAGACCTATCAGGAAAATTCTCAATAATGTCGCTAAAAATTATTCCCAACGAAGTACCTTAGCGGCTCGTTTCTGGCGCTATCGTTCTGGTCGATCAATCAGCGGGCCGGTTTCTAGCACATGGCTAGCGGTGTTTCGAATAATTTGCCGCAGCGCACCGGCCTCGCCACTGTGGTCTAGCGCGACTGATAAAACGTAGCTTTCTTCGCCAATGGTCATCGCTAGCA
>JBAUIB010000209.1:0-8361 GCA_049680585.1 Phormidesmis sp.
CCGACAGAAATGTCCATCGCCCAAATGCGAATGGAGTCTATCAAAGCAGGGCTGATTGGCGCGATCGCTGTCACTTCAGCCGCCACCCTCGCTTGGAGTAGTCTATTCCTGTTTGCCTTACCACTGACACCGCCTAGTAGCCTTCTAGCCGGACTGGTCAATCTAGCGGTGGCGCTATGCTCTGGCTTTTTCTTTGGCGTCACCTACCGCTACATCGTTCGCCAGGATGGCAATTTGCATTTGAGTAGCGGGGCAGTTGGGGCGTTTGCACTGGTGCGATCGCTCGCCCAGATAGAAGCGACTTGGAACGATACCTTTACGCCGCTCACTTGGCTGCTGGTCACAGGTGAAAGCTTTCTGTGGTTCGCTGTAGCCCGCTATAGCTTGGATTGGGCCATTCGTAAACGCTGGGTCCAGCCGCTCGACTAGCTGTTAGCGGGTGGCATATCACAACCGTGCCTTGAAAGGGCTATAGCTCAAACGTCTCAAATGATTTTTCTGTACGCTTCATTGACAGATCAATCGCTGAGAAAATTTTGTTGATCGCGCGATCGCTACCCAAGCAACGTACGACTAGAGCCGCAACCGCCGCTCTCGGAATCGATCCGGCGACTGTCTCATCTTCAGTCAATACTTCTTGCCCGGTAACAGGTTCAGAGACTAGTCCACCCGGACGAATCACCGTGTAAGCAATGCCACTATTCGCCAGATGCGCTTCGGCCTGTGCCTTTTCTTTGAGCACGGGGCCTAGTACGTCCAAAACATTTTGCGATAGGGCTTGAGCGCTATTACCACTGCCGATAGAGCTGATTAGGATAAAGCGGTTTGCCTGAGCTGCGATCGCCGCGTCAATAAGATGCTTGTTTCCCAAAAAGTCAGCGCGAGTGCCGCCCGATTCTGGCAGTCCACCAATGGTTGAGATCACCACCTCGGGGGAATGAGCACTGAGTACTTGGGTCATTGCTGCAGCGTCTAGGGCGTCACCTTTGGCGATGGTAATGCCCATTGCGGTTAGCTCTTCTTGGGTGCGATCGCTGCGCAGCAACGCCACAACACTGTGCCCGTCATCCACCAGCCGCTTCGCCACTTCGCGCCCTACGCCTCGACTGGCACCCGCTAAAAAAACATGAGTCATCGGTATTACAAGTAGAGAAAACAACGATAAGGGAATAGAAGCCTAGCCCTCATCCTGGCTCCTTTCATCTTGGCACCTTTTGCATCTCCCGTTTTACTGCCTGACTATCTACCCCAAACACCGCCCTTAAACACCGGCCAGTCTTCTGGTTATCCACACTCCGCATAAGGCACTGCGAAGTCTGTACAATCGAAAGACAACGAATACTTGATCGAGTAGCTTCTAATGATTCCAACCGTTATTGAGCAATCGGGTCGTGGTGAACGCGCCTTTGACATTTACTCACGCTTGCTCAGAGAGCGCATTATCTTCTTGCATGGGCAAGTTGACTCAGATTCTATGAACCTGATTGTTGCCCAAATGCTTTTTTTAGAAGCTGAAGACCCTGAAAAAGACATCTACCTATATATCAACTCTCCTGGCGGCGTGATTAATGCCGGACTGGGCCTGTATGACACGATGAACCATATTCGCCCGGATGTGGCCACCATTTGCATGGGGCTAGCAGCCAGCATGGGGGCGTTTTTGCTCAGTGCGGGCACTAAAGGCAAACGAATGATTTTGCCCAATGCGCGGGTGATGATTCACCAGCCGTCTGGTGGGGCGCAGGGTCAGGCCACTGATATCGAAATTCAGGCTAAAGAGATCTTGTACCTGAAAACGATGCTCAACGAGGCAATGGCTAAGCACACTGGCCAATCGCTGGAGAAAATTAAAGAAGACACCGAGCGTGATTTCTTTATGTCTCCAGAGGAAGCCGTGGCATATGGCATTGTCGATCAGGTGATTGACCGCCACGCGATTGGCGCTCGCCCGACGGCGGTGGAATAGTGAGAAAAAAGCAGGGCTGCTGTACACTCAGAGCCCCAGAATTGGGGTCGGGGGCCAATGCAGTGTATTAAAGGTTTGTCCGTGCAGCCTCTAAGCGTCGCCTTTGGCAAACGAGCACTCGACAGTAATGCTGAGATTGCTTTCAGCCGTGCCTTTTGTCACGTAGGGCACCCCAGCTTCACCGCCAACGCGGATACCAAACTCTAAGGTGACTCTATCGACATTGGCGTGAGCCATATCCTTAAAGGCGCTAAGGGTGTGGGTGGTGTAGGTGCGAATAGTGCCTTCAATGGCCTTGAAGCTTTGCGCGGCGAGGGTGGCCGCACTGCCTTCGGGTGTACCTGTGCTGGGAAAGCCCACGACGCCGCGAGAGCCGCCATTCCCGCCCCATCCTTTTTGCCCGCGGCGAACTTCTTCCACCTCATCATCGATCTCAGTCGTTGGCGATACAGCTACGTTCTCAGTCGCCTCGATGTAAATCTCTGTGCCGTCTTCTAGCTGGATGGGAACAAGCTGGGTCATCTTTCGGCCTCTTTAAAGTTTATGTAGATACGGGCTGTAGACGCACATGTCAGCGAATCACTGACGTGGGCGAAATTAAGCGCAGCGTTCCCACAGCAAGCATTCAGATCCCACTTTTCTTGATGTAAGACCACGGCTGCGTAACATGAATATTCGCAACACGAATAAAAGAGAGCGATTGGGAGACTCTATAAAGATTTATCAACAGCAGTCGCTGTCTGGGTTTCCCAGCTATGCATTTTTTTTTGATTCATTTATAACTAAAGACATAAGCAATTTTTTGCGCTAAGCTTCTGTCCCTTTTGACTATCTAGCCCTATTTCCACCTATGGCCGACCTATATGCCAGCGAGGACGCTCAGCAAATTTTGCAGATTGCGATCGCCAAAGAAACCGAATCGGGAGAACTCACACGACTCCAGCTTGCCGAAATCGCCGCTGAGCTAAATATCGCCCCCGAAACCCTGTGGTCAGCCGAACGAGAGTGGATAGATCTTAAAAGCGAATCGACTCAACAGCAGCTGTTTAACCAGCAGCGCCGCCAAAAGTTTCAGCACCATCTGATCCGCTACGGCATTTTTAACAGCTTTTTACTCCTGCTCAATTTGTTAGCAGGCGGCTATGGCTTTGCGGCCTTTGTCGCGCTCTCTTGGGGCATTGCAGTGGCGCTGCATGGTTGGCGTGCCTATCAGTCTTCAGGCTATCGCTATCAGCAAGATTTTGAAAACTGGCGTCGCCGTCAGCAGGTCAAACAGTCCGTGCGCAGCTTATTCAACCGACTGCTCAATGTCTGAGATACGCAACACTAGCCAACTTCCGCTGGAATCTTCTCTAGCATGAGCTTAGAGCTTTTGACCTGCATCGGAATATCAATCGGGTAGTCGCCAGTAAAGCAAGCCGAACAGAAGCTGTCTACCGCAGCGCCAGTCGCTTCTAACATGCCTCTCCAGCTCAGGTAGGCCAAAGAATCTGCTCCTAGCTGCGCTTCAATTTCTTGCACCGATTTGGTGGCGGCAATTAGCTGATCTTGACTGTCAGTATCAATGCCGTAAAAGCAAGGGTGGGTAACCGGTGGAGACGAGATCCGCATGTGCACTTCTGTAGCCCCAGCATCGTAGAGCATTTGAACCAGCTTGCGGCTGGTTGTTCCTCGCACAATCGAATCATCCACAATCAAAATTCGCTTGCCTTCTAGCACATCGCGCATGGGATTGAGCTTCATGCGGATGCCCGCTTCTCGCATGGTTTGCGTCGGCTGAATAAAGGTGCGGCCTACGTAGCGATTTTTAATTAGCCCTTCTGCATAGGGAATGCCTGAGGCTTCTGAATAGCCGATCGCGGCCGGGACACCAGAGTCAGGCACCGCCATGACCAAGTCCACATCGGCTGGCGATTCTTTGGCGAGCTGCTGACCGATGCGCTTACGATAGCTGTACAAACTTTCCCCATGAAAAAGACTGTCAGGACGCGCAAAGTAGATCATTTCAAAGACGCATAGCTTGCGCTCGGCCTCAGCCCACTTAATCGATCTCACACCGCTGCCGTCTATCCACACCAGCTCTCCGGGTTCAATGTCTCTGAGGTAAGTGGCACCGACAATATCGAGCCCGCAGGTTTCTGAGGCCACAACAAAACGGCCTGGACCATAGCCAGCTCGCTCATCTGCATGCTCCCCAGCGACCTTGTCCTTTGGCGGATTAGAGCCCATGTAGCCCAGCACCAATGGCCGAATACCGTGCGGATCGCGGGCCGCAATAATGCCAGCGGATGTGCCGATCACGAGGCTAAAGGCACCTTCGCAGCGCTTGAATGCGGCGATCGCCCCTTCAATCCAGTCTTGACCGTCATTGACGGCTTCCATCAGCGCGATCGCGATCAGCTCAGAGTCAGAAGTCGTCTTCAGATCGTAGTTGGCTCGCTTGAGCAGCGCGTCTCGCAAAGAATTAACGTTGACGATGTTGCCATTGTGAGCCAGCGCTAGCTGACCTAGCCGGGTGTTGAGCACAGCGGGCTGCGCATTTGCGGCATGGCTCGAACCAGTGGTGGAGTAGCGTGTGTGACCGACCGCCCACTGCCCCGGAATCTCTTTGAGGACATGGTCGGTGAAAACCTGAGATACCAGCCCCATGCCTTTGTGAGTATGCACTTCGCCTTTGTCAAAAGCCGCAATTCCCGCTGATTCTTGACCGCGATGCTGGAGCGCGTACAGGCCGAAGTAGGTCAGCGTTGCGACCTCTTCTTCTGGCGCATACACGCCGAAGACGCCGCAGGCTTCCTCGGGCTTATCGGACCGTTGCTCGCGCTCAAAATCAAGCTCCATAGCGGCATCGGGAGATTGGGACATGCGGGTTAATACTCCAATGGAAACCAGGACAAACTATTCGCCTTTATTCACTACTCTTCTAGCAAAATGACCTGGGTTTACCCGCAGACAGCTATCCAAGCAAGCACAGGGGTTGCGCCGATAAAAGAACGTATCAATCTTAATGTTTTGTTAAGCTTCATGCTCAAATCTTACCACCCTCAGTAAGGATGTGCCCAAGTCCTTGTCCTCTCTTTCCCCCTTACTGAACAGATGCCCGTCGGTATTCGAGGGACTAGCTATTTTGGGCGATCGCGCTTTCAATCGCATTCGCCCACAGATCCGCCATCTGTGCCACTGACAGCGAAATCAGCGTTGCATCGCCCTCATCTTTGATCGTGAGTGAATCGGCTGCCGCGCCGACAGTGCCAATCAGCTGAGCTTCGGGTAGATGAGCTTGGCAATAGCCCTCCCAGTCTGAGCGATCCGTCGGACTCACGGAAACCAAAATCCGCGCTCCGCCCTCGCCAAAGAGCACGGTATCTAGCCGCTGCTGACCTTTTGAGAGAGTCACGCTGGCACCTTTTTGAGCGCTGATACAGGATTCAGCAAGGGCGATCGCGATGCCCCCTTCGGCGCAATCATGAGCAGCGCGAATCCACCCCTGTCGAATGCCGTGACGACAAGCAGCTTGCACCTTTAGCTCTAGATCCACATTAACTTTAGGCGGCTGCCCGGCGACCGCCTGGTGAACCACCTTCAGGTATTCCGAGCCTCCTAGCGTCACCGTTGCATCCTCTAACTCAGCGCTATTTGTACCGGCCCCCAATAGATAAATCAGATCGCCCGCTGCGTGCCAGCCTTGGCCGCACACCTTGCTGAGATCGGGAATCAGGCCCACCATTCCCACCACAGGGGTTGGATAGATCGGCTGAGGATTGCCTTCGCTGTCTAGCGTTTCGTTATAGAGCGAAACGTTTCCCCCGGTCACGGGTGTAGAAAACTGTCGGCAGCCATCAGCCAAGCCTCGGCAGGCTTCAGCGAGCTGCCAATAGCCAACCGGCTTTTCTGGACTGCCGAAGTTGAGGTTATCGGTGACTGCAACTGGCTCCGCGCCGACGCAGCTAAGGTTGCGAGCCGCTTCAGCGACTGCGGCCAGTGCACCTTCATACGGATTGAGATAAACGTGGCGGGCATTGCAGTCTACGGTAGCGGCTAAACCTGTGTTGGCGTTGGGATCGGGGTTGACTTGCGATCGCAGTCGAATTACCGCCGCATCAGCCCCACCGGGCATCACCACCGTATTGTTCTGTACCTGATGGTCATACTGTCGGTATACCCACTGCTTAGAGGCGATTGTGGGCGTTGCGAGTAATGCTAGCAGCAACTGATTCCAGGATTGATCGCCAATGCCGTCTACTGTCGCCGCTGGCAAATCACTTGAGCGCCATTCCCAAGCCTTCTGCGCGTACTCAGGCGGCTGCTTCATCAGCTCCCGCTTGTAGATCGGCGTATTATCCGATAGCGCTGTCGCCGGGATTTCAGCCGCCACTCCCCCCGCAAACAAAATTCTGACAATCGGCGCTTCAATCACCGAGCCCGCAACCACCGCCTGCAGTCCCCAGCGATGAAAAATCTCAATCAGCTCTTGCTCACGCCCAGCATGGGCCACAAACAGCATTCTCTCTTGAGATTCGGAAAGCAAATACTCATAAGGCACCATCCCCGGCTCTCGTTCTGGGATCAAATCGAGATCGAGCTCAATGCCGACCCCCCCGTTCGCTGCCATCTCAGCCGTCGAGCAAGTGATACCCGCTGCACCCATATCCTGCGCCGCCGCCACTCCGCCCGTCTTAAAAGCTTCCAGGCAAGCCTCCACCAAAGACTTTTCCAAAAACGGATCGCCAACCTGCACCGCTGGCCGATTCGCCTCCGACTCATCGCTGAGCTCGGCGCTGGCAAAGCTGGCGCCGCCCATCCCGTCTCGCCCTGTCGTAGAGCCCACATACAGCACCGGATTGCCAATGCCCACTGCCCCAGACTTGACAATCTCCGGGGTTTCCATCAGTCCGATGGCCATTGCATTGACCAGCGGATTGCCGCTGTAAGCCTCGTCAAAGGAGACTTCACCACCCACTGTCGGGACGCCAAAGCAGTTGCCGTAGTGAGCAATGCCAGAGACGACACCGGTAAAAATCTGACGGGTGCGAGCATTCTCCAAGTTGCCAAAGCGCAGTGAATTAAGCACCGCAATGGGCCGCGCCCCCATCGTGAAAATATCTCGTAAGATACCGCCAACGCCCGTAGCTGCGCCCTGAAATGGCTCGATGGCGGACGGGTGATTGTGAGATTCAACTTTAAATGCGACTTGCATACCGTTGCCGACATCAATGACACCCGCGTTTTCACCAGGGCCGACTAGGATGCGATCGCCTGTCGTCGGAAACTGGCTCAGCAGAGGCCGTGAATTTTTATAGCAGCAGTGCTCTGACCACATCACCCCAAACATACCGAGTTCAGCGCGATTGGGATGACGATTTAGGCGCCGGACAATTTCATCGTACTCATCGGGCTTTAGCCCCTCTGATGCAATATCCTCAGGCGAGCAAGCTGGAGTGGCCATAGGTTTCACAAAAAATGTTGAAGGGCAGAGAATAGGCGGTTAACAAACAGCTATTTATTCTATCGCTCTATGGAAAGGCTTCTGTTGATTGAATCTGAGCATCTGGGCATCCGCTGGGGCGCTACCTGGAAGGAACCCGTCTGAGGGGCTATTTTGTCTGCGCATCTGGCGGTGTATTGTGAGAAAAGCTTAATTATTTGTTTAATAGTTAACACTGTATAAACGCTAAGTCTCAAGAGAGGGTTTTTCATGGCAACTTACAAAGTCACACTTGTCAACGAAGATGAAGGCATCAACGAAACCATAGAATGCGCTGACGATCAGTACATTATTGAAGCGGCTGAAGATGCTGGCATCGACTTGCCCGCTTCCTGCCGGGCGGGTTCTTGCTCTAGCTGTACTGGCAAAATGGTCTCCGGCACGGTCGATCAGTCTGACCAAGTCTTTTTAGAAGATGATCAAATCGAAGCGGGCTTCGTCCTCACCTGTGTGGCTTACCCCACATCCGATTGCACCATCCAGACCCACCAAGAAGAAGCACTTGTGTAAGCCTGCTCGTTGGATCTAGTCATATAGGGATCTAGCCGCATAAAACAACCGCTTGGGTGCCTCGCCGCTGTGCTTCAGTCTTGTCAATCAGCGGCGAGGCATTCTCATGTCAGTTTGAAACTTTCTGGATCTCACGCTTGCGATCGCGCACTTCCAAAAACACCAGCAGCGCATTCACATCCGCCGGATTCACCCCACCGATGCGCGTCGCCTGTCCGACCGTCATCGGCTTCACCTTATTCAGCTTTTCTCTCGACTCCATAGATAGCGTCTCAATACCCATGTAGTCGAGATCTTGCGGCAAAGACCGATTCGTCTGGCGCGCGACGAGATCAATTTGGGACTGCTGTCGCTTGATATAGCCTGAGTACTTGATGTCGATTTCAGCCCCTTCTTTTTC
>JBAUIB010000210.1:0-8880 GCA_049680585.1 Phormidesmis sp.
CACCGTACCTTCCTGCGCGTCTACCGCCCGCAGCGCCCGGTCATCCTCCACCCGCCGAATGTACAGCCGCGACTCCAGCGCCATCGTCCCCTGATCTGGCGACTCTAGCGGCACTGGCTGCGCCGAAGACGCCGGATTCGGAATCTCCGTCGAGGTCTTCACCTCCAGCAGGTTTGGCTTATCGGCTTCGGTAATAGATAGCGGTTCACCTGTGATCGCCCTCAATAATTCTGCAATCAGCCCAGCCGTATCCCCCGCATCCGTCCACATCGCCCAGTTCAGCGGATCTAAATATCGACTCAGCGGATACTGAAACGGCTGCCGGTACCCTAACCGCACCGGCAAAATCCTCAGACAGTTGCCGCCGCCCGCCGCCTGCTTCGCCTGTCCAAAGCGATAGGCCAGCGCCACCTCATGCTCCACCATTTCGCTATGCACCGAATGCGCCGACAGCAGCACAATCAACACATCCGACATCTTCAGCTCCGCCTCAATCCGCTGCGCCCAGCGCGTCCCTGGCGGCATTTTGCGATCAATAAACACATCGTGATGCACCTGCAACGCTGCGCAGATCGCCTGCGCCACCGGCTCATCTGGTTCCACATCGCGTTTGTAGCTGATGAAAATGCGCGATCGCCTAGTAGGGATCTCTTCCTCAGCAGCTTCCGTGACCTGAGCAGAGTCATCCACTCCCTTTTCTAACCCACCCGTGGTCTGAGCGGAGTCACCCGCTCCTTTTTCCAACTCACCCGTGGCCTGAGCGGAGTCGAAGGCCAATTTTCGCTTCAGCACCGGAATATGCTCCTCCGCAATTCCCTGTAGCTCCACCGAGTTACGCCCTAGCTTATAGGCAAACTCCACATCCTTCCCTGCCCCTAGCCCCCGATAAAACCCTTCCGCGAAGCGAATCGCCGCCGTATCGCCAATCGGCTGATTCATCCCAATCACCGCATCCACATGCGCTGCGATCGCCGCCGCCTGCACCTCCGAATAGCAGGCATTGAGCACCACACACTTCACCTGATCAGCAAATAGCTCAAACAAATTCGCCAGCGCCTGAGCACCGACAAACTGACTATCACCATTATCATCCTCAAAAATCAGCCCCCTCGACCCATCGCCATGCCCACAAAAATGCACAATCTGCGGATTGTAGTCGAGCAGCGCCTGCTGAATATCGCTGGGGCGCGTAGCGTACTGCGGACGGATTTCGAAGCGATCGCGCTGTCTCGCCCGACTCAGCACTGCCTCAATCTCACGCAGCTCCTCATCCAAACGCAGTCTGGACGAATCTAAAGGATTAGCCGCTAAAATCAGGATCCTTTGCACCGGAGGCATGGAGCAATGAGGAGAAGGGGGGATACTAACGAATCTAGCACGACAGGTATTCTCAAAAGCCTTCCAAAACTGTTCGAGCGCTGCCCGGCACTGCGGTAACCATACGAATGACTACAAGCTGGTTTCTTTTGTTTTTGTTTTTACCGCTTGATGATTATCAGGTTGTTAGCTTTGGCCACAAGCCAAGCAAAAAGAGATGAGGGACCGTCTCTATGAACGTGGCATAAGAAACGGTAGGCTGTTATACAAAGCTTTCAGATATAGCCTTTCAGATATAGCCTTTTGGGGCTGACGCGAAAACTCTCGAAACCAGACGACAAGCAACCGATCTCCTGCTATGACTACTACCGTTTCCGTTAACACGCCCACCATCGATAACAGCCATTTAAAGGCGCTCAGCAAACTCGACATTCCAGCCCGGCTTTTGCTGGGTCCTGGCCCTTCCAACGCGGATCCGGCTGTGCTGGCCGCAATGGATCGTCAGCCCATCGGTCATCTCGATAAGGCTTATCTATCGCTAATGGATGAGGTACAAGAACTTTTGCGCTATGCCTGGCAAACCGACAATCGCATGACGCTACCGGTGAGCGGCACGGGATCAGCGGCGATGGAAGCAACCCTAGCTAATACGGTCGAGCCCGGTGACGGTGTACTCGTCTGCGTCAACGGCTATTTTGGCCATCGCCTAGTTGATATGGCCGGTCGCTACGGCGCGCAGGTCAATACGATCAATCGGCCTTGGGGAGAGGTCTTCACCGTCGCTGAACTGCGCAGCGCCCTGGAAACTCACCGTCCTAAGATTTTAGCGATGGTGCATGCAGAAACCTCTACGGGCGTCTGTCAGCCGATGGCTGGCATCGGTGATCTGTGCCGCGAATATGACTGCTTGCTGCTGCTCGATACGGTGACCAGCTTGGGTGGCGTGCCCATATTTTTAGATCGCTGGGGCGTTGATTTGGCCTATAGCTGTAGTCAAAAGGGACTGAGCTGCCCGCCCGGAAGTTCTCCCTTTACAATGAGCGATCGCGCGCTTGCCAAGCTCAACAACCGCCAGAGCAAAGTCGCCAACTGGTATCTCGATATGTCCTTGCTTAGCAACTACTGGGGCAATGGCCGCACCTATCACCACACCGCCCCGGTCAATATGACCTACGCCATCCGCGAAGCACTGCGCCTGCTCGCCGAAGAAGGTCTGCAATCGCGGTGGGATCGCCATCAACAAACCGCCGAATACCTGTGGGATGGCCTAGAAGAGATGGGGCTAGCCTGCCATGTCGCGCGCGAATATCGCCTGCCGACGCTTACCACTGTGCGCGTACCCGAGGGCATCAATGCTAAAGCGGTCACCACAAAGCTCATAGATGACCACAATCTGGAGCTAGGGGGCGGACTCGGGGACTTGGCCGGTCAAGTCTGGCGCGTCGGGCTGATGGGCTATAACGCCAAAAAAGAGAACGTCGATACGTTTTTAGCCGCCCTCAGGCAGGTGCTGAACGACGTTAAATAGGCTTTCTCTAGAGATGAATAACGCTGCAGAAAAGATTGATTTTGTATTCGTTTAGCGTTGCTATAGAGAAATGCAGGACACTCGGTGGCGGAGCGTAGTCGTTCGCGGAGCGTCGCCGCAGGCGTTAGTCAGACCTCAGCCAGGGTTCGACTACGCTCACCCTTCTGTTTGCGATCACCTTTCTGTTTATGATCACGCTAAAGGAATACTTGGTTTTAATTAATCGTTGACTTGTCGCTATATTCCGATACGTTCGTTTACATCGCTTAAGCAGTTCAGGGCTCAACTGTGAAAGAAAAGTGTAGATCCGTGGGTTTTCAATTTTTATCCTTATAAATAAATAATTATGAGCGCTCGGAAAATATAGCTTGCGCTTGCAAACCCTCATGCACTTCTCTTCATTAACTGCTTATGGCTGCTTTAAAAGTTGGTATCAATGGATTTGGCCGCATTGGTCGCCTCGTCTTTCGCGCGGCGATTAACAATCTCAATATTGAGTTTGTTGGAATTAATGACTTGGTTGCGCCTGAAACACTGGCCTACCTGCTTAAGTACGACTCTACTCACGGTACGTTTGCCGGTGACGTAGAAGCTCGTGACAACGGCATTGTCGTCAATGGTCGCTTTATTCCATGCACCTCCATCCGCAATCCGACTGAACTGCCGTGGGGTGAGCTTGGCGTTGACTATGTGGTTGAGGCAACGGGTCGCTTTACGACTTACGACGCAGCCAAAACTCACTTAGAAGCAGGTGCTAAGCGCGTTATCCTGTCTGCGCCGACAAAAAGCCCGGATGAAGTGCCTACCTTCTTGGTTGGGGTAAACCATGACACCTTTAATCCGGCCAGCGATCGCATTGTCTCTAACGCTAGCTGCACCACCAACTGTCTAGCCCCGATCGCCAAAGTCATCAACGACAATTTTGGTCTGGCAGAAGGACTGATGACGACCATCCACGCCGCTACAGCCACTCAGCCAACCGTCGATAGTCCTAACGCCAAAGACCTACGCAGTGGCCGCGGCGCAGGACAAAACCTGATCCCCGCCTCTACTGGCGCAGCAAAAGCCGTCACCCTAGTCCTACCTGAACTAGCTGGCAAGCTCACTGGCATGGCCATTCGAGTGCCGACCCCCGATGTCTCCGTAGTCGATCTCACTTTCCGCACCGAAAAAGCGACTTCTTATGCTGACATCTGTGCTCAGATGAGAGAAGCCTCCCTCAATGAACTGCGCGGTGTGCTGGGCTATACCGAAGCGCCCCTCGTCTCTTCAGACTTCACTGGCGATCCTCGCTCCAGCATTTTTGATGCCAAAGCGGGCATGGAGCTAAACGCTAACTTCTTTAAAGTCTTGGCCTGGTATGACAACGAGTGGGGCTACTCCAACCGTGTAATGGATCTGATGCTATATATGGCTCAAAGAGAAGGCATTCTCTCAACGGCTGCTATTCCTGAAATGGCGACTGTCTAACCTGGCGTCGAGTCCGCGCTAAGTCCCTACAGCCCCTAGTCGCCCGAGTTATTCACCAGGCAGCTAGGGGCTGTTTTTTGAGACGAAATCAGCGCAGATCAAATCAGAAGCCCAAGGTCAGATCAACCTACGGGGTATAGTCGTAGGGCGAGGGCGGGTAGTCGTAATAGGAAGAGCGCCTAGGGCGGAGCTGGGCAGGCGGCAGGAAAGTTTGGTCGTAGTAGCGATAGCCTGAGGCGGGCGGCATCGGCATCTGTGGTGGCATTGGCGCAGACCTCGACAACCGTCTTTGCGACTGCAACATAATCAGTACGGCGCAGAGAATCAGCCCGCCCCCGCCGATGATGAGCACGACCACGACACCCGCCCCCAGCCAGATTACCGAAGCGGGGGGACCCGATGAACGGATGGGTTCGGCAGGCTGAGTCGCCGCCGCAATTTTATCTTGAAGCTCTATGTCTTCTACAGAGCGCTGATAGTCCTGAATCCTAGCAAGCAGATCCTGCGTTTTTTCTTCTTGCGCTTCAAGCTGCGCTTCTAAGCTGCTAGAAAGCGTTTCCTGCTGAGTGAGCTGCGTCTCTAGCTTTTGGGTGAGGTCGCGCTGTTTATCAAGTTCACGGCGAATTTCGGTCTCTAGTCGCTGGCTAGGCTGATCGGCTGAGAGGTTGGTGGATGCGTCAGGAGCAGTCGCTTGGGCTTCAATGCGATCTAGCTGATCCGGTAGGCCACCAGCCCTGCTAGCGTCCACATTGGCAGAAACCATGCCTACACGAGCGACCAGCAGCACTAAAGCGGCCACTCCTGTCGTAGCGCAGCCTGCTAAGTATGCGGTTGTATCGCTCATAAGCCTACTACCTCAGCGATCGCCTCAAAAATCAGACGCTCAAACAAGCAAATATCCATCGTGGGCTGATTACTGAGTGCAGCACCTAAAATCATCAGCTTGAGAAATCTAACTCACGCCATTTTCTCTGTACAGGTGCTCTAGCAACGTGCCCGGAAACACCGCCGAAAAACCCTGTACAGACGCATCTCAGCTAAAGACTATCACACCGCATCAGCATGTTCTTCAGTACGACCAAAACAAATGCGCGAAAAGTATAACACTGCCATAGCAGCGGCTACAGCGCTCTATGAAATCAAAAAGCGAGGCACAGTAGATATTTCCTCTACTGCGCCTCGCTTTACTTCAAGCTAATTGCTGCAAACCCTTGGTGAACTGCCTTACGCAGCTCGCGCCAGAAATACCTTTTCCAAAAAAGATATAAGGCTACCTGTCGGTCACTGACCAATTACCTAACAATTGTTACTTAACGATGACTTTACCGACCATGCCCGCACCCCGGTGAGGCGCACAATAGTAAGTGTACTCACCGGCTTCATCGAACGTGCTGCTGTAGGACTCACCCGGTGAGAACGTCAGCTGTGAGTGAGTGAGCTTATCGGCCATCGCTTTACCGCCTGGCACACCATTTGGATCGAAAACAACGTTATGGGGGGCCATTTTATTATTTTCCCAGGTGACAGAATCACCCTTGTCAACCGTGACAGTGGCCGGTTCAAAAACCAGCAAACCACCGTCGGAACCCATCTTAACGGTTTGGTCAGCGGCGAAAGCGGGAGAGGCCAAGACGGCGCAGCTACCGATAACCAAGGCTGCCATCATGAAGGCGGTGCCCAGGCTGCGGAGAGCTCTAGCAATAAGTTTCATAAATCCTCTGTAAATCCTCTAGCGGCTAAACGTGTGTAGTTTTTTTGCACTTCATGAGAAAGTATAGATCGTTTTGCGAATGTTTGACAGTCTGTCAAGGTTCGGATTGACTCCTCTATGTTTCGTGAAAATCCCCCTTGATACAATGCTTTTCAGGTTTTGGTGACGGTTGTTTCACCAGCCCTCAGTCCGCCTTAGAAGAGCCTGTTTCAGGGCCGTTGTTTAAGCGCGGTTCAACAACTGAAACGTCAACGTCAACTGCAAATCCCTTAACAGAGCCGTTGAATCTTGCGAACTGCAAACGTTTGCAGCCAAAGATTAAATGATTAGGTGGTTAAGACCACAATCTTGAGATTTCTTCATAAAATTGAAAAAATTAATGATTTAACTGCGCCTATGGCTATGGATGTTGTACAGAAACAAGTGTTTGAGCTCAGCGATAAGGTTGATTCGCTCCATAGTCTTGTTGAGCAGTTGACTGACAAGGTAACGGGCATAGCCGCTTTGCAGGCGCGCTATCACACTGAAGCAATAGAGATAGGTCAGCAGGGGGCGGCTTATCAATCGCCCGTCAAGCTGAACCGGACTGTAGATCCCTCAATGGTTCATAAAGACATTCTCAGCGATGAACCCCAGTTGGAGGCGGATAAGTCCAGCACGTCTCAGAATCTGTCGCCCGAGATTCAAATTCAGCGACTGACGGCTCAGCTGACGGCGGCTTACAACCGGATGGCAGCTTTAGAAGAGCAAATTATGGCCTGCCGCTTTCAGTAGCTAGAGCTAGCAGCTAGAGTCAACCTGCGCTCTTACAAGCACAGGCGCAGCTGCGCTTCGACGGCATGTCTGAGCTGCGCGTTTGTCCATCCTTGATATAGATTAGATGCGATCGCACATCCCCCTGCGCCTGTACCTTCTTTGACAAAGCCTTGCTCATAAGCCCGCAGCTGAAAATACGGCGACTGGGTGAAGTTGATTTGGCTAGCTAAATAGGGGGCACCGACGGCTTTGGCGATCGCCGCTGTTTCTGCGTTGGCATCTTCTATCACCCATCGGGTCGTCCCGACGACGACCTGCGATGGGTCCCATTGGAGTGATCGCTCTCTAGCTACTGCCTGCACGAGGGCATAGACCGCTAGCATTTGGGAGCCCCCTGCCAGCAAAACACCGCCACGACGACTAGCGGTGATCGCTATCCCAGCCGCTACTGCCTGCATCGGATCGCCCACAGCGGCTACAGCCGAGAGAGCACAGCGATTCGCTTGGTGCTGCCAGAGCGCTAACCCCTGATCGACCACAGCTTGCTTTTGGCGATGGTTATTGTGCTGATGGCTGCTGCTCATTTTCTGGGCAACCGGGTAGCCCAATGCTGTCAGCACTGCTTGCGCTGTCGTCGTCCCGCCAACCACGCATTCTCCCAAAATTAGATAGCTGCCCGGCTGCGCCAACCGTCGGCCCCATTTCAGGCCGCTTTCAAGCAGGGTATTTACCTGGCTAGGCGTCATCGCTCGAGCGGTGTTCACTGCCTTGGCGATCACTCTCGGCAGCGCGACATGAGGAACGCAGAGCGAGTCGAAGAGTCCTGTACTCAGCAGGCGTAGCGGAATTTGCTGGTGGCTGAGCACCGCGCGAGTAATCACTACCGGAGAAATTCCCCCTGGCAGACGAGGAAAAGGATGGCGCGTTGAGGCCCTGCCGCTAAAGAGAAATTCTCCGTCGGCGATGGCCGTGTAACGACGCGCTTGAGGGGTGGTGCCCGCCGCAGAAATATCGGGCATCAGTCCTGTCTCGGTGGCGCTCAGAATACAGGCAAATAGCGGTTTGCACCCCCGGTAGCGGGCCAGCCAATCGCGCAGGCTTACGGTTTGCGCAGCGGCGCAGATCTCGATCATGTCTCGATCATGGAGGGTCTAAAGCCGAATGGTCACCCAGCGCGGCCTACTCCTCAATTAACGTCTGCACCCAGCCAGGTGGCTCGGGCATCGCCACACCCAAGCGCTCTAAAACTAGCCAAGCCGCTAAATGGACAGTAAATAGGTAGACAATGCTAGTAAACAGCACCATCAATACAGCCGCGATCGCCACAAATTCCATACTCGGCTGCCCCCAAGCGCCCAAGCCAATCCAGCCCCAGTTGGTCAACACTCTGACTAGCCAGTCAATCATCTGAGTAATTTGAGCGACCAGATAGCCCCAGAGGTCTTCACCCGCCAGCAGCGACAGCAGCCAAATGCGGAAAAATGTCCCCACAGCTACCAGCACTCCGCCCGTCAGGATAGAAATCTCCCAGCTGGCTTGCCGCCGCCACAGGCAGCCTAGCTGAACCCCCAAAAAGCCATAGGGCATGACAAAAAAGATGCTGCGCGTAGGCCCCAGCAAAATGGTCAGCAATAGCCCCGACACCGTCGCCGCCATCCAGGCCGAGCGCAGATTCCACCGCAGATAGACCAGTGCAATCGGTAAGGGAAACAAAATGCGCAGCAAAGGCCCTGGGGGAAAATAGGTATTCACCAGCCACATGAGGCTGGCCGCACTGGCTAAAAAAGCCGTTTCGACCAGTGGCAGTGGCCCAACAGCCCCCCGAAAATCAGCTGTGGCCGGGCCTGAAGATTTAGGACCCAATGACCCAGCGCTAGCTGAAGACTCGCTTTGCGAAATCGGAAACAGCTCCGCTGAGTGTTTTTTAGCTGGGCCTGTCTCAACTGGGCCTGTCTTAACCGGATCTGTTCTGACTGAGCTGCCGGTAGAAAATTCAGCAGACTCGGTAGACTCGACCCACTCATCCGGAATCCAGGGCGCATCCTCGCTAGAGCCATCATTGTTAGAGGCATCATTGTTAGAGGCATCACTGTCATGC
>JBAUIB010000211.1:0-5122 GCA_049680585.1 Phormidesmis sp.
AGCGACGGTGCGGTGATGGCAAAAGCACCTTATGTAATGCAGGGCTACTACCGCAACCCGGCAGCGACCCAAGCGGTGTTAGAAGATAACGGCTGGCTGCATACAGGCGATCGCGGTGAATTTTCCGGCGACGGTTTGCTCACCCTCACCGGACACAAAAAAGCACTGTTCAAGCTCTCAATTGGAGAGTATGTGGTACCAGGACCGATAGAGCAACGGCTGTGTCAGTCGCCGTTAGTAGAGCAGGCGCTGGTTGTCGGCCCAGGGCGTAAGTTCTGCGGACTGCTGATTTTTGTAAATAGGGTCGCCTTGGCCGGTCATGCGCGGCAAATGGGCCTACTCACACCGCCTGATTTGCTCATTCAGCAGCCTCAGCTAGTGGCCCTCTACCAGTCGCTAGTCGATCAGGCCAATGCAACCCTGCCCTCGTGGTCTACCGTGAAGCGCTTTGCACTCGTAAACGCTGAACTTACAACAGAAAATGAGCTGCTAAAAGTCAATCACGCCGCCGTAGGGCGATCGCTCGATCAGCCCCATCTGCTCAATCGTGAGGCCCTATATTTAGCCTTTGCAAAAGAGATTGACCGGCTCTATCAACCGCTGTCCGCTTCACCCACTGTCCCAGTAGCAGCATCCCAGCCATCCGAGCTGCCATCTGCAAGGCCCTCTACCAGGCCCTCTACGCTGGGCTAGCCAACCATCCTATCCTCACAAAAGGGGGGCCACCATGTTTAAGCCATTTCGCACCGTTGCCGTACTCGGAGCAGGCGTTATGGGTAGCCAAATTGCTGCTCATCTCGCGAATGCAGGGCTACGCGTTCATCTGTTGGACATGCCCGCAGCGGTTGACACCCACGGGAAAGGCGATAAGAATGCGCTGGTCACAGCCGCCTTTAAGCGAGCACAGAAACTCTCTCCGCCTATTTTCTTTTCAGACAAAGCGATTCATCGCATTCAGCTAGGCAACTACGAAGATCATTTTCACCGGGTAGCGAAAGCGGACTGGGTGATTGAAGCGGTGGTGGAACATCTGGAGATTAAACAACAGCTGATGGCTCGGCTAGATGGCGTTGTCAAGGCCGATGCGGTGGTTTCCTCTAATACGAGCGGATTGCCCATTCATCAGATCGTAGCGGGCTGTACAGAACACTTTCGTGGGCAGTTTTTGGGCACTCACTTTTTCAATCCGCCCCGCTATCTCAAGCTGCTGGAGCTGATCCCTACCGCAGATACTGACGCCACGCTGCTGGCTCGAATGGTGTGGTTTGGCCGGGAGCACTTGGGCAAAGGGGTTGTCCTGGCCAAAGACACGCCCAACTTTATCGCCAATCGGATTGGCCTATTTGCCACTTTTTTAGGGATGCAGGCTCTGAGTGAAGGCTACAGTATTGAAGACATTGACCTGTTGACTGGAACGCTGGTAGGCCGGCCTAAGTCGGCAACGTTTCGGACGGCAGACTTAGTCGGACTGGACACCCTCAAGGCGGTGGCGACAAATCTCTATCAGGCGATTCCAAACGATCCGCAGCGATCGCACTTTGCGGTGCCACCCTTGCTATCAAAGCTAGTAGCAGCGGGTGCGCTAGGTGCTAAAGCGGGACGTGGTTTTTATCAAAAAGAGAAAGGCAAAATTCTCTCTGTCAATCCGGAAACGATGGCCTATGAACCGGCCCAGCCTATACAGTTAGACGGCGTCAGTGAGATTGCTCAGCAGGCTCAGCTAGCTGATCGGCTGCGCAGCCTTTATGTACTGTCAGGGCGAGCAGGCGATCGCTTTCGACATATGACTTGGGCGCTGCTCAGCTATAGTGCCTGCCGCCTGCGAGAGATTGCCGAGAGCCCGCTGGAAATTGACCAGGCGATGCGCTGGGGGTTTGGCTGGCAAATGGGGCCGTTTGAAATGTGGGAGGCGTTAGGGATACAGCGGGTGCTGGAGGATTTACACGCGCAGCAACAGCCGGTGCCAGCCTGGATAGAAGAGATGGCCGAAAGGGGCGATAAGTTTTATCAAAAGAATGGATCAGTGACAGTTTTGAGCGCAGATCCGGCAATTCGGCTTCCTCAAAAAGACCTTTCGGTGGCTGAAATTAAGGCAACAGCGCGCCCTACGCTTTGGCAAAATGCGGAGTCAGCCCTGCTGAATATGGGCGATGGGGTGATGTTATTTGAGTTTCGCTCTAAGGGGAATACGCTCAGCAATGCGGTGATTAAAGGCTTAGAGCATGTACTGAATATCTTGGAGGATGATTATCACGGGCTTGTCATCGGCAATGACGGTGAGCACTTTTGCGGGGGGGCGAATCTCGTCGAGATGGGTCACATGGCGCAGACGGCTGACTGGAAGGCGATCGCTCATCTCATCACCCACTTCCAATCTCTGCTTCAGCGCATCCACCATTTCCACAAACCCATCGTTGCCGCCGTTCGCGGTCGTGCCTTGGGTGGGGGCTGTGAGCTCGTGATGGCTTGCCCGCAGGTAGTCGCCGCCGCAGAAAGCTATATCGGCCTCGTAGAACTGGGTGTGGGGCTCATTCCAGGTGCGGGCGGTCTGATGCGGATGGTCGAGCGAGCGGCAGATCGAGCCGCGAGCGATGCGCCTAGTCACATTCAGCCTTTCATCACTCACGCGTTTCAAACTATCGCCCTCGCTAAGGTGTCCACCAGCGCTGAAGAAGCCCAGCAGATGGGGTATCTGCTGCCCACTGCGAAAATTGTGATGAACAGCGATTACCGGCTGCATGTGGCCAAAGAAGAGGTGCTGCGGCTGGCTCATCAGGGCTATCGACCGCTGCCTGAGCGCCACGATATTTGGGTGCTCGGCCAGCCAGGACGAGCGGCGCTAAATCATATGGCCTATGTGATGGAGCAAGGCGGCTTTGCTTCTGAATATGACCGGTACTTGGCCAGCCGTTTGGCCTATGTCATGACTGGCGGTGAGCTGAGCGCGCCCGCTCGGGTCTCTGCTGACTATCTGCTTCAGCTAGAGCGAGAGAACTTTGTACCGCTATTAGAAGATCCAAAAACGCAGGCGCGCATGGCCCACTTGCTCCAGTACAAGAAACCCCTCCGGAACTAGGAGACAGTCGGAGACAGTCGGAGACAGTCAACCCCATATCCAGACAGATAAAAGAGATTCCAGTAAATACGCTTTGGAGAGAAAATCCATGCAAGCCTACATTGTTAGCGCGGTGAGAACCGCAATTGGCAAAGCTCCCCACGGAGCCCTTCACGCCGTACGACCGGATGATTTAGGGGCGATCGCTCTCCAAGGCGCGTTAGCACGAGTGCCCACTCTCTCACCGAATCTAATCGAAGATGTGGTGATCGGCTGCGCCATGCCCGAAGCTGAGCAGGGCTACAACCTAGGGCGAGTGATTGCTCAGCGCTCAGGGTTGCCCGATTCGGTGGCAGGGGCAACCATTAACCGACTGTGTTCTTCTGGGTTGCAGGCGATCGCCACTGCCCATCAGGCGATTACGCTTGGCCAGTCAGCCGTGATGGTCGCAGGCGGTGCGGAGTCGATGAGCCTGATTCCAATGGGGGGCCACGACCTGCTGCCAAACCCGGCCCTAATAGAGCAGACGCCGCGGGTGTACTGCACAATGGGACTCACCGCAGAAAATGTGGCCAGTCAGTTTGGCATTTCTCGGGCGGATCAAGATGCCTTTGCCCTGCGATCGCACCGCCGGGCCTTACAGGCTATTGAGCGAGGCCGATTTGCCGATGAAATTGTGCCTGTGCCCATCAAAGAGACTCGCTACACAGAGGGCGATACCCAGACAACAAAAGCCATCTTTCAAGTAGACGAAGGCCCCCGCCCCGACACCAGCCTAGAAGCCCTAGCGGCGCTGCGCCCTGTTTTCCGGCTAGGCGGCAGCGTGACGGCTGGTAACGCATCGCAAATGTCTGATGGGGCAGCGGCGAGCCTGCTGGTCAATGAGGAGATTTTACAGACGCTGAATCTTCAGCCGCTGGGGAAAATGCTGGGCTTTGCCGTGGCGGGCGTGCCGCCAGAAATCATGGGGATTGGGCCAGTGGAGGCCGTGCCAAAAGTGCTCAAGCAGGTCGGACTTTCGCTGGCAGATATCGGTTTAATTGAGCTGAATGAAGCCTTTGCCTCTCAGTCATTAGCAGTGATTCGTAAGCTGGGGCTAGATGAGGAGATCGTGAATGTCAATGGAGGTGCCATTGCTCTCGGTCATCCGCTCGGCTGCACGGGTGCAAGGTTAACGGCGAGCCTCCTGCATGAAATGAAGCGCCGTCATATTCGCTACGGCCTGATTACAATGTGCGTCGGCGGCGGCATGGGCGCAGCTGGCGTATTCGAAAATTTGCAGACGTAATGGCCGCAATCAAGCGATAGGAGGTTTTTTATGAGCACCTTGGTGACAATATTAGTCGTAAGCGTGACTCTTTTAGCCGCGCTGGTACTGACGATTCCTCGCTTGCGGCGGTGGGTAGTGAGCGATCGCATCTTCCGCTTTATCCAAACCCGCCAGCTTCTGCCGAAAATTTCCGAGACGGAAAAAGCCGCGATTGATGCGGGTAACGTCTGGGTTGAAAGCGAGTTCTTCTCTGGCAAACCCAACTTCGAGCGTATTTTCTCAGAGCCCTACCCCACCCTAACCAAAGAACAACAGGCGTTTCTCGATGGCCCGGTCGAACAAGTGTGCAACATGGCAACTGACTGGGAGATTTTCCAGCGCAAGGACTTGCCGCCTGAGGTGTGGGATTTTCTCAAGGAATCTCGATTCTTTGGCATGATGATTCCGCCGGAGTACGGGGGTCTGGGTTTTTCAAATACGGCCTACAGCGCAGTCATGACCAAGCTCGCCTCGCGCTCGTTTACCCATACGGCCACAGTTGGCGTGACCAATTCTCTCGGTCCTGCCAAGCTGTTGTTGCACTACGGTACCCCCGCTCAAAAAAACTATTACCTGCCTCGCCTCGCTAGCGGCGAAGAAATCCCCTGCTTTGCGCTCACCGAACCCAAGGCCGGATCAGACGCCGCGAGTCTTAGCGCATCGGGCACTGTTTTTGAAAAAGAAGGTGAACTTTTTCTGCGGCTGAACTGGGAGAAACGCTACACCACGCTCGGTGCTATTTCCACAATCATCGGCCT
>JBAUIB010000212.1:0-3638 GCA_049680585.1 Phormidesmis sp.
CCTCTACTTACGACAATCCCCAGTACCAAGAAGTTGCCCCCTTTGCTAAGACCGTGCTGGCCTCGATTAAGTCTGCCGATGTCGAAAATCCTTCTGCTTCGCCGACGCCATACAAAGGCATTCAGTATGTAGATATCCCTGAGTTTCAGGCGATTGGGACGCAGGTGGGGCAGCGTGTAGCTGAGGCGCTAGCAGAGAAAGTCTCAGTTGAGCAGGCGCTTGAACGATCTCAAGGCGTGGCCAAACGGTTTATGCGCCATGTTGGATACATCGAGTAAGTAAAAGGCAAAGAAGTAAAGGGCGAATAAGTAAAGAGATATAAAAGAGAGAAATCATGACGTCTTCTTCTGTATTAGATCAGCCACCGCAGGTCACGCCACCCGCGAACACTCAGCTCAAAGGTCAGCGCAAGTTTCCCACGCTAGCGCTCGTCGCCCCCTCTGTGATTGTGCTGCTACTGTGGATGATTGTGCCGCTGGCGATGGCAGTTTGGTTTGCCTTCCAGCGATACAATTTGCTGGTTCCAGACAAGCGCGCGTTTGTTGGATTCGGAAATTTTACGTTTATCTTGAGCGATCCGGCGCTGTGGATATCGATTGGCACCACGCTAGTGCTCGTCGGCTCGGTATTGTTGATTACGATTGGACTCGGTACGCTGCTAGCGGTGCTGTTCAACCAGGAGTTTCCGGGTCAAGGCATTGCCCGCGTGCTGGCGATTTCACCATTTTTCGTGATGCCGACGGTGAGCGCGCTGATTTGGAAGAACATGCTAATGCACCCGGTTAACGGGTTGTTTGCCCAGATCACCCGAGGATTAGGGCTCGGCGCTATTGACTGGTTTACTGATTTTCCCTTGCTGTCGCTGATTATTATTGTGTCGTGGGAATGGCTGCCGTTTGCTTTGTTGATTTTGCTGACGGCGATTCAGTCGCTCGATACCGATCAGATAGAAGCCGCTCGGATGGACGGGGCTAAGCCGTTTGCGCTCTTTCGGTTTGTGGTGCTGCCACATATGAGCCGGGCGATCGCCGTTGTCGCCATGATTGAAACCATCTTCTTTCTCACTATCTTTGGCGAAATCTTCGTCACCACGGGTGGTGGCCCAGGGCTGGCAACTACGAACTTGGCTTACTACATCTATTTGAAGGCGCTGCTAGAGTTCGACGTGGGCGGGGCTTCAGCAGGGGGCCTGATTGCCGTGGTGTTGGCAAATATTGTAGCGATTTTCCTGATTAGGAGTGTTGCTAAGAATCTGGATACTTAGTGTATGGAAAAAGGTGGGTCCGACCACTACGCCACTAACCAACAACCTGAAACAATATTTTCAACGACTGCTCAATCCAAACACCCGAGGTGAATACTCAAAATGGCCGCTGACAACAATAAATCCAACCAATGGCTGATTGGCCTGCTGGCCTGGCTAGTCGCTGGCATTCTGTTTTTCCCCATCCTCTGGATGTTTATTACCAGCTTTAAGACAGAAGTTGCCGCAGTCGCTACGCCCCCTCAGCTTTTCTTCGCCCCAACGCTTGAAAACTACATTGATGTTCAGGCGCGTGCTTCCTATTTCAACTATGCCTGGAACAGCGTGATTATCTCGGTCGGGGCGACTATTCTAGCGTTGCTGCTGGCTGTACCTGCAGCCTATGCGATGTCCTTTTTCCCAACGAAGCGCACGAAGAGCACGCTGCTGTGGATGCTTTCGACCAAGATGCTGCCCCCGGTTGGTGTGCTGGTGCCGATCTACATTCTGGGTCGTGAGTCTGGACTGTTGGATACTCGCATTGGGCTGATCATTATTTACACCTTGATCAATCTGCCGATTGTGGTGTGGATGATCTACAGCTTTTTCAAGGAAGTGCCCAAAGAAATTCTGGAAGCTGATCGGATGGATGGGGCAACGACCTATCAGGAAGTCGCTTATGTTCTACTGCCGCTAGCGCTACCGGGGATTGCCTCTACTGCGCTGCTCTCGATTATTCTGTCTTGGAATGAAGCTTTTTGGAGTTTGAATCTCACTACCTTCGATGCGGCTCCGCTGACGGCGTTTATTGCGTCTTTCTCTAGCCCACAAGGACTGTTCTGGGCGAAGTTATCGGCGGCTTCTACGATGGCGATCGCACCTATCCTCATCTTCGGTTGGTTCAGCCAAAAGCAGCTAGTGCGCGGCCTTACTTTCGGCGCAGTTAAATAAATTTCAGACCATTTCAACACCATAAAACTCGCATTCAATATTCCTTCATCCAAGTCGAGATTCCTATGTCAACAGTCACCCTTAATAACATCCGTAAAACCTATACCGATACCGAAGTCATCAAGGGCATCGATCTAGAGATTAAAGATCGTGAATTTGTTGTTTTCGTCGGGCCTTCTGGCTGCGGCAAATCTACGCTCCTGCGCATGATTGCAGGACTAGAAGAGATTACGGCTGGCGATCTGATTATTGATGGCGATCGCATGAACAATGTGCCACCAGACAAGCGAGGGCTGGCAATGGTGTTTCAGACCTACGCACTCTATCCTCATATGACCGTCGCTGAAAACATGGCCTTTAGCCTACGGCTAGCAGGCGTGCCCAAGGCTAAGCGACATGAAAGAGCCAAAGAAGTCGGTCGGGTGCTACAGCTAGAACCACTGCTAAACCGCAAACCTGGCGCGCTCTCAGGTGGTCAACGACAGCGAGTTGCCATTGGTCGGGCACTGGTACGGAGTCCAAAAGTGTTTTTGTTTGACGAGCCCCTTTCCAACCTCGATGCGGCCCTGCGAGGCCAAATGCGCTTGGAGCTAGCCAGCTTGCACGACAGTTTGCAGGCCACCATGATCTATGTCACGCACGACCAGACAGAGGCGATGACGCTAGCAACCAAAATTGTGGTGCTAAAAGACGGCATTGTTGAGCAAATCGGCACGCCTATGGAGCTCTATCACCATCCCTGCAATAAGTTTGTAGCGGGCTTTATTGGCTCGCCCAAGATGAACTTTTTGCCGGTGATGACGACCAGCGTTCAAGACTCAGGGACGACGCTAAGATTGCCCGGCGATGCGACGGTGACAGTGCCTGTACAGCCAAAAACGCTCACGGTAGGCGATCGCGCCACTATCGGCGTTCGGCCCGAGCACATGCGTATTGATGCCAACAATCCGACGATTATGGGCGAAGTTCTCGTTGTCGAACGCTTGGGCGATGCCACCTCTTTGTATGTCAAAGTGTCTGGGGGCGAGACGCTAATTGTGCAAGCAGAGGGTGATCGGCACATCTCCGTTCGCGATCAGGTGCCAATTCACATCGATGGGAATTTGTGCCATCTGTTCGATGCGGACGATATTGCGATTCCCAAGGCCCAGAAGCACCCTTTGATCCAGCAAATGAGCTCTCAACAACCTAATCTAGAATCGTCCCATGACCGACAGCCCCGCTCTATCCTACACACCAGCACCCAGTCCGAAATCACCTAACTCGAAAATCAGTGAAGCCATTGCGCTAAGTGATACTTCACTGTCTCAACTTTCTGAGCAGCTTGAGAAAGTTCACCTGCCCCAGTACAACCGTGCCGATGTTGCCAACGGTATTGTTCACATTGGCGTAGGTGGCTTCCATCGCTCGCATCAGGCGCTTTATATCGACAAATACCTAGAGC
>JBAUIB010000213.1:0-18865 GCA_049680585.1 Phormidesmis sp.
GCTCCCCGAAGACCACCCGCTGCGCAACGACATCAATCAGCGAATTGAGGGCTGGGCGGATCAGGTGCTGGATTTGGCTGAGAACTCCTTTGAGGCTGGCGAGCTAGAGGAGGCGATCGCCGCCGCGAGAAAGATTCCGGCAAAAACCGCTGCTGCCGCCGTGGTCAACGAGCGGATTGCTCGCTGGCAAAAAATTTGGAGCGAAGGCGAGGACAGCTTCAATACGGCGGTCGAAAACCTGAAGAAAAAGGATTTTCAAAAGGCGTTTAGCCTGTCGGTCGCGCTGCTGGATGTGGACAACAAGTTTTGGTCTACGGTGAAGTACAACGAGCTGACTAAGCTAATCGCTCAAGCGCGTACCGATAGCCGTGAGCTGTCTAAGGCGTTGGGCTTCGCTAAAGATGGCACGCTCAAGGGCTTTACAGAAGCGCTAAAGCGGCTAAAAAAGATTGACAAAGAAAGCGTTTTTTATGCAGAGGCCCAAACAGAGCGCAAAAATATTTCTAAGCAGATGCTGGTCCGCGCTGAAGAGCGGCTAGCGGCCCGTCAGCTCTCTGACGCACAGGATTTGTTAGCGGCGATTCCCCGAGATACTGGGCTCAGTGAAGAAATTGATGACTTTCAGATTTTTGTGAGCGCGTACCAGCAGGCTTGGGCGAATAACGCGAGCGGATTGGAAGACGCGATTAGCCGTCTGAAAACGCTGGGTAAAGATCGACCCCGCTATGCCAAAGCTCAGGAGCTGATTAGTCAATGGCAGGGTGAGCTGCAAAATATTGCCTTGCTGAATCAGGCAAAGGAGAGAGCGGGGCGGGGCAGCACGACTGATTTGACGGCGGCGATCGCTGTCGCCCGACAGGTTTCGCGGGATTCTCCGCAGTGGGACGAGGCGTCTGAGCAAATTGACCGCTGGCGCACAAGGGTAGAGACGGTGGAAGACCGGCCTATTCTAGAGCGGGCAGATCAACTAGCGGCGGTGGGTACTGCTGACAACTTGCGAGCCGCTATTCAAGAAGCGCGAAAAATTGAGTCGGGTCGTACCCTGGCAGGTGAGGCGGATGATCGGGTGGCCACTTGGCGCGATCGCATTCAGCGAATTGAGGATCAGCCGCTGCTCGATCGGGCGCGATCACGGGCACAAGCAGGCGATCTGCGAGATGCCATTGCCATTGCCGGGCGCATTGGGGAAGGGCGATCACTGTATAAAGACGCTCAGAACAATATTGCTGACTGGCAGGCTGAGGAAGATGGACGGACGCGGCTGTCTGAAGCGCTTGACACGGCTGCTCGCGGCGGATCGGGCTCGCTGGTTAGTGCGATAGAGATTGCCCAGCGGGTGCCTGATCAGAGTGATGCTCGAGCGAGAGCCAATAGTCAGATTAATCAGTGGAGCTGGGCGCTATTGCGGCAGGCAGAATCGGCGTCTGGTCGGGATTTGGAAGATGCGATCGCGCTAGCCAAGCAGATTCCATCCCAGTCGGAAGCCTACGCCCCAGCTCAAGTTAGGATCGAGAATTGGCAGACGACCCTCCGTAGCATAGAAGACGCTCGCTTGCCGCCTGAGCGCTCAGAAGAACCCTCGTTGCCTACGTCGGATGGAGTCCCTGCAACGCTTGAGCTAGCCCCTGCCACTAACTAGAGCTTACTGGCTGGTGCCTAATGATTAGGGCCTGCTAAAAGAAATCATCTGACTTCTTTCAGCAGGCCCTGACTGTTGCCAATGTCGTTAGACACGCACGCGAATGTATTAAACAAAACTGTGAGGACTACCGTTGGACGCGGTTAGTCGCACGTTCAACGCCTCTGTCTAGACGAGCAGCCGCTTTATCAGCTTGGTTGCCGATGCTGTCTGTGACATTGTCTGCCGTTTGGCTCAGCTTGTCTCCTGCATTGTCAACAGCTTCTCTCACAGATTCCAGCGGATTAACGTCGCTTGATCGAGAGATGTTGCGCTCTGCATTGTCCGAAAGCGCCTTTGCCTTTGCAGTAGCCTCTTTTGTATTGCGTCTAGGATCTACATCATCAAAGTTGTTCATCCCGCCTTGCTCAGCCTGGATTTGGTCGTAGCGCTCTGTTGATTGTACTGAGCCCCTTTCGTTCGTGTAGTAGTCATTTGCATTTGCAGCATAGGCAGGCGCGCTAACGCCCCACAGGAGGATACTGACTAAGCCCGCGATAGCGGCTTTTTTGCAGTATGTGGTGAAGTTGTTCATAGTCAAAGATCCCTAAAGTTTGGGATGTCGAATGTCTCCGTGCAAATTGTAAAAACGATTACCGTTTTCTAGAATCTGTCCAAAGACATTTCTATGATTGCTTTGGGCCGTATTAGAGAGACCTTTAGAGAGAGACCGCTATCTATCTTTTGTCTGCTGAGTACTGGCGTAGGCTACCGCATTTCTTCTAAATCCTTTGACATCCTGCATCGCGGAAGCGTTGTCAAGCTCCATATTTTGGATGACGCTGAAGCTGCCGTCTGTCTCTAGGATGACAGCATCAATATCTTCAATGCTGGCACATCCTGCCAGCCGGATGGCTGCTAGCACCTCTCCTTCGGCTACGCGCTGCTGGGTTAACGATTCTTGCTGCATTTCTCCTTTGAACAGCAGCAGACTAGGTTCTGCTTTCACAAGCATTTGGATAGCGCTAGAGCGGACTGATAGCCAAGTGATGGCAAATTGGAACATGACCAACAGCCCGATGCCAGCCATTGCCTGAGAAAAGGTTGTGCTTTTGGTCAGCAGGGCGCTTGCGAGGATGGACCCGAACGCAATCGTAACGACAAAGTCAAAGCTGTTCCATTTTGATAGGGTGCGCTTACCCGATACGCGCAGCCACGCAATCAGCCCAATATACGTCAGCGTACCCGCTATCAAGGTATGGAGAATGCCGCTCCATCCGTTGAAAAGACTGTCTGATAGTGAGTAGTCCATCTAGTAAATTGCCACTGAGTAAAGGGGGGGCTTCCAAACCTTAGAACGCTACTGCTGATTGTCTACTCACTACAGCGATAGATTTGTATGTTGTGAAATTTGATTTTGTTAATATTGCTGTAGCTGCTCAGCGGTCTGATTGGCGGTTGTACTTATTTGCTTGAGCCAGGTGCTTAGCGTAGCCTTAGCATTGGCTTTTATCCCGATAGCTACTTGCCTGATGTGTCGATGAAACTGGGCTAAAGGCATGCGGACGGTTGCGTGAAATCTGCGCTGGAGGTCTGTGTTGAGCTGGCGCGATCGCTCCGGTAATCTTTTGCCGACCAGCTGCTTGATTTGCGCCAACGGACGTTCCCTCTGGTCTCTAGTTCGATATCCAAACGGTCTATTTCTCGCTGTTTCTATGAGCTCGTAGGGATTTGTCCGTCGCCGTTGAGTGGCCTCGGGCATTTCATCATCAGCCTTTATCGCAAAGACGGCTCTGGCACCCTCTAGCAGCGTCTCGCGATCGCCGATTGCCTGCGCTGGCAATGCCCAGTAAAGCAGGTTAAAAAGAAACGCTGCGCAAAGCACGAAGCGTGCAAATTTGAGTTTCATGGCTGTAGGGGTGAAGGAGCGCAGGTAGGGCAGGTGCTATGGATGGTCGCTATGACCGGGTGCTATGAGCGCTAGGAGAATCGCACAGGCTGCCATCCGGTAAGATGGCCTGACTTAGCTTAGCGCCGTTTAGCTGTTCTTGATGGACTTCAGCCCAGCGCATCTCAGCCTTGGAGAAGTTGGTATCCCATAGCTTTGCTTTCCAAAGGACGGTGCCTCGGAGATTTGCGGCCTGCAGGTTGGCTGCTGTCAGGTCGCTGCCGACTAAATCGGCCTGACTCAAATTCGCACCAGTCAGGTTCGCGCCCTGTAAGTTGGCCCCCCGGAGATTGGCCTGATGCAAGTTCGCGCCTTGTAAATTGCACGCTTGTAGATTGGCTTTGGGCAGCGCAATTCCCGATAGATTTGCCCGTGGGGCTTCTAGCCACTGCAGCGAAACGCCATCGTGGTGGAGATCTTGCAGGGCCTGATAGCGAGCATAGCTGGTGGTGACATTGGCCGCAGCAGCGGTATCAATCACTCGCCAAGCCTCGTAGTGCTTTTGGTCTTTACGATCAGGGGCGCCTTTGATGTATAAGATGACGGCGACAACAATCGCGATCGCCTCAGCATTTTCTATCAGCATCTTTAGAATTGCTTTTTTCTGTGAGAACAAATCTTGCCATGAGTCAACGTTGGCCTCATCCGCACGGATGAAGACGATGAAAGAAGACAGCACCAAGACGCTCGCAAGTGCCACGAGCCAAGTCGGAATCGCCTGAATCCGTTTTTCCAGCTGACGGATAGAGGCGTGTGAATAGGTGAAAAAGGAAGCCATAGCGAAATGTGTATCCTTAAAAAAAGGTTATTCCTGAAGGTGTAAAAACTTGGTGCAGGCCGGATGAACTCTAAACTGGCCAATGTTTTCAAGATTTACGGTAGGCAGCTCGTAGTGGCCTAGGTAGGTTCCTTCGCTCTGGGGAGGGGTTTGTTTGGCGGCGCTGCGCTTACTGCTGGCCACGTGAGGGACCAGAACTTTGAGAAAGCCAATTTTCCAAAGGATTTGTTTGAGCTCTAGATAGTCGGTGTCTATCACCCAGCTAGCGGCCCTTTCGACATCAACTTCACCGACTGCGATAGAGAGTAAAAGATAGTCGAGCTCTTCTTTGGCGTAGTAGGTTTTCTTGGCCCGGAAGACTTCAAAGACATCGAGCAGATAAGGGTATTGAAATCGATACTCAGAGGCTAAGTCGCGGGTTTTTTGCTCCGAGTATGATTCTTCAGCAGCAGCGATCGCACATTCGTCAATCCGCTTACTCACTAACGAATAGTCAACACATTCAATGCATAGTTTGCAAAACTGCAAGAGCTCTCTAGGCCGTAGCTGGGTTCTATCAATGATGTAATCAAGAGAATCCACATCTACAGAAGAGAGCTTAGAGACAAACACTGTCTTCCACCGCTTGATCGCCGTCAGTTTCTCAGCTGCTGGGAACGAATGCGCAATCCGCCGGGCAATCAGCTCAAGCAGCTCATTGCGACCCCAGCGAATAACCTCAACATCTTCTCTGATTTTTTGAGCGTCTTCATAAATTTGAGGAATATTGTCAAATAGCTCTTGGCGAATAGAGACATATATTCTAAGGTTCACATTGATCAAATTTATCTTCTGGGTCGCCTGAAAGAGTCCTGCAATAAAGTATTTCGCATCCTCAGAATTATCCCAGCCTTTGTCTAGCTCATCAATCAGAATCGTCATGCGAGTATTCTTCAAGACGTTGTTGAGGCTGGGAATAAGAGACTTTATCTCTTCGAGATCGTAGAGCGACTGCAAGTCTCTAGAGCGGATAATTCCTTCGTGAGACTCTGTTTTGACCCGCTCAATTCGCTTGAGATAGTTGACTAGGATGCCGATAGAGCTCGTTTCTCGCGCCGCGTCGCTGCTGACAACATAGTTGTAGATATTCTTTTGTGCGCCTAGCAGTAGTCCTCGCTTGTTTTCAACAATCTTTTTGAAAATTAGATTGTACAGTAAGTATTGCCAGGCAATAGAATACGCACTTTGCTTTCCCCAGGAGCCTTCCTTCTCGCTGCGCAAGTATTCTGCGAGCAGTTCGTAGGAGTAGTCTTCGGGCGATAGCTCTAGGACCAGGTTGCCTTTTTTATGCTCGGTAGCGGCAATGTATTTAAATATGGCACTTTTGCCCGCGCCCCGATTGCCGACGAGAATGGTTTTTCGCCCGTTTAAAAATCGATTGTAGGTTGCGTTTTGATAAAAGTATTCTGCTAGACCTACGTCTATGTCACGTTCAGCGGAGTCTGACCCTAGATTGAGGCTTCTGATGTCTAGTCGCATAGGCACCGAGAACTGGCATAGAATGCTCGTCACCTAAAAGTTTAGCCGTCTGCGGAGATCTTGAAAAGTACCCTGGCAAGCGCTTGACATTGTGCCGATGAGTGATGTGCAGATGGACGTAACCATCTAGACGCTGTGGTGAATCACCGTCGGTAAACTGTCTCTAGAGGATAGGCTGTCTCTGTGGGGTAGGCTGTTTCCAGATAAGGTTTTATCTTGCCAGGGATTGGGGCCTCTCAGTAGCTGTGAGAGGGCTGCTACCGAGAGCGGGCGACTGAAGTAGTAGCCTTGAATTTCGTGGCAGCCGTAGGTTTTGATTTGGTTGAGCTGTTCTTCTGTTTCCACGCCTTCTGCCACGAGCCCTAGCTGCAATCCTTGGGCCAGGGCTCCGACCGCTTTTGTGATCGCGGCAACGTCGGCGCTGTGAACCATGTCTCTGACAAAAGAGCGATCTATTTTCAAAACATCGAACGGAAATCTTCGCAGATAGCTCAGCGAGGAATATCCGGTGCCGAAGTCGTCTAGCGCAAGCACAACGCCTTGATTGTGCAGCGCTGTGAGAACTGACAGTGTATGCTCAATGTTTCCAATCAGTAGGCTTTCGGTCACCTCTAGCTCTAAAAACTCGGGCGCTAGATCGGTCTCTTCAAGTGTGCGCCGGACAAAATCAGCTAGGTTAGACTGCTCAATCTGGCGAGCTGAAAGATTGACCGCTACAGTAAAAGGCTTTAGCCCGGAGCGCTGCCAAACTTTGTTCTGTTGGCAGGCGGTTTTCAATAGCCACTCGCTAATAGGTAAGATCAGTCCTGTTTCTTCTGCGATGGGGATAAACTCGGCCGGTAGCATCGTGCCGAGTTCAGGATGCTGCCAGCGGACGAGGCATTCTGCGCCGACCATTTCACCGCTGCGCCAGTCTACGCGAGGCTGGTAGTGTAAGAAAAGCTGATTGTTTTCGAGAGCACTTCTGAGATCATTGGTGAGCTTGAGTCGTTTTTGCACAGCAGCGGTCATTCCATCTGAATAAAACTCGTAGTTGTTGTTGCCTTTGGCTTTGGCTTTCTGTAAGCCGGTGTAGGCGTTAGCAATAAGCTGATCGCAGATGTTCTGATCTAGACTGTGCTCATCTGTTGGATAAACAGATATACCAATGCTGGCTGTAACCGGAAAATTGGCAGAAATATTGGGATAGGGTTGGTCGATTATCGAGAGCAGATCTTTGGCTGTGAGGAAGTCTGGCTCGCCTTGAAAAGTGGTCTTAAGAATCGCAAATTCATCGCTGCCTATTCGAGCTAGCGATTGAGAACAGTCGGTACACTGGCTGAGGCGGTGGGCGATCGCGCGCAAAATGCGATCGCCCACCGTATGACTCTCTGCTGTATTAATATCTTTAAAATCGTCAATATCCAAGAGAAAGAGCGTGATCTTTTGCTCGGGTTGAACAGAGGCGATCGCTGTTTGTATTTTCGATTGAAAGACCTTTCGATTGGGGAGCCCTGTTAGGCTATCGTAGTCTTCTATATAGTGAATAAAGTCATCGAGCTTTTTAATAATCTCAGTTGTATTGGCCATCAATACGCCCGCATCATCGCTAAAGTCCGTTGGCAGATTGGGAAGCTGGTTTTGGCTCCAGTAGTTCTTCAGTGCCTGGGCAGCTGCACCAATGGGTGAGAGCAAGCTATGTAGTGCGAAAAGTGTGATGGCTGTGCCTGCGAGAGTTGCGATGAGTGCAACTGTGGCAATTCTTACCTTTTCACTGGGCGCGACCGTAGCGGTGTTGAGAAAGTAAAACAGGATTGCCAGAAGGGGAACGTGCGTTCCGATAAAGGCAACCACCATGATTTTGCTTTTGTAGCTTTTTAAATATCTCAGGCGAGAGAGAAATATATAAAATTTCATCAGTCCATAGAAATATTGATTGAAGAATGCCTTGTGGTTCCGTCTTTGTTCGTTTCTGATGGCCTGATCTTGCGATGCTATCACGGCTGTATCCGACGATTGTTTTGAGCCTGCTTGAGTTCACGGTAATTTTGTTAGACAGGTCGTTTTGGTGATGTATCGGTAACAGTAGTTGCCCTTATCCTGTTGCTATTTGTCCGATCTAATGCAGCACAGCTGGCCTTCTCTGTAGTTTTGGCTACATCTTCTGGTATCAAGTGCCAGTTCACTATTAGGGAGTACTACGTAGATTTGTTATTAAGGGTGAAGGGGGATTGTCGATGAAAAATACAGTGAAAAATTCGTGGCGGCTGGGGCGGCGGCGATCGCTCATCAGCCTAATGGTGCTCACAATGCTGACGCTGGGTATGCTCAACGGCCCGCTCCGATCTTTGGCCGCAGAGGATGCTTTAGAAGATTCAGCCGTAATGGCTCAGTTCACAGGTGAAACATACGAAGTTAAATCAACCCCCGATCATGTGATCTGGGGTGAGTTATTCAAGCCAGATAGTGAGCCGATATTGACCGTCAGCTCGGGCGATCGGGTGACGCTGGAAACCATTTCCCACGAAGGCATTTTGCCCGATCAGGGCGACACGATTGAGTTCTTGACCGGGCAAGGGATTAAGCGAGAAGATGTTTTGCCCGATCAGCTCGTGGTAAAAGCCAACGTCGAGAAAACGGGCGCTGGCCCACATGTCATTACCGGCCCAATTTATATAGAAGCGGCTGAGCCGGGCGATGTGCTAGAGATCAAAACGGTTGATATTGCTTACCGGGTGCCCTACGGTGTGATTTCCAACCGTCATGGTAAAGGCTCACTGCCTGGAGAATTTCCGGTGAACGATGCTGATATCTACACCAAGGTCATTCCGCTGGATATGTCAAAAGATCTCGGCATTTTTCGGCCTAGCAACGGTCAGCCCAATATTGGCATTCCACTTAAGCCATTTATGGGGATTATGGGCGTGGTTCCTGCCGATGTAGAAGAAACGCTGAATTCTGTGCCGCCGGGCGTTTATGGGGGCAATATCGACATTAAGCGCTTGGGCATTGGCAGCAGCCTTTACTTGCCAGTGCAGGTGCCGGGCGCACTCTTTTACTCGGGCGATCCGCACTGCGCTCAGGGAAATGGTGAGGTGGCGCTAACTGCGATTGAATGTTCGCTGACGCCGACATTTGAGCTGACGCTGCATAAGGACATGGCCTTAGCGCAGCCGATGGGGGAAACCGAAGACGCGTGGATTGCGGTGGGTCTCGATGAAGATCTCGATGAAGCGATGAAAGAATCTGTGCGAGAATCGCTGCGAATTGTCAACGGTGAGTATGAATTGACTGAGCAAGATGCTTTGTTGTTGGGCAGTGCCGCTATCGACTTTGAAGTCTCTCAGGTGGTCGATATTGTCAAAGGCATTCACGGGGTGATTCCTAAGCAGCTGTTTGCGCCGATAGAAGACCCGTAAGATAGGGAAATAGAGGGTGGCGATCGCTGTGCTCTTTACCTTTAAACTGTTCTAATCACGCGGCAGGGATTACCTGCCGCTACGACGTTATCAGGAAGATCTTGGGTGACGACGCTGCCTGCGCCAACGGTGACATTGCTGCCAATTGAAACATTCGGGCAGACGATTGCGCCGCCGCCAATCCACACATTATCGCCAATCCAAATCGGCGCGGCTAATTCTCTGCCCGTCAGCCTCAGGGCTGGATCAACCGGGTGGTAGGCGGCGTATAGCTGCACTTTCGGCGCAATCAAAACGTTGTCGCCGATGTGTACCTCACCGCAATCGAGGATAGTGCAGTCGTAGTTGATATACAGATTTTCGCCTGCAAAAATATGACAGCCGTAGTCGCAATAGAAAGGGGGATTGATCGTAAAAGTAGTGCCAATGCTGCCAAAAAGCTGGCGGATGATCTGTTTTTGCCGATCTATTTCATCCGGGTTTGAATGGTTGAAATCGTGCATTAGCGTGAGTGCTTTTGTATGCATAGCGCTCAGCTCTGGATCTGAGAACAGATACAGCTCGCCCGCTAGCATTTTCTCCCTTTCTGTTTTTTCGACGTCTCCTTTCGCCGATTTGTTGTTCCCAAGCCCTTTTTTTGCAGACTGTTCTTTCACAAGCTGCTCTTTTGCAGATTGCTCTTCCCCAGATGCCTTACACACCGGTCCCGACGGCTAAGCGCTCTTTTTGAGGATGAATAGAAGCGCCTGCCTGCAACGCACTGTAAAGTCGGTTTAGCGCATTGATATAGGCATAGCCCGAGGCAACGACAATGTCGGTATTGGCAGCGTGACCGGAATAGATTTTCTCTGCATGCCGCAGACGAATGGTGACTTCACCCATTGCATCAATGCCTGCGGTCACCGACTGCACAGAGTACTCGATTAGATCGTTCTCTAGATCGACTGCGCGGTTAATCGCCCGGTAAATGGCATCTACTGGGCCGGTTCCAACCGATGCCTCAGTCAGCTCTTGGCCATCGGGCATGCGAACGGTGATGGTAGCAGTTGGCTGGGCGTTGCTACCGCAGGAGACCTGCACGAGCCCTAGCTTGAAGTGCTCGGCGACTTGGAGAGTCTCGTCGCTGACAATGGCTTCGAGATCGCGATCGCTAATCTCCTTTTTCTTATCAGCGAGATCTTTGAAGCGTAAAAACGCCCGATTCAAATCCTGATCGCTCAGCTCGAAGCCCAGCTCACTAAGCCGGGTGCGAAAAGCGTTCCGGCCTGAGTGCTTGCCCAGCACAATTTGATTGTCGTTGAGACCAATCATCTGCGCATCCATAATCTCGTAAGTCAGGCGGTTTTTTAGCACGCCGTCCTGGTGAATGCCCGACTCATGGGCGAACGCATTCGTGCCCACGATCGCTTTATTCGGCTGCACCAGCATGCCGGTGACATTCGAGACTAATCGAGATGATTTGTATAGCTCGCGCGTGTTGATGCTCGTTAGCGCCGCTTCTGACTCAGGCGGCAGGCCAAAGAACGGATTGTAGTACTGACGGCGCACGTGCAGGGCCATCACCAGCTCTTCTAGCGCCGCATTCCCGGCCCGCTCCCCGATGCCGTTGATGGTGCACTCTAGCTGCCGGGCACCTGCTTTTACCGCCTCTAAAAAGTTCGCGACCGCTAGGCCCAAATCGTTGTGGCCATGCACCGAAATCACCGCCCTGTCGATGCTCGCTACATTGGCTTTAATGCCGCGAATCAGATCGCCAAATTCTGTGGGGGTTAAGTAGCCTACGGTGTCAGGAATGTTGAGCGTGGTCGCACCGGCTTGAATGGCACGCTCTAGCACCTCATATAAAAACTCAGGCTCGCTGCGACCAGCATCTTCAGGCGAAAATTCTATATCGTCTGTAAAGCTCTTGGCGTAGCCAACCATTTCTTCGGTGATGCTCAGCACCTCGGCGCGAGGTTTTTTGAGCTTGTACTTCATATGAATGTCGGAGGTGGCAATGAAGGTGTGAATCCGACCGTTCGCAGCAGGGGCGATCGCCTTGGCGGCGGCTTCAATATCTCCCTTGGTCGCTCTGGCCAATCCGCAAATGGTTGGCCCATTGGGCGTGCCGACTTCACTGGCGATGGTGCGGACCGCCTCAAAATCGCCTGGACTGGCAAAGGGAAAGCCCGCTTCAATGATGTCTACATTCAGCCGAGCGAGCTGCTTGGCGACCGCTAGCTTTTCGGCGACGTTCATGGTGGCACCGGGTGACTGCTCCCCGTCACGCAGCGTCGTATCGAAGATTAGAACTCTGCCCGGAGGTGATGACAGGTCAGGGGCGATCGCACTGGTTGAGTTTGGCTGAGTCATTGTGAACGGGGCCTGCTAGAAGTGGCTGGCGGTATTACGACAAGGAATGAGTATCATTGCAGCGAGCGTATCGTGAAGCCCGCTTCATACTCATATTCTAAAGGTGAGGGCTTTGATTGTGACAGCTTGTCATCAACGTTCTTGCAAACTGCGCGGATCGAGCGCATCGCGTAGTCCATCGCCCAGTAGGTTAAACGCGAGAACGGTAATCACAATCAGCGCTGCGGGCGGCCAGATCAGCCAGGGATGCAGCACTAAAATAGCGGCGTTGGTCCCGTCTGAGAGCATGTTGCCCCAGGAGGGGTCAGGTTCTTGGATGCCGAGGCCAATCAGACTCAAGACGGCTTCTAAGACGACGTAGCTTGGGATAGAGAGAGTAGCGGCAATAATGACGTAGGTGGCGGTCTGCGGCAGGAGGTGGCGAGTGATGATATGCAGCGATCGCCCGCCCATAGACCGCGAGGCTTGCACAAAGGTATTTTCTTTGAGCGAGAGCACCTCTCCCCGAATCACTCGAGCTAGCCCAGCCCAGCTAATAAACGAAATGATCAAAATGATCAGCAAAAACCGTTCCGCGCTGCTGAGCTGAGGCGGCAAAATCACCCCTAACGCCACCAGTAAATAGATAGATGGAATGGTCATGATCACTTCGACAAGACCCATCAAAAACGAATCAACCCAGCCGCCAAAGTAGCCTGAGATGCCGCCGACTAGCAGACCCAGCGGAAAGGTGATCGCAACCCCAATTAGACCAATGCTTAAACTAATACGTCCACCATATAACAGTCGGCTGAACACGTCGCGAGCCGCATTATCCGTGCCAAACAGGTTGATATGGGCTGGCGCTATCTTTACGGCCTCCGGTTCCTCATCTGCCGGGCTAGGTGTCTCAGCTGCTGCTGCTGTTCTATCTGGTGAGTCATCGGCAGGCGTCATTGCCCCGAACAGATGAAAGTCGAGGGGAATTCCTCTAAAGATATCCAGTTCTTTCATCGTAATTTCTCCGTCGAAGGAAAAGCTGGTGATGATCGGCAGCGTCAGTTCAAATAGCGAGTATTCACTGCCGCGGACAAACAGACGGAGGGGGGCGGGGCGGCTGTAGTCAACTTCTAGCTCTTGACGCCCGTTAGCCAAATCAATTGGCCCCTGGATAGTGGGGTAGACGTGGGGACCTAAGAATTTGCCTGTCTCCTGATTGCGCAAATAGACCTGGGTAGGTGGCAGCAGAGAGCCACTGAGCTGCTGAGCGAGCGGATCATAAGGGGCAAAAAAGTCTGCAAAAATGGCGATGATGTAAAAGACAATCAGCACGGTGGCAGCTAGACGCGCCAAGGGATTGTTTTGTAGCCTTTGCCACCAAGAGCGGGTTTCCATTTGCGCTGCGCTGCATAACGTGAATGTGCATAAAGCTAGAGTGCGAGGGCGTCTCGTAACGCTAGTGTGAGACCAACACTCTGTCTGTTTGGAGTTTAGAGTAGCAGTAGTTTAGCGCTCTAGTCGCTCATGCGATCGCTGATTCGACGCTCAAGCCGCCGAGATCGCAAGATCTAGCTCAACGCCTCGCTAGCGTATTTACCGAAAACCACAGCATAGAAATGTGGCGGATATGTGGCTATTTCAGTTTTGGTTGATTGGGTGGCACAAGGCACGAGCAATACGTAACAATATATAAACGTTAAACTTTTGTAAACAGATATTTTCTAGCCGCGATGGGTTTGCTGGCGAATGTACGGTCCTAAGCCTGTCACGCCTTTTGCTGGTTTGCATTTTTTAGTCTGTGCTGTTCGCCGATACCCTGCTCCTTTGTGACCTACCAAGATTTTCAAGATAACGAAGACAGCTCGCTGCATTCGAGTGATCTTTCTAGCCATGTGTCCTCTGATTCCGCTTCTCCTGCGGCGGAATTCCCGCGTCGGCCCGGTGCAATGTCCGGATGGCTCAGTGGCCCTAAAGGTCTGCTGCTGGGGTTGGGTCTGGGGTTGGGCCTAGCGCTGCTGGTTGGCCGCCTCGGGCCGTCATCCGAGTCCTCTCCTGCGCCTGTGGCACCCGCTACTGAGGTGGCGAGCGCTAGTGTGACGGTGGCGCGATCGCAGCGTGCACCCATTCAACAAACCCTCACCACCAACGGTACGGTAGAAGCCTTTGACCTGCTCTCGGTTTCGCCTCGGGCTAGCGGCTTGCAGATTCAGTCGGTGGCTGTGCGGGAGGGCGATCGCGTCGCTGCCGGAGAAGTGCTAGCTACGTTAGATGACTCTGTTTTGCAGGCTCAGCTGGAGCACGCACGATCACAGGTAGTCGCCGCTGAAGCCCAAGTTACGCAAGCTAGGGCTCAGGTCGCTGAGGCCGAGGCTGAACGCGCTGAAGCCCGCGAAAATTTAGACCGTTATCAATCACTGTTTGAAAAAGGGGCCATTAGCGCCGAAGAGCTGACTAGCCGCCGCACTCAGGCCGCGACCCAAGGGCAGACGGTGGGCTCGGCGATCGCCGCCGTCGAAAGTGCGCAGGCGACCGTCCGCAGCCGTCAGGCCGAAGTCGCTCAGCTCGAAACTCAGCTCTCGCAAACGCAGGTGCTTGCGCCTACCAGCGGCATCATTGCTGAGAAAACGGCCACCATTGGCGATACGGCTTCAGCGGGCACGCCTCTTTTTGAGATTATCAGCGGCGATCAGCTAGAGCTCTCGGTCAAAATTCCGCAGACGCAGCTCGCTCAAATTAACCCTGGCACCCCGGTGCAAATCACCTCCAAGTCCGACGGTGCTTTGCAGCTCGAAGGCAGCGTTCGCAGCATCGATCCGACGGTGGACCCGAACACCCGGCAGGCGACGGTGAAGGTGGGGTTGCCGAGTAGCGATCGCCTCCGTCCCGGCATGTTCTTAACGGCTGATATTGTCACGGGCTCTCGTCAGGGCGTGGTGGTGCCGGCGCAATCTGTGCTGCCTCAGTCGGATGGTGGATTTGTGGTGTATACCCTGAGCGCGGATGGCATTGTGCAGGCGCAGCCGGTTGAAGTGGGCGATCGCAGCGCTGGCACCATTGAAATTCTCTCTGGACTGGAGGCCGATGTGCCTGTGGTGGTCGAAGGGGCGAGCTACGTGCAGGATGGCGAGTCGGTCACAGTTGTGTCAGCGCCGGATGTTGCAGCGCCGGATGTTGCAGCACCAATTTTATCAGCACCAGCAGAGGAGACCCGCTAAATGTTCAATATCTCTACTTGGTCTATTAAGCGTCCCGTGCCGACGCTAGTGCTGTTTCTGGTCCTGACAGTGGCTGGGCTAGTTGCCTTTGGGCAGTTGGGCATTGACTTGAATCCCAACATTGACGTGCCCGCTGTGATTGTAGAAGTGCGGCAGCCCGGTGCGGGTCCGGCTGAGCTAGAGACGCAGATTACGAAAAAGGTTGAGGACGCGGTTGCCGGACTGGGCAACATCGATAATTTGTCCTCTACCGTATCGGATGGCTCTTCCACCACGGTGATCGAGTTTGACCTGGGGGTAGATACTGACCAGGTGACGAACGACGTGCGCGATGCGGTTACCCGCATTCGGCAGGATTTGCCGCTGGATGCGCAAGATCCAACTGTGCGGCGGCTAGAGTTCTCCGGTGGGCCAGTGGTGATCTATACCGTCAGCTCTCAGAACCAGACCCGCTCGGTAGAAGAAATTAGCGATCTGGTAGATCGCACGATTAGCCGCAGACTGCTCTCTGTACGCGGCGTTTCCCGAGTGGATCGTGTCGGCGGGGTGGATCGCGAAATTCGAGTGGATTTAGATCCCGATCAGCTCAATGCGCTGGGCATTACGGCGACCCAGGTCAATGATCAAATTCGCCAGTTCAATATTAATTTGCCGGGGGGACGGAGCGACATTTCAGGGTTAGAGCAGGGCATTCGCACTCTGGGCAGTGCTGATACGGTCGCGGCGCTGCAAAACTTTAATGTGACCTTGTCTGATGGCGGGACGGTTCCCCTCACGAGCTTGGGTTCGGTGGAAGACGACTTTGCGGAGATTCGCTCCTCGGCCTATACCGATCAGAGCCCGTCGGTGGGCTTTCGGGTTTTTCGCAGCAAGGGCAGTGTGGTGGTGAGTGTGGAGGATGGGGTCAAAGATGCGATCGCCGATCTTGACAGTACCCTACCCGACGACATCACCTTTCAGCTTGTGTTTACTCAGGCCACCGAGATTCGGGGTTCTTACCAGGCTTCTATCGATGCGCTAGTGCTCGGCTGCGTCTTAGCGGTGGTGGTGGTCGGCATCTTTTTGCGCGACTGGCGCACTACGCTGATTACCGCGACTGCTTTACCGCTGTCGATTATCCCGACCTTTTTAGTGCTGCAAGTGCTGGACTATACCCTCAACAGCATGTCGCTGCTGGCGTTGACCTTAGCCGTTGGTAACTTGGTCGATGATGCGATCGTCGAAATTGAGAACGCCGAGCGCCATATTCAGATGGGCAAATCTCCTTTTCAGGCGGCTTTAGACTCGACGGCTGAGGTGGGGCTGGCTGTTGTGACCACAACCGCAACCATCGTCGCTGTGTTTATTCCCGTGGCGTTTATGGGCGGTATCCCCGGTCAGTTCTTCAAGCCGTTTGGGGTGACGGTGGCGGTGGCGACGATGTTTTCGACGCTGGTGGCCCGGCTGGTGACGCCGATGATGTCGGCCTATTTGCTCAAGCCCAAGTCAGCAACGGCCACAGATAATACGGTACTAGCCGCAGACGGTCTGCGCGTGCCCCGCCGCCTGCTGCCCTATCACAAACTGCTGAATAGTGCGCTGAGGCATCGCCTGCTGACAATTGTGCTGGCCGTTGCCTTTTTTATCGGTAGCCTTTTTCTGACTCAGTTTATTCCGACCTCGCTGTTTGACTCAGGCGATACCGACCTGACCACCGTACAGATAGAGCTGCCGCCCGGATCGACGCTGGCTAAGACCGATCAGGTGAGTGAGCAGGTGAGCGATCGCCTCCTTGCCAATCCCGCTACAGAGAGCGTCTTCCGCACCCAAACGCCAGGGGAATCTACCGCCTACGTGCAGCTTAAGCCCAAAGGTGAGCGGATAGAGCGCCAAGCCTTTGAGCAACAGCTGCGCGAAGAGTTTCAGACGATTCCGGGCACGCGCATTAATTTTGTCAGCCAGGGGGCGGTAGGGGGCGGTAAGGGCCTGGAAATTGTGCTAACAGGCGAAGATCCGGATCTGCTCACTCAGGCCGCGCAAACGCTCACTGAGCAAATGCGGCAGGTGCCGGGTTTAGTTGAGGTCAGCTCGAGCGCGGCCCTGGTGCAGCCAGAGATATTGATCCGGCCTGATCCGGCTCGGGCGGCTGATTTGGGGGTGTCTGTCAGCAGTATTGCGCGGACGGCTTCGCTGGCGACGCTGGGTGATGCTGACGCGAATTTGGCTGATTTTGATGCGGGCGATCGCCAAATTCCGATTCGTGTCCGCCTCACGCCCGAGTCCACCGACGACATTACTACTCTAGAAAATCTTCAGGTGCCCAGCCAAAGCGGTGATCTAGTTCCGCTGATTGCGGTGGCCGATATTGAGTTTGGCAGCGGCCCGGCTGAGATAGATCGGTTTAACCGCTCTCGTCAGGTGACCGTGGGGGCAAATCTTCAGGGCATTGAGCTAGGCGAGGCGATTGAAGCGGTCAACGCGCTGCCGGTGATGAGCCGGTTGCCCGATGGTGTCAGTCAGCAGCCCTCTGGCGATGCGGAGATTCAAGGGGAGATTTTCAGTCGCTTTGGCTTAGCGCTAGGCACGGCGGTGATGATGATCTACGCGGTACTGGTCTTGCTGTATAACGACTTTCTCTATCCGCTGGCTGTGATGATTGCGATTCCGCTGTGTGTCGGTGGGGCGCTGATGGGTTTGTTAATTACACAAAAGCCGCTGGGGCTGTTTGCGCTAATTGGCATCGTGCTACTGGTGGGTCTGGTGACCAAAAACTCGATTTTGCTGGTGGACTATGCGCTAATTGCACTCAAAGAAGGTAAGTCGCGACGTCAGGCAGTGATCGAGGCGGGCATTACCCGGCTGCGGCCAATTTTGATGACCTCGATTTCTACGGTGGCGGGGATGGTGCCGATCGCGCTGGCAATTGGCGCTGGTGGAGAGACGCGCAGTCCAATGGCGATCGCGGTGATCGGTGGCTTTTCGACCTCGACTTTACTCACCCTAGTGGTGGTGCCGGTATTTTTCACCTACATCAGCGGTGCTCGTAGCCGTACGGCTAGGGTGCTCAGCCGGGCCACGGGCATTGGCCGGACGAAGACGGCAGAGAGGACAACGGCATAGGGGATGTGCGGTCAAATAGCGTTACCTCCCGATACCCACCCCGTCGCTGCGCGCCACCCCTCCCAAGAGGGGATCTGTCCCGGCTATGAGCTTAGAGAGATCTGGCACTGCAAGATCACAGGCGATTGCTCGGCGCATTAAAGGCGATCGCTTCTCCCTCGCAGGCGACATAGGCGCAGGTATTGCCGACTAGCGCGACTTCATAGCCGCCGGTAAACTCTCCAAACGAAGGGAGCGTGAGTCGCCTGTGATCACGCTCTACGAAAAAGCAGGGGAGGCGCAGGCTGTCTGTGGGCGATCGCAGCTTGACTACCGGATGAATATGACCGCAAACATTCAGCGCCGCGCTGTGCTGAGGCGCTGGCTCGTGGCTGAGTAGAAATGGCCCTAGCGTTACTGCCTCTGTATGGCAGGTCATCGCCAGCGGCGGTAGCGCTGATACCAATCGGCGGTCGTGATTGCCAACAATTAGAGAGACATCTGTTGCTATCTCTTTTAGAAAGCTATCCCAGCTAATGAGTACCTCTGGTACGAGTGATTTTTTGGAATGGAACAGATCGCCGAGAATGAACAGCTTTTTAGGGGTTGTTTGGGTGAGGAGCGATCGCAATCGATCTAGATTCTCTTGATTAACCTGATTAGAAATCGGGATGCCCAGCGACTGGAAGGTTTCGGCTTTGCCGAGATGCACATCAGAGACGAGCAAAGCCTGCTGGTCTGGTAAGTGCAGGGCTTTGTCGTCTAGTAGCTGTAGCCGCTGGCTAAACAGGCAGATCTCGTTTGTGGGGGGAGTGACCATTAGCGCTATGGACTCACCCTGACTCGCCTAGTCAAGATGGTCATGACTTCACGGGGCTTGCCCGTAGAAATCGGTTGGCTCCAGTCGTTGGGCTCGGCGTAGCCGCGTTTGTACAGTAGATGGATGGTGGAGCGGACGGCGTAAGGGGTGCCAAAGAGCAT
>JBAUIB010000214.1:0-17659 GCA_049680585.1 Phormidesmis sp.
AGGCTTTTCTGAGATTGATTAACCATTCTTAACATAGCACATTGGCATTAGCTGCAATTCACTCTATAGCGTTTCTCACTTGGCTTGAATACGATTGCCCTGGTGAAAGCCTTACAGAACAACAGGCCAAGTGACTCGCGTTACCCGAATGCATCCGGGTAACGCTATATAGAAAGGTTGCTAACACCATTTATCTGTCATCAGTCGGAATCAATCATGATGTTCACTAGAGCCTTGATTGTAGAGAGACTGAGCTGTAGAGCGATCGCCCGCAAGCCGTCCTGCTGCAATAGAACTGCTGTCGTAGAGTGTAGCGGTCCGCTACAGAGCAGTCAGCCTTATCTTAATGCTCTTTCCATAAATCAATTGGAACAATGAAGCGGCGAGGTTGCTCTTTGCGTAGGTAACCCACTGCGTTCCGTCATACCCACTCACACATTGAGTCTCTACCGTATTAAGCGCCTAATGTATTGAGTTCCTAACGTGTTGAGCAAGCGGGCCAAAGCTATATTGTCCTGGGTGAGCTGTCAGGCACTGTATTTTAGGATGGGCAAGGCTCGAATACAATCGCGGCGAGCATGCCTCACCGGGACTCATCGACCTGCCGCATAACCTTTGGGAAAGACGTGTTAGAGAGACTTGGTTTCAAGCTTATGTTGACAACTGTATTCGAGAAAACAGCCTGGGAGTTCAGATGGTAGTGCTTCCAGCATTCATGAGTGATTTCGCGCAAGTCATCGCTCAGATGCCCCCTGCGGCCATGCCTCAAGCCGCCGATGCTGGAGAGCCAGTGATGACGCTATGGCATGCGATTGTAATTGGGGTTGTACAAGGGCTGACGGAATTTTTACCGATTAGTAGTACGGCTCATGTGAAGGTGGTGCCGGTGCTACTGGGCTGGGGAGATCCCGGCGTGGCCTTTACAGCAGTGCTCCAGCTTGGCAGTATTGCGGCTATTCTTTGGTACTTCTGGGACGATCTGTATTCGGTGACGAGCAACGCTTGGCGAGCCATGATTGAGCGTAATTTTGGCTCTTCCGATTTTCGGCTGGCACTGGGGATTGTGCTGGGAACCGTCCCGGCTGTGGCAATCGGTCTATTCGTCAAGCTGTTTGTGCCAGGGTATGACAATTCTATTGTGCGCTCTACAGCCGCGATCGCGATTACCTCTATTGTGATGGCCTTGCTGTTAGGTCTGGCCGAATGGGTGGGCAGCCGCCAGCGAGATTTTGCCAAGCTAGATGTCAATGACGGGCTCTGGGTTGGGTTGGCCCAAGCGCTGGCGATTATTCCGGGGGTGTCGCGTTCTGGCTCGACGCTGACAGCGGGATTGCTTTTGGGCTTGAAGCGGGAAACGGCGGCTCGCTTTTCTTTTTTGCTCGGGACGATCACAATTACGCTGGCGGGGCTAGTCTCGCTGCCCGACATGTTTAGCGCGCAGAGTACGGTCAGTCTTTTACCCCTGATTGGCGGGCTGATTGCGGCAGTGGTCTCTTCCTATGCGGCGATCGCTTGGCTGATTGAATTTCTTAAAAAGCATAGCACTTGGGTCTTTGTTTGGTATCGTCTGGCGTTTGGAGCAGTGCTTTTAGCTGCGATCGCCTTTGGCCAGTTGGACAATGTCTAAGTGAAAATATTTTAGGTTAGGACGGCCTATCAGCTCGCACCGCATTAGTCGTGTCTGTACAAAAAGCGCTAGTGTAAAGGACGTCAGTGGCGCGTTACCTGCTCCGTGCAAACTGAACGCCTGCTTTTGCTCCAGACCGTGAAGAAAACACTGTGAAGACCGTTTCAATTTCACCGGCTAAAATTACCAGCGTTGTGCCCGGCTCTATTGCTGAAGATATCGGCTTTGAGGCGGGCGATCAGCTAGTGGCAGTGAATGGGCAGCGGCCCCGCGATCTAATCGACTACCGATTTTTATGTGCCGATGAGGTGCTCGATCTCGAAGTGCTAGATGCTAGAGGCGTTTCCCATCACGTAGAGATTGAAAAAGACACGGATGCTGAACTGGGATTAGAGTTTGAGACGGCTTTGTTTGACGGGCTGATTCAATGTGTCAATCGCTGTCCGTTTTGCTTTATCGATCAGCAGCCACCTGGCAAGCGAGAAACGCTCTACCTCAAAGATGATGACTACCGCCTGAGCTTTTTGTACGGCAGCTACTTAACGCTGACAAATATTCCGCCAGCTGAGTGGGAGCGGATTGCTCAAATGCGGCTTTCTCCGCTGTATGTGTCGGTACATGCGACGGAAGGTAAAGTGCGATCGCGCCTACTCAAAAATGATCGCGCTGCCAAAATTATCGACCATCTCGCCTGGTTCCAGGCGCATCGGCTACAGGTCCACGCTCAAGTCGTGGTCTGCCCTGGTATCAACGATGGCCCTCATTTAGAGCGCACCCTACGAGATCTGGCTCGTTTTCACACCGGGGATGTGCCTGCGGTCGCCTCTGCGGCAGTGGTCCCGGTCGGCCTCACGCGCTTTCGCCCTGAGCACGATGAGCTCATGCCAGTAACTTCCGCCAAGGCGCAGGAAGTGATTGCTCAAGTGCAGGCGCTTCAGACGTCGTTTCAACAGACATTAGGCACCACGTTTGCCTGGTTAGCCGATGAGTGGTTCTTAATGGGTCGTCAGCCCCTGCCGCCCGAGAGCCACTACGAGTCCTATCCACAAATTGGCAATGGGGTTGGGTCGATCCGGCTATTTTTAAAGGAGTTTGACACCCTTGCCGCTGAACTGCCGCTAGCGGTACAGCCGGCTCGTTCATTTACCTGGGTCGTTGGCAACGCCGTGGAGCACGCCTTTGCACCGATTGTGGCGAGGCTGAACCAAGTTGAGGGGCTGAGTGTGAAAATGGCCCCCATCAATAGCGATTACTGGGGGCAGGAAATTACCGTTACAGGCTTGCTCACAGGGCAAGATATTGCCTCACAGCTCGCAGGTAGAGATCTCGGCAATGGGGTTTTACTACCGGCGCTGATGCTCAAGCAAAGTGACAGCAAGCGCCCAGAAGAAACCTTTTTCCTAGACGATATGTCAGTCGCTGAGCTTGAAAATAAACTAAACTGTTCAGTATTATCTGTGGAAGGACTGTCTGAGCTAGTTGCTATCTGCTGTGCCTCGACGCGGCAGACTGCTTCAATGACTCTGTCAGCCTAGAGATCAGGCTAGAGTCAGCTTGGAGTCAGCTTAGACGGGCTACCGGCATAAAGGCGAGATGAAGATACAGATGGGGTGAACGGAATGTGATGAATTGGTTTGCTAGGGGCCGATCTTATCCGGGTTATTTTGCCCAATAGGCGGACTGTTTATATAGATACCTTGATTACTGAGGCGCTATCCCCAAGTTAGTCGGGTTAGCCGGGTTGGAAAGTGACCTGCCGCCTTACCATAAGGATGCACTTAACCGTTTGCTGTAGCCTAGCGGCTTGCCTGCACTGAATCTACATGTAACAGTTGTCTATTGCCGCTATCTTCTATGAAAAGATAGTTTTCGCGATGGTTCGCTGTGTGCGTTCCGGGTTGCTCAGGTCTATGAGCGCTCTTTACTCAGAGCTATCGAATCTAAGTTTATTGAAGTCATCTGCACTATGCGATATCTCAATTCCGCTGCTTTTCTGCTGCTCATGATTAGCAGCTCGATATCTTTGCGATCGCAAGCTGCGATCGCCGCCCCTGAAACCTTGACGTCGCAAAGTAATCCTCTCCCAGCAGCGCTGCCAGCAGCGCTGCCAGAAACACGGCCCAAAGCAGACACCCCACAACCGCTCCAGCAACCGCGCCTCTCTTCCTTACTCAGGGTGAGTGAGGTGCGATCGCCTCAGTTCTCTGATCTAGTCTCTCAGGGGCTGACCCTAGAAGATCTTAGAAACTCAGTCGATGCGGCAGCAGATGAGTCTAGCTCTGCCGCCGAGCAGGATCTGGCTCAAAGTACCGATACGCTGCCCGTCCTTGAAGATGCTCCAGCCGATTCTACGCCAGTTGAGCCTGTAGAAGAGGCCATAGAAGGAGAGTCTATAGAAGAAGAACTCATAGAAGATCCCAGCCTACCCGCCGGGTTAGCCCCTGCTCTCGATGTCGAGATCAACGAGCTACCAGATGCCCTACGCGCCGATCCCAACCCGCTGAGTGTTCCGAGCGATCCAGCCGCCGTTGAGCTTGATCAAAATTCTGTCATCACCTTAGAACAAGCCATTGAGCTAGCCTATCTGAACAATCAGACGCTGCAGGCTGCTCTGCTGAGTTTGGAGCAGGCTGGCGCTGCCGTGCGAGAGGCTGAAGCCGCCCGCTTGCCCACCGTTTCTGTGGGCGCTGATCTGACGAATACTCAAGGCGGCAGCACCTCCCAGACAGTCTTAGGGGCCAATCTGCAGGTTGACTACAGTTTGCTAACGGGCGGCTCGCGCCAGGCATCTATCCGGGCGGCTGAGCTACAGCAAGACGTTAGCGCCTTGGCGGTAGAAGCTCAGCAGGAGCAAATTCGGCTGGTGACAGCTAACTTGTACTATGCGCTGCAGGAAGCGGGAGAGCAGATCCGCATTAATCAGTCATTTTTAGATGAAGCCGAGCGCAACCTGCGAGATTCTCAGCTGCGTCAGGAGGTTGGCGTCGGCACTCAGTTCGATGTTCTCAGAGCCGAAGTGCAGTTTGCTAACGCTCGCCAGTCGCTGATCCAATCCCAAGGCGACCAGCAGATTGCCCGCCGAGACATCGCCCGTCTGCTCAACCTTCCCCCGACGGCGGGAATAGAGGCGACGCCAGTGGCTGTGGCCAAAAACTGGCCGCTGACGTTAGAAGAAAGCATCATATTGGCCTTTCAAAATCGCGCGGAGCTAGAGCAGCAGCTAAATCAGGCTGATATCAGCGAACAGCAGCGTCAGATTGCGTTAGCGGCCATTCGCCCTCAGGTTGGTTTGTTTGCTCGCTACAATGCGCAGAGCCTATTAGAAGGGGGTAGCGCCTTCCAAGACGACTTTCAAGACAACTACACATTTGGCGCTCAATTTAGCATGCAGCTATTTGATGGAGGGGCTGCGCGAGCAAGTGCTAGAGCGCAGGAACTATCGGCTGCGATCGCCGAAGAGCAATTTAGCGAAAACCTCGATCAGTTCCGATTCGACGTAGAGCAAGCCTTCTTCAACCTACAATCTAACCAAGAAAATATTGCAACCTCTCGCATCGCGGTCTCTCAAGCGCAAGACGCGCTCGAACTGGCAAACTTGCGACTGCAGGCCGGGGTCGATACGCAGCTTTCTGTGCTGCAGGCGCAACGAGAGCTCACAGAGGCCGAGGTCAATAACGTGACCGCCATCTTAGGCTACAACCGAGCCCTAGCTGCGATGGAGCGGGCAGTCAGCAACGTCAGCTTTAATGATTTGTAGGGTCCTCTGTCGAGGCTTGCTGATGAAGGTTTGGTTAGGCGCGCTGGCTGAACTTTAGTCGGCTGTAGCAGGCTGGATCAGCAGCGTATCTCCGCTTTCGTCAACTGAGGAGGTTTGCGGCGCTAGCTCAGAGTTCTGTGGCGCTTGAGGATTTAGCGGCGGCTGATGACTGGGACTGTCAGAGGCGCGCTGGCGGTAGAAAATGCTTTCCTCTTTGCATAGCCGTTCAATCATTTGATCCGCCGTCAATAGCCGCTTGAGGACGACCTGGCCAATCGCTGTTTGGTTGACGACTTCAGGCATTACCTCCACCATCAAAACGGCGTCTTCTACCGCATAAAGACATAGGGTCTCGTTATTTTCCTTGATGCAAAGTGACTGCTTTTGTAAGTGTGGCTCACGATGCCAAGCCCGTTCGTTCCACAGACCACCAAATTCCCAGACCCGGCCGGTAGTCCAGCCGTCAGATAGAAAAAAATATTTCATCGCGTCACCATTCAACATTGGAGGAGGGCAAAAATTCGACAGAGCAAAACTGACAGATTAGTCGTTATAGCCATCGTACGGATAGATTTGGCTGATGGCGAGCCAGTTTGCTCTGCTCACATACTCTCAATAGTCTTCTAACCGTTGTCCCTGTAGTCAGCAAGATGTCATCAGCAAAGTGCCGTTATTTAAACATGACCAGCGGCGGTCGACTGTATTTGAAGGCCACTAAAGCGATCTAGAAGCAGCAATCTAGAATTTTTGCCCGGATAGCTGTTCTCCCCCCAGAAGAAATAGGTGGTAGATGCACCCTGACAAACGCTTGGATTCACTTTTACAGATGAATCTCAAGCGTTTTTTTTGGTTTTTTTGACGACTGGCCCATGATAGGCTATCGCAAAGCCACTCCTAGCATCAGGTTGAAGATAATCGATAGCTAAAAGGGAAAAGGCTAAAAAGAATAGAGCGAAGGGCCAAGACAGCTAATGGAACAAGGAGCTATGCGGGTAGGATTGCTGTTTGGGGGGCGTTCAGGCGAGCATGATGTCTCTATTTGCTCAGCCCAGGCGATCGCCCAAGCACTCATCAGCAAGAGCAATTCAGCTAAGTACCAAGTGATCCCCGTTTATATTCGCAAGGAGGGCGCTTGGGTGAGCGGCGAGGTAGCGCAGCAAGTCCTCGATACCGGAAAGCCTTTGGCCGGCAATGAGGGGGGCGAACTGCCTGAGCTGAGTGCTCTACAGGCGCGCTTACCGCATTTTGAGAAGCTGGGCGCGATTGACATTTGGTTTCCCATTCTGCACGGACCTAACGGGGAAGATGGCACCATTCAGGGGCTCTTAGAAGTGTTGCGGATGCCATATGTCGGCTCTGGGGTGCTGGGCTCTGCGCTGGGTATGGACAAGCTGGCGATGAAAAGTGCTTTTGCACAAGTCGGATTGCCGCAAGTCAAGTATCGCGGGGTGACGCGCGCAGAAATTTATTCTAATCCCTGCGTTTTTCCTAAGCTGTGTGATGACCTTGAGGCAGACTTGGGCTATCCCTGCTTTGTGAAGCCAGCTAACTTGGGCTCGTCAGTCGGGGTTGCCAAAGCGACCAATCGCCAAGAGCTAGAGGCGGCGCTGGACAATGCGGCGAGCTATGATCGCCGGGTAATTGTCGAAGCTGGCGTGGTGGCCCGCGAGGTGGAATGCTCTATCCTCGGCAACGATCAGCCCAAGGCATCGGTGCTGGGTGAGACGCGCTTTAGCAGCGATTTTTATGACTATGAGGCTAAGTATACAGAGGGCGCCGCAGAGCTACTGATTCCGTCGCCAGTGCCGGATGATGTGCGCGATCGCATTCAAGCAATGGCCATTTGTGCCTTCCAAGCCGTCGATGCCGCTGGCATTTCCCGCGTAGACTTTTTCTATCTCGAATCTACTGGCGAAATCTTGATTAACGAAATCAACACTATGCCTGGCTTCACTGCCACCAGCATGTACCCGATGATGTGGAAAGCCTCCGGCGTAGAGTTTCCAGAACTAGTAGACAAGCTGATTCAGCTAGGATTAGAGAGAACAGCTGATAAATAAGCGAAAGTAGTTCATTTGCTGGTTGCCATGCTCAAGCTAAAGTCTTTGTACGAGAGCGATTTCAATCTATGGATCGAGGCGCAGATCAAGGCGCTCCTAGAGCAGCGATTAGAGCAGCTAGATATTACCAACCTAATAGCGGCAGCGGAAACCGGTTTGGAAATTGAGAGATTTCCTGAGCGCTGTCCCTATCCGCTCTCAAAGGTGTTAGAGACAGGCTTCCTTCCATAAATTGCACTTAACTAACGTGATCTATTGGGAAAACTTACCGATCACAGGGCTTATGCACGTAATTTAGACCTGTAGGCTATACAAGCAGAATCTACCTGTTTCTTGCTGATACTGGAAGATTGCTAATAAATGACGATGAAAGCTAAATTTTCTGCTTTACTGGCGGCTGCTTTGCTTGTGCTCCCTACCGCCGCCGCCGCTCAACCCACCCCGACCGATCAGGCATATCTAGACGATCTCTATCGCTTTTTACAGACGCAGGACGCCACGACCTACAGCATGGCTACCCAGACGATGAGCCCTGAGCAAAATATTTGGGCAGCTAAAACGTTCTGCCAAACGTTCTCTGCTGGGGTGAGCCCTAGCGATGCCTACGCTGCGTATCTCTCTAGAGCCATTGGCTCATCAGCCCTCACCGAGTCGCGTCTGACAGACGAAATGGCCTATGCGGTCGGACTATATGGTGGGACGGTGATGAACCTAGGTGCTTCGTATTACTGCCCTCAGTATCAGCTTCAAGTAGAGCAGGCGTTGCAGTCACTGTAGAGTGAGGTTTGGGCGATCGCTGTCGGCCAAAAAATGAGGCCAGCGCATAACATCATCAACTGATTGCACGATATTCATGCCAGCTTCGGCAAACCGACGATACGTATCGTCGGCCTCATCGGTAAAGTCAACCACGCCGGGGACGACCACCGCAGAGGTGCAGTCCTCTAAAAGATAGATCTTGCTGGCGAGTGCCGGATCGATGCTCTGAATTTCACTCAGCAAATCGCTCACCGTCCAAGCCACACAGTGACTCTTAGCCTGGCCAGCGATAATCACCGCGTCAAAGCTGAGCAAATGCTGGATCAGCGAATTGTTTTTTTGCGCGATGGGCTGACCGGAGCCATTGTTGAGGACTTCCGGGCTGAGGACAGAGTAGTTTTCGGTGAGGGGATTGTCGCCTTTGGCTTCGATACGAGTTTGGCTACTGCGCGCCATGTTGTGAAAAAAGCAGGCTTCTTCAAAGGCGGGGACCAGCGCATGGCCAATGCCGCCCAGCATAGAATGATAGGGCCAGATGGTCAGCGGATATTTACCGCGATCGCGCAGCTGCTGAGTGTAATGACGGGCAAACGCTTCGATCTCTGAGAACGGACCAGTCAGGGATTTCACTAGGTGCGGATTAACCCGCCACGTGCCTTTCTCCACCGCGTCATCAGAAATTTCTGTCATCGGCTCAGGATGCTCCCCAGCGTCATTAACCCAAAACACCGGATGAAAGATTTGGGCAGCGCGGTGGGTGTCCATCGTCGGCACAATTTCAGTGATGATATCCAGATGGCGATAGATAAACCTGCACAGACGCTCGGTGTCTTCAACTGCGCCTATCCCAGAGCGGCCACCGACAAATAGCTCGAACTCTGGCAGGCAGAAGGTGTTTTGAACGTCAATGGCTAATAGGCAAACGCGGGCCTGATCGGTGTGAGCAGGTGTGAGATGATGATTGCTGGCGTACGCGGCGGCCTCGGCTGCACGAGTTTGATAGGGCACACGCCAAATATGACCGACCGTTTCGGGATTGAAAAAGCTGGGAATGGGAAGCGACATGGTGTGAGAAGGTGAGTATCGAACCGTTGATCAAGCATTGGGTAGAGTCTCTAATAGAGCCCTTAACTACCGGCTCAATACACATTATGTGCCAGTGAGCTGATCGCGGCATCAGCTTGCTGAAGCACTATAGCGTTGGTCAGCGTTGGTCTGCGTTGGTCAGCGTCGGTCACTTGGCTTGGATATACTTTTTCTGGCAAAAACCTTACCGCACAACCAGCCAAATGACTCACGGGTCAAAAGCCTGAAAAAGTTGTTGAAAATAGAGCGGTTAATCAATAATTTCTCTCTTTTTCGCTGTGAAATAGATTTTTTAGGTGATAGGAAAAGTACCTATGACAACCGATAGTTCTCAAAACCGACCAGAGAGACGACGAGTCGGTGTGATTGGCGGCGGGCAGCTAGCCTGGATGATGTCAGCAGGGGCCAAAGCAATTGGCCTTGAACTGTGCGTACAAACGCCGAGCGATCGCGACCCGGCCTGTGCGATCGCCGATAGGGTTTTTCTCGGGGCGATCGCCGATGCTACCGTCACTGCTGAGATGGCCCAACACTGCGATGTGATTACCTTTGAAAATGAGTTTATCGATTTAGCGGCTCTGCGCCAGTTAACGGCGAAAGGAACGCACTTTTACCCTCAGCTTGACTGCCTAGAACCGCTGTTAGATAAGTATGAGCAGCGGCAGTATTGCAACTCTCTCAATCTCCCTTCTCCTCCATTCGCCACCTTACAAGGTGAAGCTGATCTGCCGGCGCTACCTCAAATTGTCGAGACTATCGGGCTCCCCCTAGCGCTCAAGACCCGCCGCCACGGCTATGACGGACAGGGCACGTTTATTTTAAACAGCCTGGAATCAATCAGCGCCACCTGGCAGCAGTTGGGCTATCAGCCAGTGCTGCTAGAAGCATTTGTCGATTTTGAAAAAGAGCTGGCGGTGATGGTGGCCCGATCACGCTCAGGCGAAGTGGCCGTGTATCCAGTGGTGGAAACGCAGCAGATCGATCAGATTTGTCGGCGGGTGATTGCACCTGCGAGTTTACCGGCCCAGACGGTAGCTGAGGTGGGAGCGATCGCAACTACGCTCGTCAACCAGTTAGGCATTGTCGGCATCTTGGGCATTGAGCTATTTCTCACCCAGCAAGGCGAAGTCTTAATGAATGAAATCGCCCCGCGCACTCATAACTCGGGGCACTACACGCTAGATGCCTGCGCGACTTCTCAGTTTGAGCAGCAGCTACGAGCTGTGTGCGGCCTGCCGCTAGGCCCAACGGCACTGACCCGCCCGGGCGCGATTATGATCAATCTGCTCGGCACCGAAACGCTCACTAGCGACTACGCCAAGCAGCGTCAGGCCCTAGCTGCGATTCCGGATGCTTTTGTGTACTGGTATGGAAAAAAGCAATCTCGCCCTGGCCGTAAACTAGGCCATGTGACGATTCTCACAGGCGCTTCGAGCGACGGCCCTGCAATAGCGAGTGCGATTAAAACCGTCGAGCGTCTTTGGTATGAGCGTGAGTCTGCGCCAAACTGACTTTTGAATATTTAATTGATAGGGCGAATATCCCTCATCCTTCTGTATGGATCTCCCCTTGTCTGATGGGGGGATAGGTTCGCTATGATTAGCTCAGTTCGGCTACGGCGTTGGTGACTGCCAACAACGTTTTCTGATCTATGTTTTTCATTTTGCGGGTATCAAGATGCTGAGGCGGCAGTAAACCGGGCTTGTCCTAATGGACTTGTACTCGGAAACTATAAGCCTTGGCCGCGATTCCCACCTGGTAACCCCAGGTCAAAAACTGAGGTAAGACGGCGCTGCGGTCGAACTATTAAGATCCTTGCTTTCGAGCAGGGATTTTTGCTTTTGGGCGCTAAAGCTCGCTAGCATGCTGACTGGAGTCTCTGTCACGTTATCAATTAGTTTCTATTAGGTCATTGCTTCTTGAATCACTCTAAGCTGCCCTGTGCGATCGCAAATGTTGTACGCCTGCCTAACGGGCTAACGGTTATCCATCAAGAGATGGCAACGCCAGCAGTCGTTGTAGACGTATGGGTGAAAGCGGGCGCGAAGGTAGAACCGGCCGAATGGTCGGGGATGGCGCACTTTTTAGAGCACATGGTGTTTAAAGGGACGCAGCGGCTGCAGCCCGGTGAATTTGATTGGGCGATTGAAAGTCAGGGTGGTATGACGAATGCGGCCACCAGTCATGACTATGCTCACTTTTTTATCACGGTTGCCGCGGATACCCTGCCGCAGACGCTGCCTTACTTGGCTGAGCTGCTCCTGCATGCGGCCATTCCTGCCGATGAGTTTGTCCGAGAGCGTCAAGTTGTGCTCGAAGAAATCCTACAGGCGCAGGACGATCCTGACTGGTTAGGCTATCAGGCTCTGTGCGCGCAGCTATATGGAGAGCATGCCTATGGGCGGGCGGTGCTGGGCACACCTGAAGTTTTGCTGGATCGCTCGCCTGAAGAAATGCGGCAGTTTCACCGGGCGCACTATCAGCCGGAGCAGATGACGGTAGCGATCGCGGGCGGTATCGATCAGACCCGCGCCGTTGAGCTAGTGCAGCAATCATTCACTCAGTTTGCTGAACCGCTGTGGTGCCCGCAAACGGCAGAGCAGGCGCTGCCACCTCAGACGTTTCAGCACCAAACGCTGCATCTGCCAAACCTGGAGCAAAGCCGGCTGACGATGGCCTGGTCAGGACCGGGCGTGTCGCAGATGGAAACGGCCAGTGGACTAGATCTGCTCTCGACCTTGCTTGGCGGTGGTCAAACGGCGCGGCTGGTGCGAGAGCTGAGAGAAGAGCGGCAGCTGGTGCAAGAAATCGAGAGCAGTTTTTCCTTACAGCAGGGATGCAGTCTGCTGAGCCTGTCGATGTGGCTAGAGGCTGCGCAGATTTCAGAAGTAGAAACGATTGTGGGCGATCGCATTGCCGAACTCGCCGAGCAGCCCATTACTCCCGCAGAGCTCTCTCGCTGCCAGCGGCTACTGCTAAACGACTACGCCTTTTCGATGGAGACTCCTGGCCAAATCGCGGGCCTCTACGGCTACTATGCCACCATTGCGCAGCCGCAGCTGGCGACTAGCTACCCTCAGCAGGTGCGATCACTCACCCCTGCCTTTCTCCAACAAATTGCCAGCCAATATCTCAGCCCTGAGCGCTACAGTGCAGTGGTACTCCAGCCAGAATAAAATAGATCCCAATGAATCAGACCTGTACAAACCCACTTGAATGATAAAGCCGAGCTGAGCTAAAGGCGGGCCTAATCGATAGATCCCTAGACTTAGTAAGTACAAATACTCTATTGTCTCTATATGTAAGGGCTGCGGCTTATTTTTTCAGGCGTGCCATTGGCTTTCCCCAGTCCGCTCATCTCAAGGTTTTTTCTCAATCTCTTTCTCCCCTGTAATCGCCACTGTGACTCTATCTACTCTGACCAAACAGCCTGCCACCCTGCGGACAGTATTGCCTAATGGGCTGACCATTATCGCGCTCGAAAATCCGGTTGCCGACATTGTCGCTTCGCGAATTTTCTTCAAAGCTGGACAGCTCTGGGAAACACCCCAAACCGCTGGACTTTTCGATCTGCTGGCGGCTGTAATGATGAAAGGCACCGCCACTAAGACCGCTTTAGACATTGCTGAGGTAGTGGAATCTATCGGGGCGGGGTTGAGTGCAGACGTGGCGGCTGACTACAGTCTCATCAGCTTGAAAACAGTCTCAGCAGACTTTGAAACGGTGCTGGCGCTAGCCGCTGAAATTCTCAGAACGCCGAGCTTTTCTCCAGCAGAAATCGAGCTAGAGCGACGGCTGATTTTACAAGGGCTCAAGTCGATGAAAGAGCAGCCCTTTGGGATGGCTTACAACCATCTGCGAGAAGCCCTTTACCACGATCACCCCTACGGACTTTCGCTTGAGCAAACCGCACAGTGTACAGCTAGCTTTACCCGCTCAGACTTACAGTCGGCGCATCAACGCTTTTTCCGCCCCGACAATATGGTCATCACGGTGGTTGGGCGGATTGCTGCCAGCTTAGCGGTGAAGCTAGTAGAGCAGTGCTTTGGCGATTGGGCTTCCCCTAGCGAGCCGCTGCCATCGCTCAGCTTGCCAGCCGTAAAAAGGGCCGCTCAAAAAATTGTCACTGTGCAGGAGACAAATCAAGCATTTGTGGTCCTAGGTCACTTGGCGGAGGAGGCGACAGGTCCAGACTACGCGGCGCTGAAGTTGATTAGCACGTACTTGGGCAATGGCCTATCAAGTCGGCTATTTGTAGAGCTGCGTGAGAAACAGGGACTCGCTTATGATGTGTCGGCATTTTACCCAACGCGTCGGGGGGCGTCGCAGTTTGTGGCTTACATTGGCACTGCGCCTGCCAACTTACCGGTAGCGCTCGCGGGCCTACAGCAGGAAATTGAGCGGCTAAAAACAACTCCCCTGACAGCAGAAGAGCTACAGGTCTCTAAAAACAAAGTATTGGGTCAGTATGCGCTCGGGAAGCAAACCAATGGCCAAATTGCTCAAACCTACGGCTGGTACGAGATAATCGGGTTGGGTATGGCGTTTGATGAGACGTTTCCGCAGGCGATCGCGGCGGTTACCAGCGCCGATATCCAAGCGGCGGCTCAGCGCTGCTTTGTCGAGCAGTCTGTCTCTATCCTCGGTCCAGCGGCGGCTGTAGAGCCACTTCGATGAGCAGCATTCACTCTAAAAAGTGGCAGTGGCAGGGCTTTGATATTGCCTATCAGCAGGCGGGCACTGAGCAGCTAGAGGCCCCAGCGATTGTACTGATCCACGGCTTTGGGGCCTCTAGCATTCACTGGCGCAAAAACATTCCCGCTCTGGCGCAAACGTGCCGGGTATACGCCATCGATTTGCTGGGTTACGGCAAGTCTGCAAAGCCCGCGCCGGGTGCTCCTTTGTCCTACACCTTTGAAACCTGGGCGCAGCAGATTTTAGACTTTTGTCAGCAGGTCATTGGCCGACAAGCTTTTCTGGTGGCTAATTCTATCGGCTGTGTGGTGGCGATGCAGGCAGCCGTGAGCGCGCCGGAGCAGGTTTGCGGCTTAGTCTTGCTGGACTGCTCTTTGCGCCTACTGCATGATCGCAAGCGCCAAACGCTGCCGTGGTATCGCAGTGCGCCGACGCCTTTGATTCAAAAGGTGCTGGGCTACAAGCCGCTGATCAAGCTATTTTTTGCTCAGCTGGCGAAACCAAAGACGGTTAAGCGGATTTTGCGTCAGGCGTACGGTCGCAAAGAGGCGGTGACTGACGAGCTGGTATCGCTACTGCTAGAGCCTGCCTTTGATGAGGGCGCAGTGGACGTGTTCCTCGCCTTTATTCGCTACTCTCAGGGGCCTATTCCAGAAGATTTGCTGCCTCAGCTTACCTGTCCGACGCTGATCTTGTGGGGACAGCTAGATCCTTGGGAGCCGGTGGAACTCGCCCGTGCCTATGGTAACTACCCGGCTGTAGAGGCGTTTATTGAGCTGGAGGGTATCGGTCACTGCCCGCAGGATGAGGCCCCTGAGATAGTGAATCCTATCTTGATCGACTGGATGGCAAAAAAAATACCCCATATCACGGCCTGACATGGGGTAGGGCAACAGTTAAACGCTTGTGCTGTGACTACAATCGCCCGCAGATAGGGTTTCACCTAGCAAAGCTGTGACGCTTTGTAGAGTGCCACAGATAAAGTTTTGATGATAGTTGCTTTAGATTACGGATAAACACTGATACATGCTGAGCGTTCAGGGGCCAACACTATAGCTGTCCTGTTTTCGCTAAAGCCGGAATCCAGCTAATCGCTAGCCCTGCTAGAGAAACAATCAGCATGATCACAAAAGAGAACATGGGACCGCCTCGAGCGGTGTATAGATTGACACGCAAGAGCATAGCAGCCGCCAACATCATCAAAAAATAGGTAGAGATTTGCACCCAGCAAACAACCACGACCGCAAATGAGGCGCCTGCTAAGGCCATGAGAGAGTAGCCGACATCGGACTTAAAGCCCATCAGGATAAAGTTGCGAGCTGGCCGCCAGGCAATACTCAAGATGCTGCATTCAAAAATGACGTAGACGGTCGCGATCGCCCACCCAATCTCTGAGCTGCCCTGCTCCTGCAAAAAAAAGCCAAAAGCCACATTGGCCAACAGCAGCAGTAACGCAGAGAATCCTGGAAAGGGTTGCATAGCGGCTACAAATTTGTCGATATCGCTTGTACTGGGCAGCTTGGCAGGCACTGCTCACACATGATGCAGCGCGATCGCTCAAATGTGAGCTTATACGTACGCGGATCGAGCGTCAGTGACTCGGTTGGGCATACCCCCGTGCACAGACCGCAATGCACGCAGCTGTCGGTATCGATCACCAGCTCACGGTTGACCAGCGATACCTCAATCTGGTTAGCGCGCAGCCACTCAATCGCTTCATCGAGCTGGTCGATATCGCCTGATAGCTCCACCAATAGCTTGCCGACCTGATCGGGGGCAACATGGGCACGAAAAATATTGGCGGCCACGTTAAAATCTTTTGCCAACCGGTAGGTAATTGGCATGTGAACGGTGCGCTTAGGAAAAGTGAGCGTCAGTCTCTTTTTCACAGTCAGTCCTGATCTAAGCTTGACCGTTGGGGATCGCCAGTCCTGTCAGCTGGAGAACGCTAGGTGTTGTTGATGTCTTTCTTATTTTATCGCGTCAGACAAACGCTGAATTGATTAGCCAGAAAGATTAAGATAGACAAAGCTATTGTTTTCTTATCAGCCTATGACGTTGGAATCTTCGGATACGCTCAAACGAATCAGAAACTTGGTGGTAGTAGCGATCGCGGCTCTCCTCAGCATTGCACTCATTTTAGGTTTGCAAACGCGATCGCCCGCCGCCTCTCTCTCTGAGATGGCTGAAGACTCAACATCCCTAAAAACCGCGATGGCCAACGGTAAACCTACGCTGATCGAGTTTTATGCCAACTGGTGTACGAGCTGCCAGGCAATGGCGCCCGATATTCAGCAGCTTAAAGAAAGCTATGCCAGCCGGATAAATTTCGTCATGCTGAATGTGGACAACACCAAGTGGCTACCAGAAATGCTCAACTATCGAGTCGATGGCATTCCTCACTTTGAGTTTTTAACCGCCGATAGCGCGGAGAAAGGAGCTGCCATTGGCGAAATTCCCCGTGCCATTTTGGCCGAAAATTTGGAAGCGCTGATCAAAAAGCAGCCTCTTCCGTATGCTCAAGCGAGCGGCAAGCTTTCTGATGTCGATACCCGAGCCAATCCGGTTACAACAGCGCCCGCGGCCGATCCACGCAGCCACGGTGCGCAGGTCGTGAACTAAGACGGCGTTAGCTGCTCTTGGTCTTGATGAGTAGCTTGATGGGTGGCTTGATGAGCACTCTGATGAGTCGGTGAGCTGGCAATTCCCTTAGCAAACTCGTTGGTCATCGACGTATCTCCTACAATCGGCGCGGCTCCCTGTAAGGATGCTTCAATCAGCCCTAAAAACATGGGGTGTGGCGTATTTGGCCGTGACTGAAACTCAGGATGAAACTGGCAGGCAATGAAAAAGGGATGGCTTGGCAGTTCGACGATTTCGACGAGGCGACCGTCGGGCGAGGTGCCGCTGACCCTAAAGCCCGTTTCGACAAACAGATGACGATAGGCATTGTTAAATTCGTAGCGATGGCGATGGCGCTCATAAATCACCTCTTTCCCATAGAGCTGTCTGGCTAAGGTCTCGGGCTCTAACCGGCAGGGATACAGCCCTAAGCGCATGGTGCCGCCCAAATCCACCACGTCCTCTTGTTCGGGCATTAGGCTAATCACCGGATTAGCGGCTTCAGCGTCAAATTCTGAGCTATTCGCCCTCGGCAGCTTGGCAATATGCTGTGCCCAATCCATGACTAAGCACTGCATGCCTAAACACAGCCCCAGGAATGGAATTTTCCGCTCGCGCGCATATTCGACAGTGCTGATTTTGCCATCTACCCCTCTCGATCCGAAGCCGCCGGGGACCACGATACCCGCTGCGCCGTCAAGATATTTCGCGGGGCCGTCTCGCTCGATATCTTCGGAGTCTACCCAGCGAATTTGAACGTCAGTGCTAAAGTTTGTGCCCGCGTGGCGAAGCGCTTCGGTCACTGAGAGATAGGCATCGTTAAGCTGTACGTACTTGCCAACGACGGCAATCTCTAAGGTTTTGTTGGGGCTGTACAGTCGATCTACTAAGGTAGACCATTGGGTGAGATCGGGCGATCGCTGCTCCAGATCCAGCAGCTCTAGGCTCTGTACGGCCAAGCCCTCTTCCTCCATATACAGCGGCACTTCATAAATGCTGGGCGCATCGACCGCTGTGATCACACAGTCAATCGGCACATTGCAAAAGCTCGAA
>JBAUIB010000215.1:0-24204 GCA_049680585.1 Phormidesmis sp.
CTACTACCTCGATGAAGAACAAATTATTCCGAATGTGCCAACCTACTTCTGTGAAGATGAAAAACAACAGGCGCATGTTCTCGCCAATTTAGACTCGCTAGTGGTAAAAGCAACAGATGCTTCTGGCGGCTATGGGATTCTGATTGGCACTCAGTCTTCAAAGGCAGAACAAGCGCAGTTTGCTGAAAAAATAAAAGCCAATCCGCGTGGCTATATTGCCCAGCCAACGCTGTGTCTCTCGCGGGTGCCGACGCTAATCGACCACTCTTTTCAGGGTCGTCATGTTGATCTACGACCGTTTATTTTGTATGGGCGATCGCAATCTCCCTATGTCAATCCAGGCGGGCTCACGCGGGTTGCGCTGAAAAAAGATTCGCTAGTGGTGAACTCTTCTCAAGGCGGCGGCAGTAAAGATACATGGGTCGTGAACGGGCCATGAATCGGTAGAAAGAATTCAAGAGGCCAGCCACTTTAGTTAGGGAGAGAATGATGTTAAGCCGTGTTGCCGATTCTATTTATTGGCTCAATCGCTATATCGAGCGGGCCGAGAATGTGGCTCGCTTTGTTGAGGTCAATCTCAACTTGCTGATGGATAATCCGGTCGGGGTGGCTCAGCAGTGGGAGCCATTGATTGCAGTGACCGGTGATCGCCTGCTGTTTCAAGCGCGCTATGGCGAAATCACCTCCGATAACGTGCTCAACTTTTTGACGTTTGACTGCGATTATTCCAACTCAATTATCTCCTGCGTGCGCTCAGCTCGTGAAAATGCGCGCTCTGTTCGCGAGACAATCTCCTCTGAAATGTGGGAGCAGATCAATGCGTTCTACCTGATGGTGGAAGATGCCGCCAAAAACAAACCAGAAGATATCCGCGATATCTACGCCTTTTACGCTGATGTAAAAATGGCCAGCCACCGCTTCGTCGGCGTGACCAACGCAACGGCCTCTTGGAATGAGAGCTGGCACTTTGGTCGGCTCGGTCGCCTGCTGGAAAGAGCCGATAAAACCAGCCGTATTTTAGATGTTAAGTACTTTTTACTGCTGCCCTCTGCCAAAGCCGTGGGCTCTCCGTTAGATAATTTGCAGTGGATTTCTCTTCTTAAGTCGGCCAGCGCCTATGAGATGTATCGCAAAGCGGAGCACACCGTGACCCCTGCGAGCGTAGCCCGTTTTCTCATGTTTAATCCGCACTTTCCGCGCTCGATTAAGTTTTGCCTGTGCCGGGCCGAAGAGTCGCTGCGCACCATTGCGCGATCGCCCGAAGGAGATCCCCTCATTAGCGAGCGAGCCTTGGGAAAGCTGCGAGCGGAGCTAGAGTATGTCACCTTCGACGAAATTTTTCAGCAGGGCCTGCACGAGTTTTTAGATAGCCTACAGTTCAGGCTCAACCAAGTGGGTGAGTACATATACACTGACTTTATCGCGCCGCCGTCTGTGCCTCAGCCTGCCTTTAGTCAGATGCAATAAGCTGCCATGCGCTATCACATTACTCATACCACTCGCTACCGCTACAGCGCCCCCGTCAGGCTAAAACCGCACCTGCTGCGGCTATGCCCTCGCAGTGACGGCGCACAGTGGCTGAACACGTTCGATATTGCCCTCTCACCTGGGCCCACCCGTCAGAGCTATCTACTAGAAGCTGACGGCAACACCTGCTTGCAAGTGACGTTTGATGCACCGTTAGATGCCTGGCAGATCACGACCACCAGTGAGGTCACCACCACTCGCGACAACCCGTTTGATTATCTGTTTGAGTCTTGGGCGGTGGAGTTTCCGATTGACTATCCGAGTGCCTTAGCAGCGCAGCTTCGGCCATATTTGGAGGTGCCTTTAGGATGGGGCGTGGATGCGGCGATCGCCCCTGAGGTGCTCGCGCTAGCCCGCTCGATACAGCAATCGACGAATTACAACGTGGGTTACTTTTTGACGCAGCTCACTCAGCTCATTCCTAATAAGCATCAGTATCAGCAGCGGCTAGAAGGAATGCCCCAATCTCCTGCGATTACGCTCGCTCAAGGCGCTGGCACCTGCCGAGACTTTGCAGTGCTGTTCATGGCGGTTTGTCGATCACTCGGGTTAGCGGCTAGATTCGTCAGCGGTTACCAGGAGGGAGATCTTGAGAGCACAGAAGTCAATCACGATCTGCATGCTTGGGTTGAGGTGTATGTCCCCGGCGGCGGCTGGCGTGGCTTTGATCCGACCTTGGGCTTGGTAGTGGCAGATCGGCATGTGGCGATCGCCGCTGCGATAAATCCTAAGCAAGCTGCTCCCGTGTCGGGCACCTTGTTTCCCGGCTTGGTCGTTGAAACAACATTAGAAAGCGGTATCAGATTGAAGGTTATAGAGTAACAGTCAAATTTGCTAATTGCGCAGGTATGCCAAAAGCCACTATCATTTCAAATATAATTAGTGAGCGAATATGAAAACTGCTACTCAGCCTGCTATTTTGCCGCTTTTTCAGGCGATCGCTGACGGCTATCGCGTACAGATTATCGAGCTGCTGCGCGATCAAGAACTCTGTGCCTGTGACATTGCCCAACGGCTGGATGTCACCCAGTCTAAGCTTTCCTTTCATCTGAAGACGCTGCGGGAAGCAGGGCTGATTGAAGGTCGTCAAGAAGGCCGATGGATCTACTACCGCCTAAACCTACAGCAGTTTATCGTGCTAGAGCGCTACATTGCAGAGTTTCGTCGCTACAGTCCAATTTTGCCCGCTCGAATTTGTCCAGATTAGCCCTATTTAATTTTCATTTAATTAAACGACCCAAAGGAATAGAACTACTTGCTTGACATTTCAACTTAAATTGAAATAATAGAAGAAAGGGATTGTTTTAAGTGGAGAAGCGCCTACGAACCTCGCGATCAAGGCGCTAGTGGAGGCAGATCGAGAGTTTTAACTATAGCGGTGTGCGGATGTATTCGTGACAAACGCTATATGTTGAAAAAACAATCTAAAGGGGTCTATGGCGAGAGTTGCGATTAATGGCTTTGGCCGAATTGGTCGGTTGGTGCTGAGAGCAGCCTGGGACTGGCCAGAGCTGGAGTTTGTTCATGTGAATGAGGTAAAAGGTGGCACGGCAGCAGCAGCACACCTGCTTAAATTTGATTCGGTGCATGGTCGATGGCAACCGGAGGTGGAAGCCGCTGGAGAAAATCGATTTTTCATCGATCAGCAGCCGCTAAGTTTCAGCTCGTATAAAGCGCCAGCAGAGGTAGCCTGGGGAGATCTAGATATTGATGTGGTGCTGGAATGTTCGGGCAAGTTTCGCACCCCGGCGCTACTAGAAACCTACTTTAAGCAGGGGGTGAAAAAGGTGATTGTGGCTGCACCTGTGAAGCAGGGGGCGCTCAATATTGTGATGGGGATTAACGACCATTTGTACAACCCCGACGAGCATCATTTGCTGACAGCTGCGTCCTGCACCACTAACTGTCTCGCACCTGTAGTGAAAGTCATGCACGAAGGGTTAGGCATTCGGCACGGCGTGATTACCACCATTCATGACATCACCAACACCCAGACGATTGTGGATGCACCTCACAAGGACTTACGCCGAGCAAGGGCAAACAGCTTGTCTCTAATTCCAACCACAACCGGATCTGCAACGGCGATCGCGGCCATTTTTCCGGAACTTTCTGGCAAGCTCAACGGCTTAGCAGTGCGCGTTCCTTTGCTGAATGCATCCCTGACGGACTGCGTGTTTGAAGTCAATGAGCCGACGACAGCAGAAGCTGTTAATGGCTTGTTTAAAGCAGCCGCAGCTGGAGACTTGAAAGGTATTTTAGGCTATGAAGAGCGTCCGCTCGTTTCGATTGACTACAAAGACGATCCACGCTCTTCGATTGTCGATGCCCTGTCAACGATGGTCGTCGATGGGACGCAGGTGAAGGTTCTCGCTTGGTACGACAACGAGTGGGGCTATTCTTGCCGAATGGCAGAGCTAGCTAAGAAGGTAGCCCTTTTAATCGGCTAATTTTTTTGTTCAATCGGTTTCTTTTCAGATGGTTTGTGTCTGACAGACCTGTGTGTAAGTGCTATTCGACGGCTCAGCAAACTTTTTATGAATCTTTGACGCCATGAGTTCTTCACCTACGTTTGATCGAGCTGGGGTTCGTAACTACGCCCTGGTGACGGCTGCTTACTGGGGGTTTACGGTTACCGATGGGGCACTGCGAATGCTGGTGCTGCTCTACTTCCATACGCTGGGCTACACCCCTTTGGAAGTGGCGATGCTATTTTTGTTCTATGAAATTTTTGGGATTGTCACGAACCTGTTTGGGGGCTGGATTGGCGCTCGTTTCGGTGTCAAGCTGACGCTGTATGGCGGCATTGCTTTGCAGATTGTGGCGCTGCTGCTGCTGACGCCCGTGAATGAGAACTGGGCGATCGCCCTTGCCGTCCCCTACGTTATGTTCGCTCAGGCGCTATCTGGCATCGCGAAAGATCTCACTAAAATGAGCTCTAAGAGTGCGATTCGTCTGGTCATTCCTAAAGAGGCTCAGTCATCTCTGTTCAAGTGGGTCGCCATCCTTACCGGATCAAAGAACGCGCTTAAAGGTGTGGGCTTTTTTTTAGGGGGCCTCCTGCTATCAATGTTTGGCTATGCGAATGCCTTAGTCATTATGGCGGTAGGACTCTTTATTATCCTGCTCTCTAGCCGATGGCTACCGGCGGGAATGGGGAAAATCAAGGCTAAGGTGAAGTTTCACCAGCTATTTTCTAAAAGCTCTGAAATCAACATTCTCTCAGCCGCGCGGTTCTTCTTGTTTGGTGCAAGGGACGTTTGGTTTGTAGTGGGTTTGCCGGTTTTTCTCTACAGCGGGTTGAACTGGTCTTTTGAGCAGGTGGGTGGATTTCTCGCAATTTGGGTGATTGGGTATGGTTTAGTGCAGTCTCTCGCACCGACGATGCTCAGAAAGTTTGGCTCGGGCAAACCGCCACAGGCCAGAACGATTCGCTTTTGGACGGGGCTGCTGATTGGGATTCCGGCAGCGATCGCACTCGCCCTACAGCTCAATCTTCCAGCCGGACAAACCATCGTCATCGGCCTGATGATATTTGGCATCGTGTTTGCCTTCAACTCCGCCGTCCATTCCTACCTCGTGCTCGCCTACACGGATGACGATAAAGTGGCGCTAAACGTGGGCTTTTACTACATGGCTAATTCTGGCGGACGCTTGGCCGGAACTGTTCTTTCGGGTTTGGTATTTCAGTTTTATGGACTGGTGGGCTGCTTGTGGGTGTCTACCGCTTTTGTAGTGCTAGCAGAACTGGTGACGTTGAAACTGCCTAATCCGAAACTGATGAGCGCCAGTGACACAAAGGAGGTAATTAACTCATGAAAACAGGACGCCCTCAAAGCACGCAGACATCAGTTCAAGCAGGCGGACAGCTCAACGTATTTGAAAAGTACCTAACGCTGTGGGTTGCCCTCTGCATCGTCGGTGGTGTTATTCTCGGACGCGCCTTTCCTAGAATTGCAGAAACCTTAGACGCGATCAGTGTCTACCAGGTGTCGGTGCCCATTGCCCTCTGCTTGTTCTTCATGATGTATCCCATCATGGTGAAGATCGATTTCTCACAGGCAAAGCAAGCGGCCAAAGCTCCTAAACCTGTGCTGCTAACGCTAGTGGTGAACTGGTTGATTAAGCCTTTTACGATGGTTGCGTTTGCTCAGTTTTTCTTAGGATGGCTGTTTCGTCCTTTAATTGCAGGCACTGAGCTAATTCGAGGTGTTGAGGTGCCGCTGGCAAACTCGTATATCGCAGGGACTATTTTGCTCGGAATCGCACCCTGTACGGCGATGGTACTGATGTGGGGATATTTGTCCTACAGCAACCAGGGACACACGCTGGTGATGGTCGCGATTAACTCACTGGCGATGCTGTTTCTCTACGCACCGTTAGGTGGATGGCTGTTGTCAGCAAATGACCTGACGGTGCCCTGGCAGACGATTGTGTTTTCTGTGCTGATTTATGTGGGACTGCCGCTGCTAGCCGGGGCGGTGTCTCGCAGCTGGATTCTAAGGCACAAAGGGAAAGCTTGGTTTGAGCAGGTGTTTTTGAAGTATCTCAGTCCGGTTGCTGTTCTAGCGCTGCTGACTACTCTAGTGTTGTTGTTTGCCTTCAAAGGCGAGCTGATTGTTAATAGCCCGCTGCACATTCTGTTGATTGCAGTGCCTCTCTTTCTCCAGACAAACTTTATTTTCTTGATCTCTTACGTAGTCGCACAGAAGATGGGTCTTGCTTACGAGGATGCGGCTCCAGCGGCTTTGATTGGCGCGAGCAACCATTTTGAAGTGGCGATCGCGACCGCTGTAATGTTGTTCGGCCTCGACTCAGGCGCTGCCTTAGCAACGGTCGTCGGCGTGCTGATTGAGGTGCCTGTTATGCTAATGCTGGTAGAACTCTGCAAGCGAACGGCTTCCTGGTTTCCTCGCGAGCCCGAAAAAGCCACGTTACTCGATCCTCGCTGCATTCACCCACTGAGATAGTCGGTGACAAAAGCTATAGTTCTATGCAAAAACCAGCACTGGAACTCGCTTGTAGGCAGGTGTGTGCGATTTGGGATCGGTAATGCCCTTCATCAGCACATTGGCTTCGGGGTAAAACATCAGGGCCGCGCCGCGTCGGACTGCGCCGCAGATAATTTCAATATCTTCAAGCCTGCCAGCTTCGCCTTGCACAGTAACCCGTTGATGATCGTGCCATCCCCCCTCTCTCACGTCCTCAGAGTGCATCAAAATGCAGTGGCGATGCGGCATGCCTCGATACTTATCACCAATGCGATAAACAACCGTGTTGTGCTGGGTATAGCTGCGTCCGGTCATTAAGGTCAGAACCCTGCCTCTGTCTTTTTCGGCTTCGCTGGCCTCAAAGTCTGCTGGTGTCGGTAAGCCTAGGCGAGGTAAGGGGGTTAGCTGCATTTGGGCTTTGCCTGAGGGCGTGCCAAAGCTAGGGGTGGTGAAGATGCGCCCGCCAATCGTAAACTCTTCTTGGGTATCGTCAATTTGGCCAATCTTTTCATAGCCAGAGATAGTTGTTGCGATTAGCTGACGCACGTAGCGGGTGTCTTGTAGCTGATGCCAGTCTATCGGGGAGGTGCCATGCAGGCGATGCGCGAGTTCGGTGATAAAGCTGACTTCAGCCACGAGATCGGCTTCTTTCAGGTGCGTTTTGCCTTCGTCATTGAGCCGCACAAAGTTGTTGCCGGATTCAACGGTGGTTTTATGCGGATTTTCAAAGCGGTTGAATACGGGGATAATCAGCGTATCCTGCTGGGCAAGGCCGTGAAAGTGACCTAGGTTTGGCTTGGTCGCTAGGTAGATAATTGTGTTGATCTTACCGAGAGCACGCTTAGCCTGTGTCAGATCGGGATTGGCCGCATACAGATTGCCGCCCAGGCACAGCAGCGTATCTACTTTGCCTGCGTCAGCCGCTTCGATTAGGGCACGCGTGTGATAGCCCGGATCAAGATCTAGAGAGCGCCCCGTTAGCTTTTCTAGCGCTTTTTTCAAAGCGGGTTTAAGTTCGTTTTTAACACCCATTGAGCCAAAGCCCTGGACATTTGAGTGGCCGCGAATGGGCATAACCCCAGCGCCTAGTTTACCGACGTTGCCAGTGAGTAGGGCTGTATTGGCAATGCCACAGACGTTATCGACCCCGTTCGCCTGGTGAGTAATACCCATCGCCCAAGCGAAGACCACGCCGTTGGCCTGAGCAATCAGACTAGCCGCTGTTTCAATGTCAGCTTGCGGAATGCCACAGGTTTCAACAATTTTGTCCCAGGTAGTGGCGCTAGCCTGTTCAACTACCGCTTCCCAGTTCTCGGTGTGGGCTTTGAGAAAGGCATAGTCAATGCGATCTCGCTCAATCAACGCCTTCTGAATCCCGATAAAAATCGCCAGATCGCTGCCGGGAATAGGCTGTAAAAACACATTCGCAATATCCGAGCCGGGAATTAGAGACTTCACTGGAAAAGAAGGCGAGCCAAACTTGACTAGACCCACTTCGCGCACGGGGTTGATCACAATGATGGTGCCCCCGCGATCGCGCAGCTTAATCAACTCATTCATTAGCCGAGGATGGTTCGCAGGCGCATTTGATCCGGTTAGCACCACACAGTCAGCCTGCTTCAGGCTCTCCAAACTCACTGTCGAAGTGCCAGAGCCAAACATACTGCTCAGCCCCGCCGTCGAAGGCCGGTGACACAAATCAGAGCAGTCGGCCAAATTGTTAGAGCCCAGCAGCCGCATCATTAGCTGTAGCAAATAAGCCGCTTCGTTAGAAGATCGCCCAGAGCTGTAGGAAGCCACGCGCTCAGGCGGCTGGCGAAAAGCCGTCTCTACCCGCTCATACACCTCATCCCAGCCAATCCGCTCATAGTGCGACGAACCCGCTCGCAAAATCGCAGGAAAACTCAAACGCCCTAGCTTATCAGCCTCCATAGAGGTGAGCTGTTGGAGCTGCGAAAGGCTGTGCTGCGCAAAGAAGTGCGGTTTTACAGGCGGCTGCAGTTCCGCGACGATAGACTCCACGCTTTTCATACAGCGCTGCACTTTTTCGCCAACTTCGTTGGTAAACCCCCCTTTTTGTCCGCCGGTTCCCCACGCACAAGACAAGCAGGCGCTCTTGTGCAGCAACGTCTTCCAAACCTGCGGCCCTTCCGGTGCCAGCGTATGTTTGGCCCAGTATTCAATGACAGGCAAACCGCCGCCGATGTCTTTGCCAGGATGAGCGATTTGTTGAGCTGCGACATCCGAATCGATATCCGAATCAGCTTGAAGCTTTGGCTGGGAGGCGTTGTCCATGAGTTTTGGGTAGATAGGCGTTAGACAGGCATTTCAGACGGGCATTTCTGCTTGCACCATAGCGTAAGTGTCTTTCGTAGGAGGTCTATAGAAGGGCTATAAATGATGGTCAGGCTGAGCAATCGTCCGCAGCCGCTCAAAAGTTTCTCCTTGCCAATGCTTGCTGGCTTTAATCCCTAGCTTCAGTAAGATGCCCGGACCTGGCACCAGCTTCATGCCAATTTGCTGCAGCAAGCTCAGGCTGTCACCTTGCCCCCAGTGCTCAACAATTTTGCTGTGGCTCACGCGATCAATATGCATCACCGCAAAGCGAACCTGTTTACCCGTGGCTGGTAGGCTCTGAAACGGTCCCAAATGAGTGCCGGTAAAAAAGCCGCAGGTCGTCACCGTATCTCGATGGGCAACGACTTGAGAAAACGTATGCCGACCGTCAGGAAAGGCGTTGTAAATTTCTGTGCCCATATCAGCAAATTCTGCCCGGTTTAGCGGCTGCTCGACGCCTGCCATATGCGCGACCAACTCAGGAGAAAGCAGGGCGAGTCCTTCCTGTAGACGGCGATTGTCAAACGATTTGTAAAACTGGAGGATGAGGGCTCTATTTTGAGTGGCCAGCAGATCGTGGAACATGGGGCAAAGGGTCTGACGGTTAGCGCTTAACAGTTAGGTCTATTATGTCGCTTTTGTAGAATAGACTGCCGCTGCAAAAATATACATGCCAAGCAAACTCTCATATCGTTCTCATTTGGCTGAGGGTGATCGCCTCAAAAATAGAGTTGAAAAATATAGGAGAAGCGTGATGATCCGAACCTCATCAGCCAATACATCCATCAGCACGCCCATCACCCAGCGGGTATCGCTCGTGCTGCTACTCACGCGCATTAGCGTATTTATCGCCCTGCTCGTGTGGGTAGCTGATAAATTTGTTCAGCCGGAGCACACCGCTGCGGTCTTTCAAGCCTTTTATGGTATCGGCGGTATTGGCGCGGGTATCGCCTACCTGCTAGGAGCAATTCAACTGGTCATTATTGTCGGCTTTGTCTTGGGCTATCAAAAGAAAATCACCTACGGTCTAGTACTGCTGATGCACTTAGCCTCTACGCTGGTCTCATTTCCTAAATATCTGGCCCCGTTTGCCGATGCCAACATCTTGTTTTATGCGTCTTGGCCGATGCTGGCGGCCTGCTTTACTTTGTACTACCTCAGAGATCTCGATAACCGTGCTTCGTTGCAGTAAGCACGGTAAATTACTAGTAGCTCATACCGCTACCGTTTCTCACCGAAATGTTTATTCGGCCTAGTTATTACTATGAATCGCCTACTTGCAGCCGTTCGTGCTCAACTATCCTGGCTATCTCGCCTGCGCTCAGGCTGGGCCGTGACGCTGACGGGCCTGATGGCCGCTCTGATGCTAGCGCTATTTGTGCCAGTTGCGATCGCCGCGCCTGCGCTCTCCCCCGCCCCTGAAAACGCCCGCGCCTACCTCATCGAGCCGCAAGATGGCCAGACCGTCCCAACTGAATTTACCGTTAAGTTTGGCCTTTCAGGCATGGGCATTGCGCCAGCAGGAATAGACAAAACGGGAACGGGACACCACCATTTACTGATTGATGTAGACGAACTACCCACCCTCACTAAACCGCTGCCAGCGACCGCCTTCATCAAGCACTTTGGCGGTGGCCAGACGGAGACAACGCTCGAGCTTCCCCCCGGCGAGCATACGCTGCAGCTGCTACTCGGCAACTACATTCACGTCCCTCACGATCATCCAGTACTATCAGAACAAATTACGGTAACGGTTGAATAAGCCGTTTTGTTGTCACTGTCTGTAGTTTCACCGTCTGTGATTTAACGGGCATCACAGCAGACTATCGATGGTAACGGCTGCGATCGCAGCGATCGCCGTAATCCCTAAGCCCACCAGCGGATTTTGTCCCTGACAAACGGCAAACGAGGTAATCACACCCGCTCCGAGTGCGGCGACAACGAGTGACCCTAACCAATCTTTTTGGAAGTTGTTGTGCATAAATCTGCCGCCTCTTGCCGCTAATCACGGCAACCAATAGATTCTTGTGGGCGTCCCCACGCTACCACCCTTATCCGGCATAGATAACATCATGGACATCTTCTGTAATCAACCGTTGAGTTGGGATAGCTTTCTTAACGGAATCTCAGCGTTCAGCGTATTGTCAGACAAAAAGCGTCTCCTCGAAATCAAAGAGACGCTTAATACAAAGAGAATAATATCCGTTAACTGATGAGAACAGTCTGAAGCAACTGCTAGGGTGCTAGCGCATAGCCGCGTAGCAGACTACCGACTGTTTTCGCCGTAATTTTGAGCTGAGTGAGCGGGTTAGCGGGCACGACAGTCTTATACAGGTAGCTGTCAAACGTCAGCTTTTGCACGTCTATGTCGGAGCACATCTCAACAAAGGCTTCGCGAGAAGCATCGCTACGATAAAAGACGCTCTGCAAGATATCAAGCACCTTGTAGGTGAGGCCGTATTCCTTATCCCAACGCTTGATGTACTGCTTGAGCTCATCCTCAGTCAGGGCGCGCTCACCACTGTTAGAGAGGGCCACGATGGTTTCAGCGCACATTCGAGCTGACTTAGCCGCAAAGTAAATGCCTTCACCAGACGACTTGGTAACCGTACCCGCCGCGTCACCGACCAAAGCCACCCGGCCAACCACTCGGCGAGGTCTGGGATGCTCAGGAATGGGATGGGCTTCTACCTTAATGATTTCGCCGCCTTCAAGGCGCTTGGCTGCGCGCGCCCGGATGCCGCGCTGCAGCTCTTTAATGCGCGCCTGGTTAGGACGCATAGTGCCAGTGCCGACCGCAACGTGGTCATACTTGGGAAATACCCAGGCATAAAAGTCGGGGGAAACATCATCGCCCACATACATTTCGGCCAGCTCTTCGTAGTAGGCCATTTTGTCTTGGGGCAGACGAATGCGCTCTTGGAAGGCGATCGCATAGTTATAGTCACCCGCATCAATCGCTCTAGCGACCCGAGAGTTAGCGCCGTCCGCGCCAATTACCATGTCTACTTTGAGGGTTTTGGCTTCGCCCTGTAGCCCTTCTTTGGCATGATCGGCGTAGTGCAGCACGTAGGGGTCTTTATCGTTACCCGGAATCTCCAGCTTGTGGACGGTACCGTTGATGAGCTTGGCACCGAGACGATGGGCGCGATCGCGCAAAAAGCCATCTAGCACTTCGCGGCGGCACATGCCAATGTACTCACCATCTTTCAGCGTTTCGCCAATGTTCACCTCGACGTTTGAAGGTGAAATCATCTTCATCTTGCGGACCCGGCGATCAATAATCTCGGGAGGCAAGTCAAACTCATCGACCATGCACAGTGGAATGGCTCCCCCGCATGGCTTTGCATTGTCTAGTTTGCGCTCAAACAGATACGTCTCGATACCTGCTTTGACCAGTATCTCAGCGGCGGAAGAACCTGCCGGACCAGCGCCTACAACTGCAACCCGAAGTACCAAGGGCTTATGCTCCACTCAAAATAAAAAGCTATGAGATGAATCGTATCACTGCTTCTCTGTCTAAGGAGGGGGCACCGCCCAAATGTGAAGGATATTGAAACACTGATTTACATTGCGCAAGAAATAATCAGCACATCCGTTTTTTGAATCTCTTTATTCATCGCTAAATGATCACCTTAACAGTGAGGCTTAAAGCACAGCCCTAGTATACTAAATTGGATCGCTCTAGTACGCTTGTTCCCAACTGGCAAACCTGCACTCGTAACCTTTGAGCTTCAGAATTTTATGGCTATCAAACCCTCCCAGATTCAGATGGTGCTGAACCAAAAGCGGGCTGATTTTGCCAGCTTCGACGAGAGTACGTCGAGCTATCTAGCACGGTATCGGCAGGCATGGGACAAATGGGTGGCGCTAAAAGAAAATGAGCGAGCCCAGTGGATAGAAGCGCAAGCAGGCGATCTCGGCGCAAGATTGCTGGAGCCGATTGGGGCCGATAACAGCGGTATTATTCGCAGCGGCTTGAGCTGGGAAAATCGCGAGCAAAGCCTAGATTGGGTCAAAGCACACCTCACAGATGTGACGACTTTTGCCGTCGATGGCTCTCAGGTATTTCCGCAAAAAGACTTTTCGATTCCGATCGCGCTAGTACAAATCGGCTGGTTTGAAAATCATCACTGCGCCGCTGGCCGCTATGAAAAAGACATCCTACTCGATGTAATGACGCCTAAAGATCTGGTGGCTGATCGCTCTCAGCCGATGGACAGGTGGATCAACATGCGCCGATTTTCGATGGAAGTGCAGCGCCTGATCGACTACATCACGCAGGCCAAGGACCGGGCGCTTCAGCAAGGCCGCGACCCTGAAAAATGCCTCGTTTTTTTCGATGGCTCGCTGGTGCTTTCGTTCGCTGCCATGCTCGACGAAAATATCCGCTCGCCCTACGTAGAGCAGGTACTGACGCTGCTGAGAGCCAGTGAAAAACATCAGGTACCGCTGGTTGGCTATGTAGACACCGCTCAGTCGAATGACTTGACTACGCTGCTACGCATTCGAGATCGGCTGGAGACGACGCGAACGATTCACGACGCCAAGCTGCTGGATCGACTGATGCGCTGGGGCGATCGCACGCCTCTAATGATCTGCGATCGCGGTGACATTCTCAACGACTATGCCGAAATGCACCATCGCATCACCTTTACCTACCTCAAAACCAACGCTAGCTACCCAGCCCGCTTAGAGTTACCGCGCTGGATCTGGGAAGCAGGCCGCGCCGAAGCGATTATCAACCAAGTGCGCGCTGAGGTGATCGTCGGTAACGGCTATCCCTACGCGATTGAGACGGCTGACCAGACGGCTGTGCTACAGAGCCGCGATCGCCAAATTTTCTATCGGATTCTGCAAGACTGGGCCAGCCAGGAAAAGCTACAGATCAGCCTATCGCAAAAAATGATGAGCAAAGCCAGACGCCGGTAGGGGCCAAGCGTTAGCTGTAATCTTTATCGCACAACCTTAGCCATATAGCTGCCCCAGAGCTGCGCCGCCTGAGCGCTGCTGCCATCGGTCGGCGCATTATCGTCGTTGCCAAGCCAAACGCCCGTCACCAGTGCATTACGCGGTACAAAGCCAACAAACCATAAGTCCACATTGTCATTAGTGGTGCCTGTTTTCCCCGCTTCGCCGAGTCCTAGATAGGCGTTGCGGCCCGTGCCACCCTGCACCACGCCCTGCATCATGCCAGTCATCGTGTTGGCCACGCTGGCATCAATCGCCTGCACGCTGGCGTCGGCGCTTTGCGAAAAGTCGTAAATCACGCGGCAGGTGGAAATGTCATCGACATCTTTGCAGTCGCTACTGTCGAGCACTCGCTGAATACCGTGGGGCCGATTCCAGACGCCCTCATTGGCGATCGCACCGAACGCCCCCGTAATTTCCAAAGGGGTTACCTCGCTTTGCCCTAGCACCAAACCCGGCACCGGATTCAGCTCACTGTCAATTCCCAGCCGATTCGCCATGTTAACCACAGAACTCAGTCCAACGCTCTCGGCCACCCGCATCGCGATCACGTTTTCAGAGCGGGCCATCCCAGAGTACATGTCGAGCGCGCCTCCGCCCGAGCGACAGCCGCTGATGAACACACCGCCCCAGTTGAGATCGCTACAGGAAAAGGTTTCGCTCGGCGAGATACCCTGCTCAATAGCAGCCGCGTAGGCAAATACCTTAAAGGCAGAACCCGGCTGACGCACGGCCTGACTTGCCCGGTTAAACTGACTCGACTGGTAGTCAACCCCGCCTACTAGCGCTTCGACTTCGCCGTTGGCCGCGTTTAGCGTGACCACAGCCCCTTGCGAGAAGCCATACTCAGCGCCCTGACTGGCGACTGTTTCTTGCAGTGTGGTTTCAGCCGCAGCCTGCGTCTTCAAGTTCAAGCTGGTTTCAACAATAAAATTACCCTCTTGGGCCAGCCCTTTGCCGAGAACCGCATTCAACTCGTCAAAGACGTAGCTGTAAAAGTAAGGGGCCTGCGAACTGCGTAGCTGCTCGCGAGCCTTCGGGCTAATTTCAATGCGTGATCGCCGGGCTTGACGGCCCTCTTCAGCGCTGATCATATTGAGTGACACCATGCGTTCGATCACGCGATCGCGGTACTCTACCGCCGCCTGATAGTTCTGCACCGGGTTAAAAGCATTAGGCGCGGGCAAAATTCCCACCAGCGTCGCCGCCTCAGAAATCGTCAGCGCGCTAGCAGACTTCCCAAAATAAAACTGAGCAGCATCTTCAAATCCGTAGAGATTATTGCCCAAATACACCCGGTTAAGGTACAGCAGCATCAGCCGATCCTTGCTGAAAAAGGTCTCTAGCTTGAGCGCGACGACAGCCTCACGAACCTTACGAGCAGCGCTGTCTTCTGCGCCCACGTAGTCTCGGTAGGTATTGCGAGCAATTTGCTGAGTGAGGGTACTGGCCCCCTCGCGAATCTCGCCACCGGCAATGTTTGTCCTCAGCGCTCGGGCAATGCCCCAGGGATCGACACCCCCATGCCAGTAAAAGCGAGAATCTTCCGAAGCCACCACCGCTTTAGGCAAATAAGGCGAATATTCCCTCAGCCGTTTCTTTTCGAGATGAGCAATCGTCGGCAGCTCATTGAGCGGCACCCGCACGCCGTCTTCTTCAGCCGTCATCAGCACCGGACCTTGTACCGATTCTGGCAAGGGATTAATCGTAATTTTTGGCCATTGCAGAGCCACTATCCAGAAGGCCAGTAGGCCCGTGAACCCGCTGATGCTGTATAGGCCGTAGCGGGCCACGTTCATGTACCAAGGGGGCGGATCGATATAGCGCACCGTTACCGCATCGGCCAGTTCTTTCGGGCCCAGCGTGAGCACGTCACCGTGGCGCAGCGGCAGTGATTTGATCCGCTTCTGATTGCGGTAAATGCCGTTGGTCGATCCTTTGTCTCTAATCACAAACGGATTACCGGGCCGCGATTTATCGCGCGTTAAAGACAGGTGGGTTTGGCTGACAATCGGACTGCGCACGACAATGTCGCAAGCCTTGGAAGATCGACCTAATAAATAATGCTCTCCCACCAGCGGATACTCATGTGGCTTGCCGTTAGCATCACTGGTCTCGATCAGTAGCTGAGGCACTCGGGCATCCGGCTTCAGTGGAATCTTAGAAAAATCCACATTCGCCTGAACGGTATGGAATGCTTGAGTAATCGAGCCTAAAAACGTTTTAGGGACTGGCTGAGCCGCCTTTTTAGGCGTGCCGTTATTAGCAGCATCTGAGGGATCGGGTGAGCCGGGCGGGTGGGGTGAGGGCGGCTGAGGTGAGGGCGGTCGAGGTGGTTTGCGTGGTGGCGGAGAAGTCATATTGCAAATAAGGGCATTGACAGCTCAAGCTAGAACCCCATACTAAACGGGTAAATAGCAAACAGGTAAGTCGTAGATGGCTAAATCGTAAATGCTGAATCGTAGACGGCTGAATAAAAACTAACCAAAGCATAGTCTACAGTCGAGGCCGACGGCCTTTTCCTGGGCCATTACTCTTTCCACTGCTTTTCCCACCGTTCTTTCCACCGCTTTTTCCTTTGGGCGGCTCTGGTAAAAAAATAGCGATCGCCAGCAAGCAGATAATGCCCACGTTAATCCAGACATCAGCCAGATTAAAGACGGGAAAGCCCGTCGCTGGCAACACCTGCAAAAAGTCAACGACTTCGCCAAACAGCAGTCGATCAATGCCATTGCCAAATGCACCGCTCAAGATAAATCCATAGCCCGCCGCCTCCCACTGGTTGGGCATGCGTACAACCCACCCATAAATAGCCAGCACCAAGCTGACCAGCATCGATAGCCATTTCAGCCATTCACCATTCTCGCTAAACAAGCTCCAGGCCGCACCGGGATTGGTGACATAGGTAAAGTTCAGTATCCCTGGCACAATCGTGATGCTCTGACCCAACTCAAAAGAGCCCATCACCCACTGCTTCGTGAGCTGATCGAGGATGACACCGAGGATCGCCACTAGCCAAAAAAGAGGGTTGTTAGGTTTCATAAAATAGCAAACGATAGAAGGTGGAAATTTCCTAATAAAAGAGGGCTCTACGCAGACTATAGGAGATTAGGGCGATCGCACAGGCCACCATCACCTGTCCCGGAATTTGCACAAGGGAGTAATCCATTATGGCGCTGATCAGCGAAGGCACCGGCTGTATCCAGCCAAATAAAGCGCCCAAGATCAAATAGCTTAGCCCACATAGATGGACAACTAGCAGCCCGCTCAAGGCCGCAAACGCCAGCCGCTCCAGCGTCGCCTTAGCGCGAAAGGCCAGTGCCCCGCACAGCCACCCGGCTGGCGCAAATCCCAGCAGGTAGCCAAATCCAGGCTCGTGTAAGTATCCTAGCCCGGCCCCTTGCGCAAATACTTCAAAGCCGAAGCGCTCAAACAGCACAATTCCCAAGGCCACATAGGCAATTTGAGCCAGCGCCGCCGCGTTTTTGCCGCCCATACAGCCCGTAAACAGCGCCGCCCCTACCTGAAACGTCACCCCCAGCGAATAGAACGCCACCGCACCGCCCTCCCCCTGCCACCAAGACAAAGGCATCCCCACCACAAACGCCTCTAGCCAGGTGCTACCAATCGTCAAAATTAGGCCAATGAGCGCCCACAGCAGCTCGGATGGAGCAAACACTTATATACACTTTCTCACTGAAACAGTTGCGATCAGACCGCATAAGCATTCTAGGCTAATAGCCCAACCAAGAAAGCCCGACAGTCCAGAGAGCGCTCAGCTAAATGCCCCTCGCGAACAAAGCATCGCGCAAAAAGCCTAGGGCACTTGCCAGCTTTTTTACAGACCCGCTTTTTTACAGAACGTAACTTTTGCGACCCTGAGCCGAATGCGGCTCAGCGCAGGCTTTACACTTGTTTGAATCAGCACCTTCCCTGTAGCAGCCCTATGTTTCCGACCCATCGCCCCCGCCGTTTGAGATCGCACGAAAATCTCCGCCGCATGGTGCGAGAAAATATCGTCACCACCAGCGACTTGATCTACCCCTTATTCGCAGTCCCTGGCGACACCTTTGCCCAAGAGGTCACCTCCATGCCGGGTGTCTATCAGCTCTCTGTCGACAAAATTGTCGAAGAGGCTAAGGAAGTCTACGATCTGGGGATTCCTGCTGTCATCCTCTTTGGCATTCCGGCTGAAAAAGACAGCGAAGCCACGGGCGCTTGGCATGATCACGGCATCGTACAAAAAGCGAGTGAGGCAATCAAAAAAGCGGTGCCGGATCTGATCGTGATTGTCGATACTTGCCTATGCGAGTACACCGATCATGGGCACTGTGGCTACTTAGAAGTTGGCGATCTCTCAGGCCGTGTGCTCAACGATCCCACCCTAGAGCTGCTGAAAAAGACCGCTATTTCTCAAGCGAACGCGGGTGCAGATATTATCGCCCCGTCTGGAATGATGGATGGTTTTGTGCAAGCCATTCGCGCCGGGCTCGACGAAGGCGGCTTTGAGAATATTCCGATTCTTTCCTACGCTGCGAAGTACTCATCGGCTTATTACGGTCCGTTTCGCGATGCCGCCGACTCTGCCCCTCAGTTTGGCGATCGCCGCACCTATCAAATGGACCCTGCGAACGGCACAGAAGCCCTCAAAGAGATCGAGCTAGACATTGCCGAAGGGGCAGACATGCTGATGGTGAAACCAGCGCTGTCCTATATGGACGTTATCTGGCGAGTCAAAACAGCGACGAACCTACCGGTAGCCGCTTACAACGTCTCCGGCGAATACTCAATGGTCAAAGCCGCCGCCCTCAACGGCTGGATAGACGAAGAAAAAGTCGTCATGGAAACCATGATGAGCTTCAAGCGAGCCGGCGCAGATCTGATCTTGACCTATCACGCCAAAGACATTGCCCGCTGGTTGAATAGCTAATAAGCCCCTGACTTTTTAGATAGCAGCGTTGCCACCGTCTTAAACAGTAGCTGGACATCGTAAATCGGTGTCCACTGAAGCTGATAGTGCAAATCCAGATTTACAATCTCCTCGAAGTCTTTGATTTCAGAGCGGCCACTGACCTGCCACTGTCCCGTCAGGCCGGGGCGCACATCCAGACGCTGCCAGTGGCGATCGCTGTAGTGCTGCACCTCATCAGCCGTGGGCGGGCGCGTCCCTACCAAGCTCATATCGCCAACTAGCACATTCCAGAACTGAGGAAACTCATCTAGGCTGGTCTTTCGCAAAAAACGGCCAACAGGGGTCACGCGCGGATCTTGAGTGTTTTTAAAGATAAGCCCGTCTGCTTCGTTCAGGGTACTGGCTTTGAGCTCATCGGCATTGCTCACCATAGAGCGAAATTTCCAAATGCAGAAAGGCTTACCCTGTAAGCCAAACCGCTCCTGGCAGTACAAAATCGGACCGGGGGAATCTAGACGAATGGCGATCGCCACTGGCACAAAAATAATAGCCAAAATCAACAGACCCACCAATGCGCCTAGGACATCGAGCAGACGCTTAATAGCGCAATCAGTAGAGGCATGGGGCAGGCGCGAAGAAGACGACTGATAAAAGCTAGCGTGAGGTGAGCTCGCTGCGATCTGGGCACCTCCTATTTGACCTCTACTTTTGTAAGATACGGCGCTGCGTGACGACATTGTTTTTCTCAAGTGCTGGATGAGTGATCTAGATGTGCCTAAGCTATTGCGGATGCTCCTCTCACCGAGGGAATAACCTTCCGTAAAAGGCCGGTCCAGTGAATGGTTCATAAGTACATCTACGTGAGTAGACTTACAGGGATCATAGGAAGTGCCCCTAGTTTCTACGCACATTCACGTAAAAATGCTGGAAATATTCTCTTGAACAATAAAAATTTGCTCATCTCTGTGAAGGAAGGATGAAGCTCAGCCCGCAATATTCGGGAAACTACTCACAGAAGTACCCAAAAAGCGCTGGCTAATGTCTTTGTTGCCGCATCTTTGTAGCAGTACTTCAAGGCTTCTGCGATGGGTTAGAGTAGGCGTGATCCTGACGCTGTCTATATTCGTTGGGACTGGCGAATTTTGAGTGAGGGACACAGGTGACACTATCGGAGGCGAGCACATCCGCGCTGATCACTCAAATCTTGTCAGCCTGGCAGCAGCAGCTACAGGCCGATTTGCCTAGGCAGCCAGAAGCCACCCATCTAGCGATCGCCCAGTGGCTAGTTGGCGATCTAGACCGGTTTGCCGAGATGGATGACAGCCAAATTCAGCTCGCGCAAAAGGCGATGGACTATCGCTACCGAATTTTTATCTCTCGCTACTGGGGGCTTTCGCCGGAACGAGCCTACCAAAGGCTGCTGCAAAAGCTGGGCGGCCTTTTTTTGATCCGTAGCAAAGTTCGCACCTGGATCGCCCTGAGCCGTGATCGCCAGCGCGCCGTGAAGGATGTGCTCCAAGAGGTGATTCAGGAAATGCTGCAAAGCGATCGCCATATGCAGCAACAAACAGAGTGGATCGGCCAGTGCACGTCAAGGGCCAGTTTGCGGAATTTGCTCATCCTGGCGACGATTGAGGAATATTGTCTGCGACCCATTCGCAATCAGCCGCTGCTGGTCTATCGCTTTGTCAACTATTTGCGGCGATCGCAGCGGGGCGGTATGACCCAGGTGCCTAGCAGTGAGCTCATCCAGCTGATCTCTGAAGAAATGAGGACAGGCGATGCCGATAGCACCCTTAGCCTGCTAGATTTTGAAGCGTTAGATCGCTACGAAGCTCAACGCGCGATCGCCTCACAGCGCGCCGCCCGCGCCAGTGTCAAGCAACAGTTTGCCGAGTACCTCAGCGAAAAGCTAGGCAAAACCGCTACGCAATGGCTGGATTTACATCTTCAGGGCTACAGCCAGGAAGCCATTGCCCAGCAGCTCGATCTCAAGGTCCGCGACATCTATCGCCTGCGTGAGAAGGTGAGCTACCACGCCATTCGCATCTTTACGATCAAACAGCAGCCCGATCTTGTCTTTGCCTGGCTTAAGACCTCTCTTCAGCATCATAACCTCGGTCTCACGCCCAGCGAGTGGAGCCGCTACTGGAGTGTCCTTTCTGAGGAGCAGCAACAGATTCTCACTGCCTTTAAATCAGGTAAAACTGTCGAAGAAGTGGCCAAAGCCTTTGACCTGAGAGAAAAGCAAGTCACCAGCAAATGGGCAGAGCTCTATCTGTTAGCCCAAGAGCTGAGAGCAGGTAAAGCTGACGCTCCCTAGACTTAGAGCGCTCGATTGGGATCAGTTACTAAACTGCTAACTACTCGACTATTTAATGACTGAACGATAGCTTTGCTCACTCGCTAGGTTTTAGAAGCGCGCCTAGCATCCATCACTCGGCCAAAGTTCAGCTTAAACTCGCGGAGGCCCACTAATCCGCCTGGCTCATCGTCCCAGGAAGCAGACAGTACACCGTACGTCAGGCCCAGCACACCCAATCCAAAGCAGCCCATCGTCACCAGCAAGACAGCCACTGGCGGAAACTCCACAATCTCGCGGCTGCGCAAGTAATACGCCAAAAAGAAAATGCCAACCCCCAAAAACACAGGGCTACCTGAAAGCACGGCCATCCGGCGCAGCATTCGACGGCTCACCACTTCTGGAATTTCACCGCTATCAGCGCTCTGCGCAGACGAGTCAGCCTTCCGCTTTTCGGCTCGCCTGCGCTTCATGGCCCGAATTTCTTCTACCCGCGCTTCAGCCTTGGCGGAGACTGAGGATTTAGGCTGATCGTTATTTTTCGATTTCTTCGACTGATCGGACTGCTTCGCTTTTGCCGCTGATCCATCAGCCGCCTTTTGACTAGGCCCTGGGCGATCGCTGTTGGGCTCAAACGGCAGCCCAGCGCGAGCAGCAGGCTTGCCAGACTTTTTCTTGCTAGGTGTTTGGTCAGATTTTGAAGCCATCATAAACCTCACAAAAACAGTCGAGCGACAGGCGGCTAGTAGCCAATTTGACAGCGCATCTAACGACGAATGCCCAGTTTTTTGATCAAAGCTTTGTAGCGATCGCTATCTTGCTTCACCAAATAAGCGAGCAGTCGCTTTCTTTGGCCAATCATCTTAAGTAGGCCGCGGCGAGACGAGTAGTCCTTTTTATTCTTTTGCAGATGCTGGCTGAGCGTATTGATCCGATCAGTCAGCATTGCGATCTGCACATCGACAGATCCGGTGTCGGTTTCGTGAACCTGATGCTCGGAGATTATCTCCTGTTTGCGTTCTTGTAGCAGGGCCATACGCTTAGAAAATGAATAGACAAAAGTTTTAGACACAGAGGCTCTCTATCCTATCACAGCCACAGAGACGAGCACAGAATCTGAAGACTCGAAGGCTCGCACCTTCAAAGAGGGCCGCATTGGATAGATGAATTCATAACGACTACGCTTAATTCTTTTTGCGCAAGCTTAGCAGTTTTCGCCTGCCTGTGGCCATAACAGCTTTGTTTGATAGCTCAAAGGCACTTCGGGGAACTAAAGAAGAGTCAGATTCTCGCTTCTTTACCTTTTGCTTATTCGCTTGGTCCCTTCCAAATGATTCAGGTTCTTCGCGCTCAAAACACTTCGACAACCGTACCCAGACGCGGTAACGACTGGTTGCAAAGGCATTGTCTTCACCCACAATCTTATTCTCATGCAGTGCTGCGATCTGCATTGGGCGGAATTGTCAGCGGACTGTTGGGAGTGGGCTTGAGTAGCCTCGTGGCTACGCCTGCCTGGGCGGAGATGCCTGCGATGGCTTTTCCTGCAACGACGGGTCAGCTTAGCAATACACAGCTAGCGGCTCGGCCCATCTCCCAGCCACAAATTCACTCGATTTGGCTAGATCGCGAAACCATCGTTAGCGCCGGGTCTAAAGCAGGACTAAGCGAAGTTTTCGAGCGGTTTAAATCTACCGGCATCAATACGGTCTTTGTTGAAACCGTGAACGCGGGCTACCCTATCTACCCGAGCGACGTTGCCCCAGCTCAAAATCCGCTTATTCGGGGCTGGGATCCGCTCGCGGCTGCCGTCGAGTTGGGTAAAGAGTATGACATTGAAGTCCATGCTTGGGTTTGGCTATTTGCTGCTGGCAATCAAGTTCACAACCGTATAGTCGGCCAGCCAGCAGACTACCCCGGCCCTGTGCTCAGTGCCCACCCTGACTGGGCTGGATTTGATAATCGCGGCAGTCTCATCATTCCTGGGCAAACCAAAACATTTCTCGATCCCGCTAATCCTGAGGTCCGTCAATACCTCTTGGATCTCCTCAGCGAAATTGCGAGTCGCTACGACGTTGATGGCATTCAGCTCGACTACATTCGCTATCCTTTTCAAGATCCGTCTGCCAACCAGCTTTTCGGCTACGGCAACGCGGCCCGCAAGCAGTTTCACTCACTCACAGGCGTCGATCCAATTACCCTTTCTCCTAATAATGGAGGTGATGAACAAAGCGCTTATCTCTGGCGGCAGTGGGTTGCTTTTCGCACCCACAAGATCAGCTCCTTTGTCAGCGAAGCTTCTCAGCGCCTGCGCGCTCAGCGTCCAGATATTATTCTCTCGGCAGCGGTTTTTGCTGACGATACTCGCAAGAGGCAGCAGACGATTCAGCAAGACTGGGAGGATTGGGCCGATCAGGGTTTGGTGGATTGGGTGGTGCTGATGAGCTATGCCAGTACGACTCAGCGATTTGAAGAACTGATTCGACCCTGGGTGGTTGAATCTAGCTACCGCTCGACAGTTGTGATTCCAGGTATTCGGCTGCTGAATCTGCCGGTGGCCGTTGCCTTCGATCAGCTTCAGCTATTGCGCGATCTGCCAGCCAGTGGCTATGCGCTTTTTGCCGCTGACAATCTTCATGGTGAGGTGGAGGCGATGCTGGCGAGTACTCACAGAGAGGAAAGGCAGGCTGAGGGATCGGGTGAGGATGATTGGGCGATCGCTACCTCTTCTAAAAATCTACCTTTTTAGAACAGACAGAACTATCCCTACACTAATCAACAGAACTAGAATGGTCTGCAACGTTTTGAAAAATAGATAACCTGCTTACCAAAAAGCTAATAACTATATGAGTAAGAACTTTCTCTCATACCAGGGGTTTTCCAGGTACTGTAAGGACCTTCTCTTTAAAGTCAAGAACAATATAGATTCCAGAAAAGTTATTGTAGATACTGGATGGCAGGTTCTCGAGAAGATCATTCGACTAGGTTCAGCAATAGTTTCTGGAATCTTACTTGCTCGGTATCTCCAGCCTGAGCAATATGGCATCTACAACTATGCGCTAGCATTCACAAGCTTTTTTGCGACTGTTTCCAACCTGGGTTCCAATCAAATTTTTACCAGAGACCTCGTAAAAGAGCCGGAGCAGTATCAGGAAATCATTAGTACAGCC
>JBAUIB010000216.1:0-30837 GCA_049680585.1 Phormidesmis sp.
TGCCGATGAATTGCGCGACTTGCTGTTAGAAGAAATTTATTCTCAACGTCAGGCAATAGGACTCTAAGTCTGCTAATTAAAGCTTTTTCAGTTGAGTCATGCCTAATCATGGGCGTGATCGTTGGGGTAGTAGGGGTCGTGGGTTCAAATCCCGCCGCTCCGATTGGCAAAATATTTGCTATATAAGGCTTGCAGCCGTTCTCTGATGGGGGCGGCTGTTGTCGTTTATTTACCGTTTTCATTTCTTTATATGAAGCGACTCTTCAAATGCTTCATCAGGGTCATGAGGTCCTTATCAAGTTCTGGCGAAAGTCTCCCAGGACAATGGGCTAAGTAACTCGCGACGGCTCTAGGAAACGCGCACCAGAGAGGTGTATGTAGGCGTAGCCTTCTCTACGAGTATCCTTACACACACACCATATACTGAAGATAGCCAGAATTGGCGCGAAAATCTGTTTTCAGAACCTGTTTAGCGTTGAAGGCTTTCGCAGAAACGCTTACTTAGACAGCTCAGTAATCCTGGCAGGCATCTGGGAAATATTCCATGTCATTAGATATTCACCGCCTCACCTCGAACGACGTCCCATTGATGGAAGTCTTGCTGACGACCTTTGGCAAGGCATTCGATGACATAGAAACTTATACCGCGAAACGTCCGAGTGAGGGCTACTTGCGGCGATTGCTTAGCGGTGATACGTTCATTGCGCTAGCTGCTGTAAAGAGTGGCGAAGTGGTCGGCGGTATTGCGGCTTATGAGCTTATGAAGTTCGAGCAAGAGCGTAGCGAGATTTATATCTACGATCTTGCTGTGGTCTCAAGGCATAGACGCCAAGGTGTTGCGACAGCCTTGATTGAAAAATTGAAAGAAATCGCCGCTGAGCGGGGTGCCTATGTGATATTCGTACAGGCTGATACCAGCATCGAAGACGAACCTGCGATCGCGCTATACACCAAACTGGGAAGGCGTGAGGATGTTTTGCACTTCGACATTGCCATTGATGGTGAGCAGGGTGCTGCATAACATCCTTACAACCTCCTATGGCACAATGGATAAACCTCAATAAATACAAAAACTTAGTAAGCCTGTGAGTATTGCAAAGCCACCAGCAACGCGAACCGTCTTTCCTTTCACGGCGGTGATTGGCCAAGAGGACATGAAACTATCGCTGATTTTGAATGTGATCGATCCGAAAATCGGTGGCGTGATGATTATGGGCGATCGCGGCACAGGCAAATCAACTACCATACGCGCGCTCGCTGATCTGCTTCCTGATATTGAAGTGGTTGCTAACGATCCGTTCAATCGTGCGCCGAGTGACCCTGATGTCGTCGCGGAGCGCGAGGGCCAGGATGTTCCGGCTACGGCTAAAAAAGTGCCCATGATCGATTTGCCCTTGGGCGCAACCGAAGACAGAGTCTGTGGCACCATCGACATCGAAAAAGCCCTTGCAGAAGGAGTTAAAGCCTTTGAACCGGGTCTGCTGGCTAAAGCCAATCGCGGCCTGCTGTATGTAGACGAAGTCAATCTGCTAGACGATCATCTCGTAGATGTCCTGCTAGACTCTGCTGCTTCCGGCTGGAATACCGTAGAGCGTGAGGGCATCTCTATTCGTCACCCCGCTCAATTTGTCCTCATTGGTTCTGGCAATCCGGAAGAAGGTGAACTACGCCCTCAGCTGCTGGATCGCTTCGGCATGCATGCTGAGATCCGTACCGTGCGTGACCCTGAGCAGCGCGTGCAAATCGTTGAGCAGCGCACCGAATTTGACCAAAGTCCTGACGAATTTGCGGCCAAGTGTAAAGCGGAGCAAGATGCCCTTCAGCAAAAAATTATCGAGGCCCAAGACCGCTTGAGCAAAGTCACTTTAGAGCGAGAGTTGCAAGTGAAAATTTCTGAAGTGTGCTCCGAGCTAGACGTTGACGGTTTGCGAGGTGATATCGTCACCAACCGCGCTGCCAAAGCGCTAGCGGCTTACGAAGGTCGCACCGAAGTAACCCTGGAAGATATCCAAAAAGTGATTGCGCTGTGTCTGCGCCATCGTCTACGCAAAGATCCGTTAGAGTCTATCGATTCTGGGTTTAAGGTGGAGAAAACATTTAGCAGAGCCTTTGGCGTGGCTGAACCAGCGGCGGCTAGTAACGGACGGCAGCCTGCGAGTGTCAGATAAGATGTTCCTTGCACTGCTCCTATGACCCAACGCATCCTCGGGCTAGATCCAGGACTGGCTATTTTAGGGTTTGGCGTGATTGAATATGACCCGGCTGAAAGGCGCGCACTCTCACCGACTATCCAAACAATAGATTACGGTGTTGTCAAAACGCCGGCTCGCACTGAGACTGGCAAACGACTGTGTACTATCTACGATGATTTGCATAGTGTGATCGATTGCTACAAGCCCGATTTGGTGGCGATCGAGAAGCTGTTTTTTTATCGCATGGGTAATACCATTCTGGTTGCTCAGGCTCGTGGGGTCGTGATGCTGGTGTTAGCCCAACGCAATTTGCCTTTTGTAGAATTTACGCCAGCGCAAATTAAACAATCTATTACGGGTCACGGCAATGCCGATAAGGTAGAAGTTCAAGACGCTATTACCCGCGAGCTAAAGCTAGAAAGCATTCCCAAACCTGATGATGCGGCTGATGGGCTAGCCGTGGCGCTGACTGCATGGTTTCGGATGGAATAATACAAAGAGATCATTACGCTGCCAAAATTATGATGCCAAAATTCGCGACGCCGCTAGCGAGGGTAAAGGTAGAGCAGCTCATGCAGCCCGCTCTGATTCGGGTAATTGACAATATTCGCAAGCAGCTAGAGATCAGTCGCTGGGAAGGTGCTTATGAAGAGGAACTACGCTGGCCCCAGGGGACGGCTTTAGAGCAGCAGCAGGAATATGCCGCACTGCAAAAGCGGTTGCATGGTGTGCCTCCAGAAGAGCATGATCGAGTGGCGAATTTGATGTCGCAATTGCCTCAACCCTCGCCTCTTTATACGCTGCGATTGACAAAGGCTGGGCATGAAGATCAAACGATTGATATTTGGGCGTTGTGCTACCAGGTGTGCGCGGCAGCAACGGAGGCGGACCTTACTCTTGGCTCTCTTAGCCTTCACTCTATAGAAGAGAGAACCTTGGATGCAGATATCGGCTTGTTTGATGAATATGGAGAGGTGGATTGGCGATCGCTAGACGACAAAACGAAAGGGCTAGTAGAGAACATTTTCCAGGCATTACCAGCCTAATGTTCTAAAATTTATCGCACCTATCTATTCCATAAATAGGCACTCACTTGGATATGTGATTGGCTAGACAGAACTGTAGAGAGAGGTTCGAGTGCGATGCAGCTGATTGGCATGCTGGATTCTCCTTATGTGCGGCGAGTGGCGATCGCCCTCCAGCTTTTGGACTTACCCTACGACCATTCTTTTTTGTCCGTATTTCGCAACGTTGAAGAGTATCGCCAGATCAATCCGCTGATCAAGGCACCCACCTTAGTGTGCGACAACGGTGAAGTGCTGATGGATTCGACGCTGATATTAGCGTACCTAGAAAGGTTAGCTGGAGAAAAACTAGCTGGTGCCGATAGCTCCCTAATGTCTAGCTTCCTAATGCCTCAGTCGATAGACGACTATCAGCGAGCGTTACGATTAATCGGGCTGGGCCTGAATGCCTGCGACAAAAGCGTGCAGATAGTGTACGAGCGCGAGCTGCGGCCACCCGAAAAGCAGCATCAGCCCTGGCAAGATCGCATTCGCTCTCAGCTGAGGGCGGCCTATCACTTGCTTGAATCCTATGCGGCAGATGCGTCTGAGTGGCTGGTAGGAGATCGCCTAACGCAAGCCGATATCACTGTTTGTGTTGCCTGGCAGTTCACTCAGTTCACAAGCCCTAGTGTAATTGAATCTCAAGACTATCTTGCCTTGTCAGCGCTCTCGGCGCGAGCTGAAGCCCTACCAGTATTTGTAGCAACTCCGCTCGAACTAGATTGGAAACCGAACTAAAAATCTACAGGATTAAAGTGCTGACGCTTTTGGAGATTGTCATCTATGCAGATTGATCTGTCCTCTGTGCCGATTGAAAATAGCACCGGCTATCCAGATGAGTTTAAGTCGGCGGTCGCTGGTCGCTACCGTCAGCGCGTCGGCGAGGCGGCTGGTTTGCGCAACTTCGGTGTCAACTTAACCACACTACATCCCGGCAGTCAGTCAGCACTCAGACATTGGCACTCTGCCCAAGATGAATTTGTCTACGTAGTGCAAGGCGAGCTGGTACTGATTACCGATGAGGGTGAGCAGACGCTGCGACCAGGCGACATGGCAGGTTTCGCGGCAGGTCGGGCCAATGGACACCACCTAGTTAATCGATCTGCCCTACCAGTCACATACTTAGAAATAGGAGATAGATCGACGCCCGATCAGTCCGACTATCCCGATCAGGATTTGGTTTGTGTGCCAACTATCGATGGTCGTCGTCAGTTCCGGCATAGAGATGGTAAAGCTTACGCCTAGCCGCAAGTCACTCGGCCAGTTGTCCCGTTGGGCTCTTTGCCCAGAAAAAGTGTGCTCACCCCGAGTGACTAACGATATCTGAGCGGTGGCTAAAGCCCATAAAGCCCTTTGAGCGTGGCAGATTTGCGTAAACCTACCCTTCTCAAATCTACTGTGATAATGCCTTACTGGGAGGGAAAGTTAAAAACATTACGCTGCTATAGCTCTAGCCACTTGGCTTAATACATTCACAAAGACCGCAACCTTTATGTACTGAGGGCTAAGTGACGCGCCAGCGTACGTAGGCGTAGCCTTTTTCTGTGAGTATGCATTCGTACGCTGTAATAAGAGCCGACAGCCGCTTCGTCGACTCTACACGCGATCGCTGAAAACTCCTGCTCAGCGTCGTTATATCCCAGATCAGAACCACCGTATTCATCAAAAGTTTAAGCTAAAACCCTACGGATTTCTATGCAGTAGTTAGTATATTTTTATACAAACATTCATGAGCTTACTGAGGTGCCTGTTCTGTAGACAGTCTCTCCATTCAGTGTTTATGAGTCTGTCAACTGCCGGTTTTCAGCTCTGGAGATTGGTCAACACCCTAATTGCAAGGACTTTTGATGAGTAAATATTCTATTGTTGGCGTGTTTCTGGCGTTAGCTGCCTGCTCAAGCACTTATGTTCCAGCTTCGACTTCCCTAAGTAGCGGTTGGCAGGTAGGCTCGCCTGCTCGAGCGGATGTTCGCTGGACCCCTAATCCTGATCGCGGTAGCGCATCAAGTACGCTATCAGGAGGGCGCAGAGGGGCCTCGGCGTCTGCTTGTGCTCCCAATTCTCAACTGAGTGATCCAGCTGTAACACTCCTTGTCCCTGAGGGCGCAACGGGTTTGACCACTGAAGCTCAGCCCACGCTTTCCTGGTATTTAGAGAGTGAGACCGCAGCCGATATGGAGTTTGTCCTATCTCACCCCGAGCAGGCGACGCCTGTCTATACTCAACGGTTGCGTTCAGCTCAGGGCTTAGTTGAAGTTGCGTTGCCAGCCGCCGCTGCTTTAGATGTTGGTACGCGCTATCGCTGGACTGTTTTTGTAGCCTGTGATGGCACTGCTAAGGAAATCCACGCGCGCAGTTTTGTCGAGCGAATTGCAGACAGCGATCTAGAAACTTCTGTACCGACGATGACAACGTCGTCAGAAAGAGCCAGTGCGTATGCTGCCAAAGGCGTATGGTTTGACGCGCTCAATGCCTTGATGAGTGCTTACCGCACAGAACCCCGACCAGATACGCTATCAGACCTTCAGGCCCTGTTGGAGCAAGCTCAAGCTGATGTGCCTATAGAGTCGCTTCTAGCCACAGCGCTTTAGTCATGAGGCGAGTGGATTTAGGTGACTAAGCGCTATTGAGAGAGAGCTATATGCTCAGTGAGCCTCTCTTCTGTCGTGTGGGTTTAATAGAGGCAGCTTGACTATTTATATAGCAAACGTCGCAGCCGAGCAGGAATCTAGCCATTGCTCATGTCTTAATCCAAAGGCTAAATCGATAGCTACTTTACTCAGGTGTTTTTACAAACTGCCTTACCTCGTCAAGGGTAAGGCGAAGGGACAGATCTGACGTGATTGATAAGCCTCACAAGCTGCCTGCTACAGGACAGGTGTATTTTTGGGATATTTGGCAGCGGCAGTCGGTTATTCAGCGATACATCGCCCTACTCATGGGAGTGATTGTAACCGGCGCGATACTGACCCTGCGAGGCGTAGGTGCTTTTCAAGTATGGGAACTGCACACGTTTGACTGGATGATGAATCATCGCTTGGCGGAGCCGTTAGATGATCGCATCGTGATTGTCGGAATTAATGAGCAAGACGTTGTCGATGCTCACAATGCATCCGTTTCAGACCTGCTGATGGCCGATTTGATTGAGGCTGTGAAGGCACAGAAGCCAACGGTTATCGGCCTGGATTTTTTTCGTAACGTGCCTAGAGATGAGGGCTATGAGCGGCTAGAGACTATTTTTCAAGAGACGCCTAACCTCATCGGTGTGGAAAAGGTGGTTGACGATGTTGCGCTTTCGGCAGTCTCTGGCAACTCGATCTTGGTGAAAAATGGTCGCGTCGCGGCTAGCGATTTGATCGTAGATGTGGACGGGCGGGTGCGCCGAGGATTTTTGTTTCCCAATACATCGGGCGATCGCATTTTAGAAAGCCTGGCGTTTCGTCTGTCGTTAGAGTATCTCAAGACACATGACATTGAGCCCAATCCCAGCTCTGAGGTGTTGGAACTAGGTTATGCGCGACTTCCCCCTTTTGAAAAAAATTCGGGTGGCTATAGCAACGCGGATGCTGGCGGCTATCAAATAGTCATCAACTGGCGTGCCAACTTGCAGATGCAGACCTTTAGCGCGCAAGACGTTCTCACTGGGAAAATTCCTCCAGATGCGATGAACGGCAAAATCGTGTTGATTGGCAGTATGCAATCAGGAGATGCCGATGTCTTTTTTACGCCTTATAGCCGAAAACGTGGCCTGCCTGGGCTGCTGCCGAGTCACGGTGTTGAAATTCACGCTAGCTTGGTGAGCGAAATTATCAGCGCCGCGTTAGGTCAGCGGCCGGCGATCAAGATATTATCGGGCTATATGGAGATAGCTTTAATGATGGCTTCTGCCTGGCTAGGTATTAGCCTATACAGGCTGGGTCGAAATGACTTTCATTGCATGAGTCTGTTCGGAACCTGTTTAGTCAGTATTGCGGGCGTTAGCTATTTGGCGCTGGTATTATGGGGCTGGTGGCTGCCGGTAGTGCCCGTGAGTCTATCAGTGGTGGCCGCACCGCTGATGACGCGACTGCAAAAAACCAATCGACTACAGGCGCTTTCTCAAATAGACGAGCTCACTCAGCTCGCTAACCGTCGTCGTTTTCAAGAGCATCTTCATCAAGAGTGGCAGCGAGCCGTGCGATCGCATACTCCGCTTTCACTGATTATGTGCGATGTCGATTATTTCAAGCTATATAACGATACCTATGGACACCCGGAAGGAGACGAGTGTCTGAGGCAAGTGGCTAAGGCAATTGGTCAAACGGTGCGCAGACCGGATGACTTGGCTGCTCGTTATGGGGGAGAAGAGTTTGTCATTTTACTGCCCAACACTACCTCAGAGGGGGCGCAGCAGGTGGCAAGAGAAGCGGCGGCTAATGTCAAAGCGTTGGCGCTAAAGCACGAGTCTTCTAAAGTCTCTGATTTCGTTACGATTAGCCTGGGGGTAACCACCCTCAAGCCGACGCGATCACTTTCTCCCAGTTTGCTGGTCGATACCGCTGATCTAGGGCTGTATGAAGCCAAGCGGCGAGGACGCAATCAGATGGTGCTGCGGCTACCTTGGACTGTGTAGTTTGGAAGATTACCAGGAATCTTCCTCAGTTATGCGCTCAGTCAAGGGGTCGGCAGCCGCCTACTTGCGGTGATCGTTACGGTAGTTTACGCGAGCACCTGCCCATTGCAGCTTGTTGCGCAGGGTACGGTAGTAGGACTGGTCTTTGTGGAGAATAATGAATTTCGCTAGGTGGCTAGCCATTCGGATATCGACGCGCTGACCTGGCCAAATAGTCGTGCCGAAAACGCTGTCTGTCCACAGCTTAGTATTACCTTCGGGATCGACCAAGGGCCATACGCTGACGGTACTACCCGGTGGTAAAACAATAGGTCGGCTAGACAGACTCATTGGGCATATGGGAGTCACAATGAGAGCATGCATCCCTGGGTGCACGATCGGACCGTTAGCAGAGACGGTGTAGCCGGTAGATCCGGTCGGAGTACTGATTAGCAGTCCATCGCCTTGATACTGATCAACGACTTCTCCGTCGATTTCGACTTCTAGTGTGGAGGTGATCATGCGGTTCGGAGAGGCTGGCTTTACGCACATCTCGTTGAGCGCAAAGTAGCGATCGCTCATCGGTTCAATATTGCCTGATTTTCCCTTGTGAGCCCGTGCCTGTAGCATCATCCGCTGCTGCACAGCAAAGCGATCGCCCAGCAGTCGGTCCCAAACGACATCAAATTCTCCAATCACATCTGAGGCTTCAGCCAAAAAACCTAAATGACCGCCTACATTAACTGCCAGCATAGGAATATTATCAGCGGCTAGATGACGAGCAGCCGCCAAAGCCGTACCATCGCCCCCCAGCACAACGGCTAGATCAATCGGAACTGGCGTGGATTCTAAGAAGACCGGATAGGGATTATCTTGAGCGCCGCTAGGGCCCATCATGACGTTAGCGCCCAGTTTCTCTAACTGCCGAGCGCACTTGTCTGCCTGACCCTTACTCAGCGGATTGCCTGCCTTGTATACAATGATGACCTGCTTGAGTTCCACTGTCCTAACCTTTTAATGGGTCTAGCTTGTCTGCATTTCAGCTCTATATTGCGGTTCCGTGTTGTGGCTTTGGGATCGCTTTTCCCTCAAAAACTCAAAAACCTCAAGGTCTGATAAGCCCTCAAGGTCCTAAAGAGGCAATCCTGTAGAAAGCGGTGAGCCTCGTACACACTGCCTTCTACTGAGCGAGCTATGACCGAGCCAGCTACCACTTCAGCAGGTTAAACTGCTCCATGTCTACCGTATCGCGGTTTCGATAAATAGAAAGCACAATCGCTAAACCAACAGCTGCTTCAGCCGCTGCGATCGTAATGACAAACACCGCGAACACCTGTCCCCTAATATTTGCAGGATCTAGATAGTTCGAGAAGGCCATCAGATTGATGTTGACTGCATTGAGCATTAGCTCAATAGACATAAGTACGCGGATCACGTTGCGGCTGGTGACTAATCCATAGACGCCGATGGAAAATAGTGCAGCAGCCAGCAGTAAAAAATATTCGAGTTGCATAGGTAATCGCTATATTGCGGATGGGAGTTGTTATGAATCTTCGTCGCGAACACCTGCGGCTACCAGCTCGCGAGGACGTTCGGGCAGAGTTAGGGAAGTCTCTAGATCGGACATTGCATCGGGAACATATTCCCGGCGAGCAAGCACAATCGCCCCTATCAGCGCAATCAGCAGCAGCACCGAAGCCAGCTCAAAGGGCAGCAAATAGTCGCTGAAAAAGTGCTGACCAATCACTTCAATGGCCCGCTCTCCCGCCGCCGGTTCATCTGAAATAGCCCAAGGATGGGAAAACACCATCGTCGTAATCAAGGCAAAAATTCCAGCACAGACTGCGCCAGTCGCGACCTTTCCAATCCAAGCGTTCTTTACCGTAATAAAATCTTCTTGCTTGTTGACTAGCATGATTCCAAACAGAATCAGAACGTTCACAGCGCCTACGTAAACCAACACCTGGGCCGCAGCGACAAACCCAGCGTTGAGCAGAATATAGAGCCCAGATACACTGATAAAGGTCAACCCCAACAAAAATGCTGAGTAGACAATGTTAGAAAGCAGCACGACACCTAGGGCAGAGGCGATCATCATCGCTCCCAAAATTCCAAACGAGATTAGCTGTACACCTTCTGCCAAGTTCAAAACAATAGTCTCCTCACAGTATATTTTTCGATAAAAGGTCCCTAGAAAGCAGGCGTTTGGGCCATCCTTCTAGTCTTTACTTTCGCTGGTAGCCGTTTCTGCTTTTTCCTGCTGGGTTTCTAGCTCTGCCAAAATATCTTTGGGCAAGCGGCCTGCTCGCTGTGCGCCGGCTGGTAGATCATGAGGGTCCATTACGCCTTTAGGCAAGTACGCAAACTCGCGCATGGGAGTGACCATCGGATCGTCTGTGACCTTGTAAGGTAAGCGACCGAGGGCCACGTTATCGTAGTTGAGATCGTGGCGGTCATAAGCCGAGAGCTCATACTCTTCGGTCATAGATAGACAGTTCGTAGGGCAGTACTCTACGCAGTTGCCGCAAAAAATGCACACACCGAAGTCAATACTGTAGTGATTGAGCGTCTTTTTCTTGCTTTCTCGGTTAAATTCCCAATCTACAACTGGCAGGTTGATCGGGCAGACTCGTACGCAAACCTCGCAGGCAATACACTTATCAAACTCGAAGTGAATGCGTCCTCGGTACCGCTCAGAAGGAATGACCTTTTCGTAAGGGTACTGGACGGTTACCGGACGACGCTTCATGTGGTCAAAAGTAACCGATAAACCCTGGCCAATATATTTTGCTGCCTGAGCCGTTTCTTTAGCGTAGTCACCAACTTGTTTCAGAAAATTCAGCATGGCTCTCAATAAAAGGTTGGGAGGTGAATGGGAGTAAAGGAGGGTAAAAGATCAACCCCCGAAGGCAAACGGAAAGGTAAGCTTCAGTCCAGCGGTGACGAGAAGATTAACTAAGGAAACAGGCAGTAAAAACTTCCATCCGAGGTCTAAAAGCTGGTCAATGCGAACGCGAGGAACCGTCCAGCGCAGCAAAATGGTTAGAAAGACAAGTAGGTAGGCTTTGATCATCGTCATAACGATGCCAAGCGAGGCAGTGATGATTTGTACCCACGGTGCGGTCTCGCTGATACCGAAGAGTCCAGTGAGGGTTTCGACCGGAATCGGAAAGCTCCATCCCCCGAGGTAAAGGACAGAAACAATCAGCGCTGAGAGCATTAGGTTGACGTAGGAGCCGACGTAAAACAGCCCGAACTTCATCCCGGTATACTCAGTTTGATAGCCTGCGACTAGCTCTTCTTCTGCTTCAGGCAGATCAAAAGGGAGGCGCTCACACTCAGCGAGTGCGGCAATCCAAAAAATGACGAAGCCGACTGGCTGTCGCCAAATGTTCCAGCCGAGAATGCCATAGCCTGACTGCTGGTTGACGATATCAATCGTGCTCAGTCCGTTGGTCATGAGGACGACGGCGAGTACGGCTAAGGCCAGCGGAATTTCGTAGCTGATGGATTGAGCTGCGGCCCGCAGTCCCCCTAACAGTGAGTACTTATTGTTAGAAGAGTAGCCTGCCATTAGCAGACCAATGGGGGTAATGCTCGATAAGGAAATCCACAGAAAAATACCGATACCCAAATCGGTAATTACCATGTTTTGGCCGAAGGGCACAATCAGAAATGAAAGGAAGACCGGAATCACTACGACAGCAGGGCCGATGGTAAATAGCCACCGATCAGCTTTAGCCGGGGTGATATCTGCTTTGATGATCAGCTTGACGCCATCTGCAACGGCCTGCAAAGCGCCTAACGGTCCGATGTAGTCTGGTCCGACTCGCTGCTGAGCGGCGGCCGAGATTTTGCGCTCTAACCATACGGCAATGAAGATACTCACTGTGGCGACGATGAGCATCAGCAGCATAGGAAGGGGAATCCAGACTGTCTTTGCGACCCCTACGGGAAGCCCTAACTCAGTCAGGGCGTGGACGAACGTGCCTTGAAGGTCAATGCCTGGATTCATGCTTTTGCGCGTTTTGATTACATTTCTCTAACAGATTCTAGCGCTTAATCAACCTCTGAGCGCTCCTTTCGTCGGCGGGCGCTGATTAATGATTTAGATATGTAGCTATAGAGTGTGATGGGGGCTACCAGATATTACTATGGCTCTAAAATAAAAACTCCTCCGACACAAAGTGTGGAGGAGCTGGAGTTCCTGAAAATCGTCACTGCAAATATATTCGGGGGAGTTTTACATATTGCCAAGGGGGGTAACGCCCATCACCTCTGTAAAAGTACCGAATCTAAAAGAGCGTTGTGTCTGGCTAAATGGCCTGCATGATGGCTCGTTCAGGCATTTTTACGGGCGCTTTATTGGGCATTTTACGGATTGGGCATTTTTTCCCATAGGTGAAGGCGATTGTCTATCGGAATATATTTTTGATCGTGAGGGCCTTTGTAGATTTGGGTGGGGCGGAAGATCCTGTTTTCGCCAATTTGCTCTTTCCAATGGGCTAGCCAGCCAGCGACTCGGGCAATCGCAAAAATCGGCGTAAACAAATCAGTCGGAATGCCTAACTTGCGGTAAACCAGCCCAGAGTAAAAATCGACGTTGGGATAAACGCCTTTGTGGCCGAGTTTTTCTTCAACCACATGCTCGAGCTCTAGGGCAATGTCGTAATAGGCATCGCCGCCGACTTTAGCGAAGAGCTGCTCGGCTAACCCTTGTAGTATGACTGCTCTAGGGTCTTTGACTTTGTACACGCGGTGGCCGAAGCCCATTATTTTTTCGCGCTTGGCAATGCGAGCTTCTATGTAGGGACGCACGTTTTCTAGGGTGCCAATTTCTCGAAGCATGGCAATGACTTCTTCGTTCGCGCCACCGTGCAGTGGTCCGGCTAATGTGCCAACAGCGGAGGCGACAACGGCATAGGGGTCAGTCAGGGTAGAGGCGGTGACCATCGCCGAAAATGTGGAGGCGTTAATGGTGTGCTCTGCGTGAAGAACCAGGCAAATATCAAAAATGCGCGCGGCTAGCGGATCAGGCTCTTGCTCATTGAGCATGTAGAGGAAATTAGCGGCGTAGTCGAGATCGTCTCGCGGCTGCACCGGGTCGTTCCCTTTGCGCATCATCTTGAAGGCAGCTACCATTGTCGGTATTTTGGCCAGCAGGCGGACGACGGCGTTTTGTACGTAGGCAGGATCCTCTAGCTCCCGGCGCGAGTGAAAGAGTCCTAGCGCAGCCGCACAAGCTTGCAGCGCATCCATGGGGTGGCCGCTTTCCGGAAAGCATTTCATCATGTCGCGAATGCGATACTTCAAGCGACGGTGGTATTGCACCTCGTGAGCAAAGTTTTGAAGCTCCTGCTGAGTGGGCAATCCACCCCAAATAAGAAGATAAGAGGCTTCTAAAAAACTGCTTTGCTGTGCGAGATCTTCAATGCGGATGCCGCGATATTCTAAGATGCCGTCTTGCCCGCCGACATAGCTGATGCTCGACTGTGTGGCCGGAATCCCCTCTAGCCCTGGCCTATAGTCGCATAGCGTCATCCTGTGTAGCCTCCATGTATCAATTTAACTGCTGCTTTCTACCATAGTGTGAAGTTGCATGGCGAGCTAGCCACTGATCGTACAGTGTTGTGGGCTAGGTGGTCCTGAGGACAGTCCTCAGGACGGCAACTGTACGGATGTTGTCTCAATCAGTATTGAGAACGCCGTTTTCAGGATTGACGAGTCGCTGTAGCTTTTGCTTGATCTGCTTGTCAAAAACCTCCCATTTCTGGCGATTGTAGTCGCTGTTTTCATAGTAGCCAGACAGAAATCCAATCGGAATTTCAAAGCCCCCCGCGGTGGATCTGCCGCCGCCAAAAAAGCGTCCTTGGTTGTCCTGTCCGAAGGCTTCTTTGATAAATTCGTCTGGATCGAGAGTGATTTTGTTGGTTCGCAAAGAGCCTACGACGAGCTCTTTTTCTTCGTCCTCATCGTGCACGATGCCATACACCACGGCGGTATGCACGTTTTCTTCGGTGATGAGAAAGTCTGCAGCTTGAGGGATCGCGTCGCGATCTTCATAGCGCAAGTAGCCAACGCCCGCAATGGAGACGCTGTTTTGCATTTGACGGTTGCGCAGCGATCGCTCGATCACATCCATTACCCGCCGAGAGCGAGACGCCTGCAAAATGGCGCTAAGCAGCTGGGCGTCATAGTACTGACTGAGATAGGCCGCCGCTAAAAAGTCGGGTTCAGATGCCTGCATCAGCTGGCTGGTATCTGAGCGCAGACCATGCATCAGCGCAGTGGCACATTTGACATGGTGACTATTGCCGCGATCTAGCTGGATGAGACCTGCCTGCAGGTACTGGGTCATCATGGTGGCCGTCGCATGAATCTCGGGGCGGATATCTGCGAGTTCAGCGTTGAGTTCGCCTTGGGAGGCGTGATGATCGACTACCAAGATCAGCGGCAGCTCGGCCTCGTTGACCAGTTGGGTGAGGTGGCTGGTGGTGCCCTGCGTGTCAATTAGGACATAGCCCTGATACTGCGCTAGATCGGGCAGATCTTTGGCTTGGGCGGGCCAGCGCTTAGCCGGTAAATTGGTGAGCTTAACCAGCGCGATGTTTTCCTGGTGGCTGAGGGTGCCCGAGTAGTAGATATCGCACTGGATGTTGTATACGCTCGCAATCAGCCGGTAGGTCCAGGCGGCGGAGAGTGCATCCGGATCCGGAAAATCCTGTAGTAAAACGAGCTGCCGGGTGCCGCTGTGCCGCTTCAGCAGTTTTTCTAGTGCTTCTGCGGGTGTGCTTCCATAGCCTGCGGCCCGTTTGAGCGCGGCGGCTTTGTCTTCTAATGATTCCTCGGGTGAAGAGGGGGGAGAGTCTTGATTATCTAGCAAAGCGCTTTCCGGTAATAACATAGGGATTAACTGCTGCCTGAATCAGGCTGTTTGGCACAAAATGGCGAGCCTTTAAAGTTCAGAGGATGAGGCTAGGTGCGATAAAGCGCCGAGCAGATCACCCGCCTAATAGGTATCTATCTAGTTCTATTATGACGATTTACGGATTCATTCGATGAGAAGTCGTCAGACGCCACTTGTCTGATCGCATCTAGGGCGTCACAGTTCCAATTTCACTGTTCCAAAGCTAGGTTCCAAGGCTAGGTTCTAAAGCCAGAGGGCCGTTCAAAAGCAGCAATTAGTTGAGCCCAATGACGTATTGCCGCCACTCTTGGTGGACGCCGCCACGGACATGCCGAGAAATCTCGAAGTAAAGGCTACTGTGGGGCTTGCGAGGTTGATTGGTCAGCGGCATACGGGCTTCTTTGGGTGTGCGGCTGCCTTTTTTGACGTTGCAGCGTACGCAGGCGCTCACAATGTTCTCCCAGGAATCGCCGCCGCCACGCGATCGCGGAATCACATGATCGAGCGTCAGGCCGTCGCCCGCCTGTCCGCAGTACTGACAGGTATGGTTGTCTCGGTGAAGGAGATTACGTCGGGTCAGGGGAATATCTTTGTAGGGAATACGCACGTAGTGACGCAGTCGAATCACAGTCGGCAGGGGAAAATCAGGGTAAATCAGCTGTTCGCGCTGCTCAATTTGCTCTGCTTTGCCCTTGATAACTAGCACTACCGCTCGTCGCCAGCTGGTAATGTTGAGCGGCTCATAGGATGCATTTAGAACGAGAACCTTACTCATGTGCGCATAGTGCTGTGTGCATAGTGCTAATTGCATGATGCTGAGATCCTTCATAGATAGTAGCACAGTCAACGCCGTGAGAGGGTTTGAGAGGCTGCTACACTGTGTGACTAAATATGTTGTGTGAGGTTGCCGTTGCTATGCTCAGTTGGGATAAAACGCCCGTGCTTTCTCCCATGCGCTGCTGCCGTGCCTGGATAGAGATCGACCTGGAGGCACTGGCTCACAATGTCCGTGCTCTGAAGGCACTGTTGCCTGCTCACACTGCTTTGATGTCGGTTGTGAAGGCGGATGCCTATGGGCATGGGGCGGTGACAGTCGCTCGCACGGCACTCCGCTCGGGTGCAAGCTGGCTGGGGGTAGCCACGGTGCCTGAAGGCATAGAGCTGCGCCAGGCGGGTCTCGATGCGCCGATCCTGGTGATGGGGGCGGTAAATGACCCTGAAGAGATCCGGGCGATCGCCGACTGGCAGCTACAGTCAACCATCGTGAATCCTAAGCAGGCGCTGGTTTTTTCGGAGACGTTAGCGGCCTATGCTGCGAGCCAAAATAAGTCAGCTGAGAGCTTTTCGATTCCGGTTCATCTCAAGCTAGATACCGGTATGTCCCGCCTCGGCTTCAGTTGGCAGCGCCCAGTTGAGCTCGCCCGATTTGTACGACAGCTCGCTCATTTAGACGTGGTTAGCCTGTACTCTCATTTGGCGACAGCCGATAGCCCTGATCCTAAGGTGATGGATCAGCAGCAGGCGCGGTTTCAGTGTGCGATCGCCCAGCTCAAGCGAGCCAACCTACTACCGCCTCAACTGCATTTAGCCAACTCAGCTGCCACGCTAGCCGACTCGGCCCTACACTACGATCTTGTGCGAGTGGGCCTGGCAACCTATGGGCTTTACCCTGCGCCCCACTTGCGAGCCAAGATCGATTTGCGGCCAGTGCTAGCGGCCAAGGCTCGAATCACGCATCTCAAAACGATCGGGCCTGGCGACGGGGTGAGCTACGGCCATCAGTTTGTTGCTCAAAAGCCAATGCAAATTGCAATTGTTGGAATTGGCTATGCCGATGGTGTTCCGCGCACCCTGTCAAACCAGCTAGTGGGCATTGTTAACGGCCAGCGCGTCCGCCAGCTAGGTGCAATTACAATGGATCAGCTGATGCTTGATGTCTCAGATATTGAAACGGTACAAGAAGGTGATGTCGTCACCTTCTTAGGGCAATCCGGTGAATATTCGCTCAGCGTGGATCAGTGGGCAGAAATGGCGAACACGATTTCTTGGGAAATTCTGTGCGGCTTCAAGCATCGCCTGCCGCGCATTGAAGTGACCTCTGAGGTAACCTCATCTGGAGAACTCTACAGCCTACCGAAAATTCACTGACTTATCGGCTAGAACCACTGTAAAGCAACAGGCAAAATGACTAGCAGATATCCTAATACCTTGAGGCATCTGCTATATTATCTGAGAATTGCTAGAGCTTTCGCAGAGTTCTTGGTATCATGGTTCCTCACTTGGAGAAGTGGCTGAGCGGTTGAAAGCGGCTCCCTGCTAAGGAGTTATGGGGTGTAAACTTCATCGAGGGTTCGAATCCCTCCTTCTCCGTTGGTTTTGGTCTCTATCTTTTCGTTTTGCTCAAGAGATTCGAGGCGCTATATAGCGTGTATCGGATGCATTCGATACACGCTAGTCACTTGGCCCGTTGTTACTCAATGCTTTCAGCCTGTGAGTCGTACCTCAGCCAAGTGACAGAAGCTATAGATTGCGAATTGCCCAGAGCAGTCGTTCGGGCGTCGCATTACGGTGGGCAAACGAAAATAAGTGCTGAAAGCGCAGTTTGCCTTCGGCATCTATAACAAACTGGGCAGGTAGAGGTGCGCCTAAGGCTTGGCCTGTCCCATAGCGGCGAAAGCTATGACACTCAGGATCAACGAGTAGGGGCATCGCCAGCGAAAGATCGCGCTGAATCAGCTTACTCTGGCGCAGAGGAGTGCTGGTAATCAGCAGTAGCGTCGCACCGAGCCCGGCGAACTGCTGATGCGCTTTATTCATCGCTAGAATGTGAGGATAGCAAAATGGGCAGTATTGCTTTTCGGTAAAAATGCGGGTGAAGCTGAGTACGACAGGGTTGCCCCGGTATGCAGAAAGCTGATGGGACATGCCATCAGCATCTAGCAAGGTAAAGTCGGGAAGGGCTTGATAGAGCTGAAACTGGCAAGTTGCCGGAACCGGCAGAAAATTATTGAAAAATCGACGACTCACTACGCCCCGAAAGTCTTTAGAGGTGAGCTGCATAGGCCAGTCCCAAAAGGCATCAAAAAGGGCATCAAAAAGCCGTCAGTTTTCAGCATAGGCCAAAGCGTGACGGCATGGATTGCCCCGTATACTGCGGGTGAAAACTAGACGGTTGAGAAGAATTCCTTAGACTTCACAGGGTCGGGATTCATCGTTTTGCTGCCAGGTTGCCAACCGGCAGGACAGACTTCGTCGGGGTGAGTTTGTACATGCTGAATAGCCTGGAGTACGCGTAGGGTTTCGTCAACGCTACGACCAAATGAGAGGTTATTAATAGTTGCGTGCTGGATAACCCCTTCTGTGTCAATGATAAATAGACCGCGCAAGGCAACGCCAACTTCGGGGTCTAAAACGTTATAGGCAGTGCTGATGTCTTTTTTAATATCAGAGACCAGCGGGTAGTTGAGATCGCCAACGCCACCGGACTTGCGATCGCTCTGAATCCAAGCAAGGTGAGAAAACTCACTGTCTACAGAAACGCCAAGAACTTCGGTTTCGATATCGCTGAAACTACTGTAGCTGTCGCTGAAAGCCGTAATTTCGGTCGGGCAGACAAAAGTAAAATCTAAAGGATAGAAAAAGAGTACGACATACTTGCCGCGATAATCAGAAAGTTTGATTGTCTTAAACTCTTGGTCAACCACAGCCGTTGCAGTAAAGTCTGGAGCGACTTGCCCCACTCTGAGGCATCCTAGACGTTCTTGACTCTGCTCGCTCATGAATTCAATCCTCAAAATTTCGACTTAAATGTTCGGCTCAACAACTTGCCTTTCCAGCTAGACTGCCAATCTGGGCTACCAATCTGGGCTGCCGATCTAGACTGCCAATCTAGACTGCCAATCTAGACTGCCAATCTAGACTGCTAGTGTAGGGGCTACCAGCTAATCTACTGGCTAGCCACTAATATTACATAGACCAGATTGAATAGACTGCTAAAACCCGGCACCTGTATACACAGTCAGTACACAGTCACTGCGAATATTAACATTAATAAACCCTCATAGTCATAACGATTCTGCCTAGCGTGATTTTAGTCTAGAGGTCTGGCAGTTTTGGTGTGCTGTTAGCTTCTGGTGTGCTGTCTCTGGTTTTCGGAATTGATTTATGTATCAAGGCTGGTTCATGCGCAATCGGTTTATGTGAAATCAATTTCGTAGTGTTAACGTTTGTTGTTTATCTTTTCGCTTTGAGCCGAGGAGATTTAATATAGAGACATGGAATGAGAGGTTCCATAAAGGCAGATAAAACAGCCAAGTTCAGTTCGCCAAGGAGGCTTATATGACGACGGTTGTGCCGACATCTGTCTCAGTGAAAAGCAACAGCATCCAGATAGTATACGGATTCTCTTTAAGTGGCTGAGGGAAGCTCTGACTAGCCTTATGGCAATGGTTGGCTAACAAGCCAGGTGTTTGTTGTAAAGTCTAGATCATCTCCACATTCTCTTGAAAGGTAGATAAGAGATCAACCGTTGACTAGATCCTGGGTGCTGTTGCTTTAAAGGAATTTGACTAATTGACTCAAGCGCCAAGCCCCTTTCCCTACCGGCGTTGGACTTGGCCTTCATAGACCGGGCCAGTGGTTGAAAAAGGAGCTTGGAAAAGGAACTTTGTAACGCAGCGCTTGGCGGATGAATGATTGCCACAGCGATCGCTACAGTGTCATGCTTTGGCAGGTAGCGGGTAGATTTTCTGGGGTAAGCGCACAGAGCTGTTTGGGCAGCTCTAGTCTGAGAACGCCTTGGCTGTACTCGGCGTAAATCTGCTCGCATAAGACGGGTTGCGGTAGCTGAATGGTGCGCTCGAAACGGCCCACCGCTAGGTTACTGTCGATAACACAGCCCTCCGTATGGGGCGATCGCCGCTGACCCTGAACCGTGACAGACAGAGTGCAGCTCGTAAGCTTGATATCTTGGGCGCTGATGCCCGGTAAATCTATGCAGACAGAAAAACTGTAGTCGCTCTCCCTTACTTCTGCGGCTGGCTCGAAGCAGCATTGACTGTCTTGATCGGGGTGCTGAGCGGGCGCTGTGCGCGAGGCTAGAGGGCGATCACTATCGTTTTTAGAACCTTTTGGACTGTCGGCTGTTGATGTCATCGAAGCGGGAGAAGTAAATGTCATAATCTCACAAAGGGCTAAACTCTCTTTGTGCATGTTAGGTGGCAAACATGAAGAACCTATGAGCACGCCGCCTGATGAAACGTAGCCAAATGATTGGCAGGTGAGCTGCGACAGCTCGTAAGAACGCTTTTGTGCAGAACGATGAACATCTTACGACTTGCAGTGGGCGCTGTCTGTGAATAGAGCCTATTACGCGGAGTGCGAACAGAAGCCGGTGTTTGTTACAGATAGTGTGTATCCCTCTGCTATCCCATAAATTTTGTTGTTCAGTCGGTAATGTTCGGCTGGCAATGCGCATCGGCGAGGTATGAGATCTCGAAAGACAAGTCGCTCCTGCAACTCGGCATAAGCGACTTGTTGCTGTTTTTGAGAGCTGTTTGATAAAGAGGGTGCTCAAGCACCAAAGCCACCGTCAATTGTATGCTGTGCGCCAGTTACAATCGCAGCCTCTGGTCCGACTAAATAGGCTACTAAGCCTGCAATTTCTTCCGGTCGAGCGTGCCGCTTGATGGCCATGAAGGAATGCATCATCTCTTTCATGGGACCGTCTGCGGGATTGAGATCGGTATCGACTGGGCCGGGCTGCACGCTGTTGACGGTAATATTGCGATCGCCAAAGTCTCGTGCTAAGCCGCGTACCATCCCCTGTACTGCCGACTTAGTGAGGGCGTAGGCAGCGCCGCCTGGAAAGGGCATGCGATCGCCATTCACAGAGCCAATAATCACAATGCGGCCTCCCTCCTTCATTTGCCGGGCTGCATCGACAGCTGCGTGGTACGGGCCGCGCACATTGATGTCGATCATCCGATCCACCTCAGCCGGGTCTAGCTCCAGCGGGTCGCCTAGCACTGCTGTGCCTGCATTGACGACCAAAATATCGAGTGGGCCTTGATCGGCAATCACTTTCCCAACCGCAACTCGATCTGCGCTGTCTGCTTGAACGGTTGTTGTACCGGTTTTGTCTGCTAGCGCTTGAGCGGCTTCAGCCGACCCGCCATAGGTAAAGGTGGCGGCAGCGCCCTCAGTGGCTAACCGCTCTACAATCGCGGCTCCGATACCTCGACTGCCTCCGAGAATCAATGCTTTTTTACCAGTTAATGTTGCCATAATGGGCGTTCCCTTATTTCTGTATCGACTACTATAGAAATAAGATAGCAAGTAAATTGAGAATAAGCTAGTGACCACTAAAAAAATAGCTGGCCGAGGTCGCCCCAGAGGATTTGACATAGAAGCGGCCATTGCCACGGCGATGGCGCTTTTTCACCAGAGGGGTTATGACGGTGTGGGTATAGCAGAGCTCAGCAGATCGATTGGGATTACAGCGCCTAGTCTTTACTCCGCTTTTGGCAGCAAGCGTGAGCTATTCGAGCGGGTGCTTGAGCATTATGTGCAGGCCAAGGGGAGATGGCTACCTTCTGCACTAGCTACAGAGGGTAGTCTAGAAGCCGTAGTTTGTACGCTATTCCTGCGAGCGGCTGAGACCTACGCGGCTAATCCTGACTGCCCAGGCTGCTTGATTATTGACGGTGCTCGCAACTGCGCTGATCCGCAGATACGGAGTCTGACGGCTGGGTTTTCTAACGTGACCCGTCAGCTTATTTGCGATCGCATTGCTGCCGATGCTTCGCCTCTAGCTACCCCTGCAGTGGATGCCTTGGCAGACTATGTCATGATTATTCTGGTAGGGCTTTCCGGCAGCGCTCGCGATGGCATGTCGTTGCATGCCTTACAGACGAGTGCTGAAATTGCAGCGACAGGATTTTCCCAGCGGCTTCAGCAATACCGCACTGCGGCCCACCTATCACCTACTACAGACTAGTACTGCCATTTGCGGTGTATGCTCGATTAATTGTTTTGAGGAGTAGCACCATGCTTGATCGCGGCCGCAATGCCCTGTTGAGTACAATAGGCGGAGGCATCGTTAGTGTCCTAGTCTGCTATCAACCCGCAGTGGCCCAATCCTCCTCTAGCTTATTTGTTGCCTATCCACCGCCAGAGCACGAAACGAGCGCAGATCGTATCTTTTTTATTGGCACCGCTGATCCTAATGAGCCAGTGACGATTAACGGTCAGCCGATTGAAAATCGCAGTGAGGACGGCCATTTTGCGCCGACTCTACCGCTCGCGCTAGGAGATAATACTTTTACGCTGAGTCAAGGCGATGAGAGTCTGACGCTGCTGATTACTCGTGTGTCGGCTGAGCCTCCTTTGCCGAATGGGGTTGGGTTTGCTGAAGGGACGCTGTCGCCTGCTGTGGACATCGCCCGACAGACTGGTGAGCTAGTTTGCTTGAGGGCGATCGCCACACCTGAGGCAACGGTATCTGCCACCTTAGGCAGTCAAACGCTCTCGCTGCTACCTCAGCCCAACATAGATCTACCACCTAACTCGTCTGTTCTTACCTCACAAACTGCGCCCGTTACCCTGAGTGCGACTGAATATGCAGGCTGCATCATGCCCACTGAGCCTGGCGACTTAGGGAGCGCCCGTTTTGAGCTGGCTGCGCAAGGCGAAACGGTCAGTGCTATTGCACCGGGGCAAATCAGCGTTCTCTCTCCTACCGAGTTTCAAATTGCCCAAGTCACTGCCGCAGACGGGGTAGCCCGTACAGGGCCAAGCACTAGCTACTCAAGAATTACACCGCTGCCTGCCGGTACTCGCGCTGCCGTTACCGGACGGGAAGGCGAATGGCTCAGACTCGACTATGGTGGCTGGATAAAAGCCGCTGAAACAACTATTAGCAGTGGCTCTGTACCGCCGCGCAGCATCATTCGTGGTATTAGCGCCCAGCAAAAAGAGAATTGGACAGAGGTTGTTTTTCCTCTGCAAACGCCAGTGCCGATATCTGTGCGACAAGAAGAGCGATCGTTTTCACTCACCTTGCACAACACCACCCCTCAAACCGACACCATCTATTTCTCCAATGATCCTGTTGTAGAGAGAATGGATTTTAATTCTGTTCTCCCTGATAGCGCTGAGTACACCTTCCACTTCAAGTCTTCTCAGCAGTGGGGCTATAAGCTTCGCTACGAAGGGACTAGCCTGATCTTGTCACTACGTCACGCACCACCAAACAACAGCTTACGCGGTGCAACCATTTTACTTGACCCCGGTCATGGCAGCGATGCAGATCTAGGTTCTCAGGGACCCACAGGCTATCCCGAAAAAGATGTCACGCTAATTGTCTCTAAGCTGCTGCGCGATCAGCTAGAAGCGCGTGGGGCAACGGTGGTGATGACCCGTGAGGGCGATGATGATCTCTACCCAGGCGATCGCGTAGACATTATTAACGCCAACGAGCCGACGCTCGCTCTCAGCCTTCATTACAATGCTTTGCCTGACGCTGGTGACGCCCTTAGCCGGAAAGGAATCGGCTCATTTTGGTATAATCCACAGGCGCATGCTATAGCCACCTTCTTACATGACTACATCGTGCAGGATCTGGGCCGTGAGTCTTACGGAGTGTACTGGAACAACCTAGCATTAACCCGTCCTACTGTTGCCCCTTCAGTCCTGTTGGAACTAGGCTTTATGATTAATCCAGAGGAGTTCGAATGGATCACAGACGAAAATGCTCAAAAAGAACTGGCTAATACGCTAGCAGACGGCTTGGAAGCTTGGTTTGCGAGGGTCGAATCTGCGCAGAAATAACTGAAATATCTGAGCAACCTGTTCAAACAAGCTTGCAATCTTGAGAGCTGCCAATGAGTGTTTTTTCGCTGCCACTGTTTACAGATTCCTTGCTATGGCAGCAAGCAATGACCCACCGCTCGTTTGTCAATGAGCAGACCGCAGCCGCTGAGCACAACGAACGACTAGAGTTCTTAGGGGATGCTATTCTCACGTTTGTCAGTGCTGCTTATTTGTACAGTTGTTATCCCCAACGGTCCGAAGGTGAGCTGACCGCTATTAGGTCTGTTTTGGTTGACAAACCACAGCTGTGTAATTTCGCTCGAAGGCTGGGGCTAGGCGAGCATATGAGGTTAGGTAAAGGCACCGATCAAGAGGGGGGGCGTGAGAGTGCCCGGCTGTTGTGCAGTGTCTTTGAGGCGATGATTGGTGCGTATTTTCTAGATAGAGGCGGCGATATGCGCGCGGTCAGTGACTATGTACTGCCAATGTTTGAGACGGTTGTAGAGCAGGCGGTGAGACAAAGTATCAATGCCAAGAGCCAGCTGCAGGAATGGACGCAAAAGCACTTGGGTAAAACGCCTGAGTATCGAGTTGTCCGCAGCAGCGGCCCTGATCATGCCAAACAGTTTGAAGTAGAAGTCCGTATTGGCGGTAAAGCCTACGGTAAAGGAAACCATAGCAGCAAGAAAGAGGCTGAAAAGGTCGCTGCTCAAGCCGCTTTATCAAAGCTAACCGTCGATCGTATTTGACTAGACGCGAGGACGACCCAGTCCACCTGTGATCAGCGAAATCACAAAAATTACTAAAAAGACGTAGAACAGAATTTTGGCGATGCCTGCAGCGCCTGCGGCGATGCCCCCAAAACCCAAAACACCCGCGATAATTGCAATAATTAGAAAAGTTAAAGACCAACCCAGCATAGCAAGTACCTGCGCTTGTAACGACAACTCAGCTGCCCTCAGTAAACAGCGGCTATCTGAAAAAGCGGTCTTCCGCTGGAGATGTCTGTCACGCTGCTGAGATACTTCTAATGGCATAGAAGTTGCCACACTGCTGCAGTCAGCGCTCTTCGAGTGTCATTCATCCGTACGCTGGCTGCACAAACTTCACTCCCTAGAATGATGCAGCTATTAGTGTTGTTCGATAAGCTGCTATAAAATCAGGGGTTTCATTTAAGAGAGAATAGAAGCAGCGTCTGTTTTGACTGTTGTTTCAGAGTTGAGAGATTGGAGTTGAGAGATTAGAACTAAGAGCACATACAAAATGCCATCTTTCAAAGACGCAACTGCAAAGAGACTCAAGAATAGCTGCGGGCGATATCTTTTAATCACGACACTCGCTAGCTCTCTACTGCTGCCAACATTTTCGGGAAGCGCGGAAACCTCTCTGCTCTGGGCGGCTGGAATAGGGTTGCTGTTCGAGCTGTTGCTGGAATGTACGTTCAAATCACGGCAGATGCGATCGCCCCGTAAGTATTCAAGCTCGCAAAGTAAGTAGTCTGTAGGCCGAATCAGTCCGGCTAGATCTTCATAAGCAATTGGAAGAGGGGAAACATACTGCTAGATGACTGTTAGGTGACTGTTAAATGAGTGTCATCAGACCACGAGCCGCGATCACTCAGGATTCATCATGATCAGGGTTCATCAATTATTTCATCTAAACGAACTTATCTTTTTAAGAGAGATTAAACATGGCGATTAATAACAATCCTTCTGACCCCAACGCTGATCCAAATATAGGTGGCGTACATGGCAGAGAAGCGACTCCAGAAGAAATAGCCAGACGCGATGGCTATGTTCGCGGTCGAACTGATGAAAACTACGTCCAGGGTGATATCAGAAGCCAGGAGCGAGCGGTCGCTCAAGCCCGCGCTAACGATAGTGCTGCAAGCGGTCTTATTTTTGGCATCATCATTGCTATCTTGGCGGCAGGTGTGGGCGCTGCATTCTATTTCTTGAGCGGCGATCGCAGCGATGTCGCCCCTGTGGCCGTGCCTCAAATTGAAAAAGAAACTATCACCGAGAAAGAAACCACTATTATTCAGAAAGAAGAATCAGCCGCGCCCCCGGTTAGCCTCCCGGATGTGCAAGTCGAGGTCCCCGAGGTTGATGTGCCAGATGTCAATATTACAAACGAGGCACCTGCTGAGCCTGAGGCACCCGCTGAAGCCGCCCCTAAAGCTGAACCTGAGGCCAGCGAGCCAGTAGCACCCGCTGCGACCAACTAGCGCCAAGACGAGCTATAGCCCTCTGAATATTTGGCTCAATAGACCAGTAAGCAGAGGGCGCGCAGCCTTACCGACTGAGCCAGGCGATCGCCTCTCGAATCCAAACTTCAGTATCGTCGCTTTTGCTCAACGCCTGCTGACTACCCACCGCTACCAAAGCCTTACTAATTTCGCTATTGGTGTAGCCCAAGGCGATCAGCATCATCTCTACATCTTCCTGTACGGCAGATACAGGCCCGCCAGTCGGGGCCACAATGCCAGAATGCTGCCGCCACTCGCTCAGCTTCGTCTTCAGCTCTAAAATAATTCGCTCAGCAGTTTTATTGCCAACTCCCGGCGTGCGAGAGAGCATCCGAGCATTTCCATTCACCACCGACTGAATCAGCTCATTCAGTCCCAGCGTATCTAGCAAGGCCATACCCATCTGTGGGCCAATCCCGCTCACCGAAATTAGCAGTCGAAACACGTCGCGCTCCGCCTTACTGCCAAAGCCAAACAGCACCTGCACATCTTCACGGTTTTGCAGATGGGTATATACCTGCACCGGATCGCCCAAGGCCGGGAGGCCGGTAAGTACGCGAGGATTGATCTGCATATCGTAACCGACACCGCCCGCCTCCACCGTCACAATCACCCGACCATTGGGGAACTTTTGGCTGTCTGCAAGGCGGCCTTTAACGTATCCGATCATGGACGCTGGCGAGAATTACGCGGCTGTAGTGGGGGACGTTCTGGCAGCGGACGCGGTGGCTGCGAAGTGGCTTCTCTGCGACTGGTGAGTCCACGGGCCGTTCCAGTGGTTGGGTTAATCGCTGACGTGGCGGCTGTGCTGTCAAGATCCAAAGACTGACCCCCCTGGATTTTTTGCCGACCGTTGCGCAGCACATGGAGCATTTCCATAAACTGCTGCTCCATGTTTTCGAGTACCTGATCGGCGTAAGTATCTGCGTCTTCTTGAATGGTTTTCGCTTCGCTCACTGTCCGGGCGCGCGTCTCCTCCCACTCTTGACGAGCTTGAGCTTGGAGCTGCTCAATTTCGCTCAGCGTTTGCGCTCTGAGTGCTTCGCAGTCCTGCTCCGTCTGGCTTCTGAGCTGAGCTGCTTGAGCCTCTGCCTGCCGAATAATCGACATCTCGTTCAAAATAGCCGCCGCTTGTTTCTCTGCCGAGGTGATAATTTCCTGGGCATACTGCTCGGCCTCCATCAAAATTTCTTCACGCTGCTGAACGATTTGTACCGACTCTTGTACAGCCGCTGGCAGATTCACCCGCACAACATCTAGCTGGTCGAGCAGCTCATCTTCTGAGATGACGGTTTTGCCCGACAGGGGCACCCTTGGGCTCTCAAGTACGATCTCTTCAATGCGATCCAGCTCTTGCTGGATGTTGAAGCGTTCGGGACCCAACGCTGAACCTTTGTAGTAATCGCCGTTTGCAGGAGTATTCACAAAATTGTTTGATGAAAGATTTCCAGAAGACTTGATACCGATTTGATGCGCCTAACTCCGCTCGACTGGCTTTGCATAGCTTTAACTTAACCAAACCTACGCAAACTAAACTTACACAGCTAAAGGGATGTAAACAGACCGATTTAGACAGAATCTAGCCGATGAGATCTATGTCGGCTAGTCCTAATTCAACTCGGCTAGACCTATTCAACTATCCCGCTGAATAACCGTCAAACGAGCGCTGGCCAAATTCCTCCAAAAGCGAGCTGTGCTGAATATCGTTGGCTAACCTACCGATGCATGCATTTCTATTATTATTCAAAGTTGACGCTTGCCGTAACATTTTTCAATATCACGGGCGATGTGCTTCGGGACGAGGTGATCGATGGGGCCACCGAACTTAGCAATTTCCTTTACTAGGCTACTGCTCAAAAAGCCATACTCAGTAGAGGTTGCCAAAAAGACGGTTTCAATATCATCTGATAGCGTTTTATTGGTATGGGCCATCTGCAGCTCCTTCTCAAAATCTGACAGCACCCGTAGTCCTCTTAACAAAACCTTCGCTTGGCAACCTCTGGCATAGGTCACGGTCAGCCCATCAAAGCTGTCAACGTCTACAGTCGTTAGGTGCGCTGTCGTCTTCTGAATCTGAATAATTCTTTCTTCGACCGTGAACAGCGGATCTTTGCTAGGGTTGCGCGAGACGACGACAATGACACGTTCATACAGCTTACTGCTGCGGGTGATGATATCTAAATGGCCTAGCGTAATCGGATCAAAGCTACCCGGATAGATTGCAATCATTTGCTCCCGTATGATGAAAGAGTTCTTTACCCATTGATAAGTCATGCCTCGAGCTGTTCTAAAGTTTTCGTCTGAAGAGTGCGGTATTTGCCACAAAATGTCTTTTTACGACGAGAAAGTAGCCAAGGAGCTAGCGCTGGAGTTTGTCGATATCAAAATGCAGGATACAGCGACCTATCGTAAATATCGTAAGGTCTTACTGAGCCAGTATCCCGACAAAGCCGATATGGGCTGGCCAACGTATCTTATTTGCGACGATCCTGAGGGGGAGTTCACGGTGATCGGCGAGGTTAAGGGCGGTCATCCAAAGGGCGAGTTTCGTAAGCGCTTGCAGGCAGTGCTCGATAGCTGAAGTATCTGCGCTAAAAGCATCCGTGCCAAACTATCCGCACCGAAACAGCAAAAGCCTGAATCTACAGCTTGATTTCATGGGGGTTGAGGATGGGGGCGATCGCTCAAACCATAAATTCAAAGCTATTAGATTCAGGCCGATAGATTGAGGCTGTTAGATTCGGTTTAGAGAACGCCGATATTAGCTAGGCCCAAAATAGCGCCTGCACCGATTGCATGACCTAGGCTAGTAACGCCCAGTAAGGCAGGGAGTCCAAGTCCTAAAAACGTACCAGAAGCCGGATCAGCATCGGGAATTTGAATAACTTGCTTGCCAATGAAAAACGCAATGACATTACAAACGATCATGACGATTGCGACACTAGGCCCCCACTCTACGGTGTTGGGAACGGTTCCGGCAGCAGCTAATAAAGGCAACATTGATACCCTCTCCAAGAAAAGTATTAAATGACGGGTAGACCCCAAAGACTAGACCTTCGCAGGTGTCTACATGTCCCTTAGTCTTTCATGAAGATGGAGAGCTCAGTGTCAGGGTCAGCTGTATTCGTTGCAAGAGTTAACACTAACTCGCAACACTTAACATTTTATGAGGGTTTGAGCAATGGTTCATGGCTTGTTGTGGCTACCGCTGCTAGCGGTGTTTATCGGCTTAGCATGGGCTGGCTGGAATGAATATCGCAAGCTCGAAGCCTATAAGGTGTGGGCTGCGCAGTTTGAACGCGCCAAGTACGATATTTATGCAGCACTGGGACAGCAAGGGGATGTGCTCACTTGGGGGCTGCCGACTCGCCAAGGCGTGATCAGTGCAGATACGCTCAATCTTCAAGAGGTCGATCAGCTAGTTGTGGAAGTGGATGATAAACCGGCAGACTTGGCTGACTTGCCCCGTAAAGGTCGGTTTTCTCTGGGCTTTCTGCTTAAAGATGGTCGTCAGCTAAGTATTCCATTTACTGATGGAGAAATGGCGGTTCAGTGGTCGGATTTTCTGCGCCGGGAGTGGAAGCTTTAAAGCTTGGATAATCGGCATTAAACGCTTTTTTCCAGGATTTATTTGCCAAGATTTATTTGCCAAAACAATGTTGAGTGATCGCTTTTGCCAGAAACTGGGTAGCCTGCTAAGCGCCTGATTAAGTCCTGATTTTCTACATTCGTGTTGTAGTTTATACAAGCGATCGCGCATTTCTACACTCGTGCTTTACACTTTTCTACGCTGGGGATTAATTCAGATTCTGAGGATTCCATATGCCTCCTACACTCAAGCCACCGTCCTCCCAAGACTTGTCTAACCGCCGGCAACATTTGCGGGCTAAGCGGCGGTTCAAGTTTTATAAAATGGCTTGGCGATCGCTCGCGATGACCGGCTTCGCTGTGGGTACGGTGTGGATCGCGACCTCTCCTATTTGGCTCATTCGCAGCGGTGAGCAGCTGGAGGTGAGCGGCAATCGACTGCTCTCTGAGCAAAACGTGCAGGCGCTAATTCCGCTGCCCTACCCACAGTCTTTACTGCAGGTAAAACCCGGCAACCTTGCCATCAGCTTGGAAGCCAGTGACTTGATCGAAAGTGCGTTGGTGAGTCGTCGCCTCGTGCCGCCTGGGCTGCATATTCGTATTCACGAGCGAGTGCCCGTGGCTGTGGCTCTTCCCGATACGGCCCACCCGGTTCAGGCCATTGCGAGCAACCCCGTTCCCTTTAAAGAACCCGGTCTGATTGATGCGCAAGGATACTGGATGCCTCGCAATAGCCTCCAGGCAGTCGGCGCATCTGCCAGTCTGCCGCCGTTGACCGTCAAAGGCATGCGAGCAGGCTACGAAGACTCTTGGCAGAGTATCTATGAGGCCATCCATCAGAGCCCTGTGAAAATTACAGTGATTGACTGGAGGCGGCCCAGCAATATGATCTTGCAAAGTGAGCTAGGGGCTGTTCACTTGGGGCCTTATGGTCAGCAGTTTGAAAAACAGTTGACTGCGCTTGACCAGCTGCGATCGCTCGACGACAAAGTCAACCCTCAGAAAGTGGCGTTCATCGATCTTCACGACCCAGCGCACCCCGTAATCGAGATTTTGCAAGCCACTGGCAACCCCAGCCCCTAATCTCAAAAGTCAGTCTCAAAAATCAGGTCAAAGCGTTCAGAATTAGAAGCTAGATCAAAAATCAGCCGTATAAATCAGGCTCGTAAAATTGAGGAAAAGCGTTGCGACCACAGAGTTTGGCTTTTTTAGCAAGTTCCCCTATAGTTGACTCAATCCATAACAAAAAAATTGACAAGAGACGAAACGGCGTTAAATCTCAATATTCTCTAAATTGTTGACTAACATAGTTATTAACGCTAGCGCTTGTAATCTTTCGCTGAACAGCCTGCCATAGAGGCGCCTGTCCTATCGGTAATCGAGAACGCTCAAGGCTTTCGCTGACTCAGATTCTTCATCCTATACCTCCCACA
>JBAUIB010000217.1:0-5929 GCA_049680585.1 Phormidesmis sp.
CACCGTAAAGATCCGATCTGCCTCAGCCGCATCCTCAATCTCTACTCGCTTCAGGGTTCTAGTCTCTGGGTTCATGGTGGTATCCCAAAGCTGCTGCGGCATCATTTCGCCGAGGCCCTTAAAGCGCTGTACGTTGTACTTTGCATTCGCAGGCAGGGCCTCAATTCCTTCTTGTAGCTCGCGCTCTGTGTAGCAATAGGTGTGGGTTTTACCGCGCTCTAGTTTATAGAGCGGCGGGCAGGCAATGTAGATGTAGCCTTGATCCACCAAGTCGCGCTGATAGCGGTAAAAGAAGGTCAGCAGCAGCGTGCGAATATGCGAGCCGTCTACGTCCGCATCAGTCATTAGGCAAATGCGATGGTAGCGCAGGCTTTCGGGGTTGAATTCTTCGCCTTTGATCCCTAGCCCCAAAGCCGTAATCAACGACTGCACCTCGTTGTTTTTGTAGATCTTGGCATCGTCGGTTTTTTCGATGTTAAGGATTTTGCCCCGTAGCGGCAAAATCGCCTGAAAGCGGCGATCGCGTCCCTGTTTCGCACTGCCTCCCGCAGAATCACCCTCAACGATAAAGATTTCTGACTCGCTCGGATCGCGCGTACTACAGTCTGACAGCTTGCCAGGCAGCGTAGACGATTCGAGTACTGACTTGCGACGCACCAGATCCCGCGCTTTCTTCGCAGCTTCTGCGGCGTTAAATGCTTGGATGGCTTTTTCTAGGATGGCATCCGCCACACCCGGATTAAAGTCTAGGTACTCACTGAGCGCTTCGCCGACCAAAGAGTCAACAATGCCACGCACCTCTGTATTGCCCAGTTTGGTTTTAGTCTGGCCTTCAAACTCAGGATCAGGCACTTTCACCGAGACCACCGCCGTCAGCCCTTCGCGGATATTTTCTCCCGCCATGTTCGACTCGCCGTCTTTACGCTTTTTGCGTTTGCGAGCGAACACGTTGAGCGTACGAGTAAGAACGGCCTTGAGGCCCTCAAGATGGGTGCCGCCATCAACGGTGCGAATATTGTTGGCAAAGCCGAGTAAGTTATCAGAGAATGCGTCGCTACACCACTGCAAGGCCGCTTCTACCTGAACGCCATTCTTCTCTGAATTGACGTAGATCACATCGGGATGCAGCGGCTCTTTGTCGTTGTTAATATACTCGACATATTCTTTAATACCGCCTTCGTAGAAATATTGAGAGATGCGAGGCTGCTTCGCTTTAATAAGATCTAGGCGATAGTCAGTAAAGGTAATATCGACCCCTGCATTTAAGTAAGCGAGCTCTCGCAGGCGGCTTGCTAGGGTGTCATAGTCAAACTCGACGGTATGCGTAAAGATTGTCGAATCGGGCTTAAAGCTGACCTCTGTACCCGTTTTGCTGGTGCCTTTTTCCGTTTTCAGGCTACCAATGGGATTGCCCTGCTCAAAGCGCTGGGTGTGAACTTTACCCTCACGCCATACGGTGACTTCCACCCATTCAGAAAGCGCGTTTACTACCGAAACGCCCACACCGTGTAGGCCACCAGATACTTTGTAGCCACTGTCACCGCCAAATTTACCCCCGGCATGGAGGACGGTAAGTACGGTCTCTAGCGCTGATTTTCCGGTTGTCGGGTGAATATCTGTGGGAATGCCGCGACCGTCATCGGTCACGGTGACTGAACCATCGGCATTGAGCGCGGCGGTAATATGACTACAGTGCCCTGCCAATGCCTCATCGACGGCATTATCGACAACTTCGTACACGAGGTGGTGAAGCCCTCTTGGCCCTGTGCTCCCGATGTACATCCCCGGACGCTTACGAACAGGCTCAAGTCCTTCTAGTACTTGAATCTGCTGAGCACCGTAGCTATTTGCCATACATGTTCTCCTGGATCTGTTCTCCTAAGGGCGGCGATCGCCGCGCTGCTTGGGTCCTGATTTGGGTCGCCGGAATTAACCGGTTGGAATGATTGAGATTAACTGATAGAGGCTGCCCGCTTAAAGCATTTTATGAAAGCGCTGCTTGAGGCACTCAAAAGCCGTTTTGAAAGGATGAAATGATAAATCCACCTATGGATTCTAGCACAAAGGTGCTGAAAGCGATTTTAGAGGTCTCTCAGCGCATTTCTTCATGCAGGATCATAGCCCCTTTTTTTGATTCTGCATTTTACTCTGTAGAGACTATCTAAGAAGTGACCTCGAACGGTAATCGGCTTTACCGTTTTTGAAGATCCTGATATTGGCCTTTATCTACACATCCTTATATAGGTAAGCTAGCTGTCTTGGCCAAGCCTCTCAAGCAGCTCACTCCATCAGTTCTTTTGTACTATCTTAAACCATCTCTGGTGATTATTGTCGGGCCGACAGCTTCGGGTAAGTCAGGATTGGCAATGGCTCTGACTCGCCAATGGCCAATGGCTATTATCAGCGCCGACTCTCGCCAGCTGTATCGGGAGTTTGACATTGGCACGGCCAAGCCCTCAATCACCGATCAGCAGCAGGCAACGCATTACTTTATCAATAGCTGCGAGCCGACTGAGCCGCTGACACTCGCTGAGTATCAGCAGCAGGCCCAGGCGGTAGTTGCGCAGATGCATCAAAAGGGGCAGCAAATACCGCTATTAGTGGGGGGCACTGGACTCTACGTCAATGCGATCACCAAGGGGCTCAAAATCCCTCGGGTGCCGCCTCATGCTGAATTGCGATCGCAGTTAACCACTTTAGGTCAGGCTCACTGTTGCGCACTCTTGCAGCAGCTAGACCCCGAAGCGGCGGCGCGCATTCATCCGCATGATCAGGTGAGGACGCTACGTGCGTTAGAGGTGTTTTATGTCAGTGGACGAGCGATTTCGGCTCAGCAGGGCGAAGATCCGCCGGACTATCCGATCCTATATATAGGGCTTGCCTGTGAGGGGGAAGTATTGCGATCGCGGATCACTCAACGCACCCATCAAATGATAGAAACCGGATTTGTGGATGAGGTTACTAGATTAATTGAAAAATACGGCCCTGATCTACCCTTACTGAAAACCTTGGGCTATGCAGAAATGCAGCAGCATCTGACCGGCGCTATGTCTTTAGAATCAGCCATCGGACAGATCGTGCAGCACACCTGTCAATTTGCCAAGCGTCAGCGCACCTGGTTTGCAAAAGAACCTCGTATTGAGTGGTTCCCCACAGGTGCACCGGACCTAATACAGCAAGTATCTGCGCGCGTCGAAAAATTTGTTCAGCCACTCACTCAAGCGCTGTAGTCGAGGAGGCATTACCTGAGCAGGCACTATAGCAATCCTTTACAGCTCTTCGGTTTCTAGCTCTTTAATCGGCACTGCCAAACGCTTTTTCTCACTCGGCTCGAATTCGGGAGCCTTAGCAGGAATGAGCTCCTTCTCTCTTTCTGGCTGCGCTTCTACGCGCTCCTCGAGCTTCAGCGGCAGCCTCACCGGCTGTTTTTCCTCCACGGTCTGCGTCTTCGGTAAGCTACGTTCTAGCTCACCCAAAGGCCGAGGAATCACCATTACTGAATTGAGCTCACCAATCCGCTCAGCCTCATTCATGCCCGCTTCTACCGCGATCACGACATTAGAAAGCGAGCCTTGAATAATGATTGTGCACAGTCCTTCGCCAATAGTCTCGTGGGAAAGCAGGGTAATTTCAGCCGATTTTGTCATCGCATCGGCAGCCCCTACCATGGCTGGAAACCCTCGAGTCTCTAGCAGGCCAATCGCACTTCCCCCCATAGACTGGCCGACCCCTTCGAGGGCTTCGAGCCTAGTGTTGATCGGCAATACCGCTTCTAAGTTTGCCGTTGGTCGCGGGATCATAGAGGCCGAGACAAACTGGCCAAACTGCTTAGCGGTTTCCTCGCCTGCATGAACGGCCATGCGAACATCGGCTACGCCACCTCTGACAATCGCCGTACAGTGACCACCGCCGGTTTTTTCGTAGCCAACTAAAAACACGTTGGCAGATTTCATCATGGCATCAGCCGTGCCAATAATAGCCGGAAAGCTCGTTGTCGAAACCATGCCCAGCGCAGTGTCATACAGCCAGTTGCGGGCCGTAACGGTGGGCTTACGAAGCGGCGTGGGTTTACGAATAGGCGTAGCATCTGAGCGCATAACAAGCCTCTAAAAACGCTCAACTCTGACAGGCTGTACGTCACTATAGTTCGTGTACAAGGCCAGCTCCCTACTCAAGGCCGAATTCCTCAAGGTCGTATCATCAAGCAGACGCACGATCATTCTAAGGGCTGCCGATGAGGAAATAGAGTCGAAATTAGCTGGGAAACTTGCTCACGGCCATACACTCTATCGTAAGACGAACGGACACTCAGCGCTGGCGAGCTGTGATTTGTCCCGTTTTGAGCAGGGCTGTTTCCGGGATAGCTATAGTCTGATTGTACGCCATTACTCGAGGCACCGTTGCTCTCCTGATAGCCGGGTTGATAACTCGGTTGATGAGTGGGCGGGTAGCTAGATGAGTGGGCGGACTGATAGCTAGATTGGTTAGTGGGCTGATAGCTAGATTGGTTGACCAGCGGTGGGCTCACAAATGAGGTCGCCGGGGCGGCGGTATCAGCCGGGGCTTTGGAAGCTCGCCCGTCAATCAGGCTATTAGGCGGCACAATCATATCAGCCGCCAGCATTGGATTGATCAGCGTAGTACCCGGACTCACACAGGCATTTTCCCCCACGCTGCCACTGCCGACGACTAACACATTGGCCCCTAAACTCACACCAGCGGCAATGGTCAAGACGCCTCCCCGTGAATGTATGCACACTCCCGCCGACAGGCAGACGCCTTTTCCCACTGTGATGCGACTGCCGCTAGCAGCCTGCAAAACGACACCAGAGGCGATCGCCGCTGAATCATCTATCGTGACATCACCCATCACGCAGTAGTGAGTCAGACTGACAGCAGTGGGATCCCTTTGGGTCACGTCGGTTGAAGGAGGTTGCATACAAAGAGGTCTGTCACGACGCAGGATTGCCTATGGACGCTGGATGGTCGTCTCCACAACGCGACGCTTCGCCTGCGGATCGACCCCGATCAAACGCACATATTCACCCTGGTGTTGAGCGAGCTGCTTACCCAATGCTGAGATCGCCTCGGCTGGGCGTCGCGCATCAATTGCCTCACCCGTTTTCCAAATGCCGCTGCGGTAGCGACGTTTATCGGCATACTCAAGCGAAATTTTGTGGCCCTGGTTCACCAGCTGCGTCACTTGATCCATCACCTTAGATTCCATGCCGCCGTTGTTAGCACCACTGCCGCCGCTACTGCCACTATTTCGACCGCCGCTGTTTCGACTACTGCTATAGCTACTGCTGTTATAGCTACTCGGCTGGCCGCGATAGGCCGGATCGTCATAGTGAGGCGGATTGGCGTTAATTGGGTCGGGGCCTGTTCCAGAAACGCCTTGACCGGGCCTTTGAATCGTTGTTTCTAATACGCGACGGTTCGCCTGCGGATCAACCCCAACGAGCTTCACGTAGTTATCCTTATGCTGAGCCAGTTGCTTACCCAGCGCAGAGATGGCCTCGGCCGGACGACGAGCGCTAATCGCCGCGCCCGTTTTCCAAATGCCGCTGCGATAGCGCCGCTTGTCGGCATACTCAATCGAAATTTTATGACCTTGGTTTACAAGCTGCGTCACTTGGTCCATCACCTTGGATTCCATGCCGCCGCTGTTGTAATCGCTGTAGCTGTTGCTATTGTAGCTACTCGGCTGGCCCCGAAACGCCGGATCATCGTAGTGAGGCGGATTGGCATTAATCGGATCAACCCTATTCCCTGATCGACCCTGACGGGTACTCTCTGGGTCTTGGCCGGGGCTGCTCTTCTTTCCTGGCTTTTGAACGGTCGTAGACGCGCCGCGAGTCTTCATCTGAGTATTAACGCTAAAGATGCGCACATATTTATCTGCATGTTGATCTAGGAAGCCCTGCAG
>JBAUIB010000218.1:0-3791 GCA_049680585.1 Phormidesmis sp.
TTAAAGCGGCAATTCCTATCTGTTCTAGTTTCATAACAACTCTCCTGCGTTACAGTCGGGCGTTGGCCAGCGGAATATAGTTGTTGAATGTCAGCCTGACCGGGCCAGCATTCAGTGTCCAAACGATGGGTCGAGCAGAGGCCCGCGAGGCGCTAGCAGCTGCAGCCGACTCAGAGCGATCAACCTGATTGTCGATGATCGTTTCAGCTACACCGCCAGCCACGTCAATAACAATGTTGTCGTCGCTGCCAATCACATTGCCGAGGCCGTTACCCAGCGACTCCATCAAGAAGCCGCCCACGTTCGGGCCAACAGTTCGTGAAGCACCGCCGCTAGCGCTGGCCATCAGCACAGAGCCATCCTCAGCCTGCACGATGACGCTAGCGCGAGGGATCTGGATACTGGCTTCACCGAACATCCCTACAATTTGAATAGCAACCATCCCAGAATCCGGATCAATTTGGGCCTGTCCTAGAAACTGAGACCCCGCAGGAATTGCCACCTGTTCACCGGCCATGATGTCTTCAGTGGTAGAGAGAATCACCTCTGGCAGCGGCGCTCCCGCTTGCCAGCTAAAGCCATGAGTGAGTTCAGCTTCTGTACTAGTTCCTGGCATAATGGCCATTGGCGCAGCGGTCACAGGTGAGGCTTCTTCAACCGCTTCGGATTCATCGGGTTCCGGTACGGCAGCGACGCTGTCTTCAGCGTCAGGCTGTGACAGCACGACAGCGGCATCCTGCTGGTATTGCAATTCCTCTGCCGTTAAAGGAGCTTCCTCAATCGGTGTAGTCTCTTTTGATGAGGTAGCGATCGCTGGCTGTGCTTGAGGTTTTAATGCGATCGCCTGAATATATTGCGTCTCAAACGGATTAGACGCTTGAGCGTAGATGACCGGTTCTGCGACAGCCTTGGTCATCGGCGGAGGTGCGCCGTAACTGCCAAGCGCCTGTAACTGCGCTCTGCGCTCAAAAGGATCTACCGGCTCAGGTTCACGGGCAGATGGCTGAGTACTGGGCCGCTGAGTGGCTGGAGCAGGAGATCTTACGGCGGTAGTAACCGGTGCTAGTCGAGATGAGACAGCAGCCGTTGATCTAGGCGGCGCAGGGGCTGGTCTGACGGCAACTGTGCCGGGTCGCGCTGCTGTAGCTTGAGCCGGTCTAGGCGACGTTGATGTCGTCGCTCTAGATGCCGTTCTTTCACCTGACTGCGCTGGCTGAGCATTGGCCTTACTCCGCTGCTGACGCTGACGACCAGCAGCATCAATAGCTTCGGCGTCAACCTGCTGGTCGATGAATGCCTGTTGGCTGCGCAACTGCTCTAGTTCAGCCTGTTGCATCGCGTACTCTTCCGCACTGACGTAAACGCCGCCTTCCTCACCGCTAGCTTCACTGACTTCAGCCGCCTGCTCAGGCTTTGAACCGCTGTTTCCACCGCCCACAAAGACACTGGCTAGCGGTAATATGACCAACAACGAGAGGCCCATGCCAAGTAAGGCTTTGGGACCAATCTTGCGAGCAAACGGTCGGCTCTCTTCTACTTGAGCAAAGTCTTCAGCAGTAGCAATCTCGCTGCCTGTCTTGCTAGCAGATTGTTGCTGCTGAATGACCGGTGCGTCCTGAAGCAGAGTAGAGATGTCACGCAATTGAGTGTCGCTGCTGCTGGGAAAAGTAACAACGTTATCGTGGGTGCTACCAGCCTCATTCTGCTGTTCCTGAAAACTGTTATGCGTACCGTTATCTTGCATGGTTTAGCCTTCCTTAAGAGCGGTAATTTTGTCGATTCGCACCCCTGATTCGAGCAGACGATAGGTAGTTTTAGCGGCGTCAGTGGGGTCTTCTTCTAACGCCAGTAGCGGCACCTCAGCAGCCACTAGCTCCAGGCGGACGTTAGTGGGAATCAGCTCACCTGATGGATTTTCAGGCGTCGTGATCAGCCGAGAGCCAATCACATCGACTGCCCAGCGGCCTGGTTCAAGCTGTTCCGGCGCGGAGATGCGATAGGGCATGTAGAGCGAACTAAGCCCACTACGCCGCGCTGATTCGGTGTAGATATTGTCAGCAAAGCCTTTGAGGTAAGCGTCTCGGGTACGGTCTGTGAATAGATAGCTAGCGGTGACGCTCTGTTCAGGTAGGCTAGTACCTTCGTAAGACACTTCCTCTGTCTGGTGATTGATCTGAGGCAGGGTGCCGAAAGAGAAGTTCAGCAGTGCCCATTCGCGAGCGACATTCTGTAGCACCTGCGGGTCGCGATAGTTGTAGTCAACTGGCTTGGCAACAAACGCCTGACCGCCGACCTGCTGCACCAGCGTTGGCTCATGCCTGTTGGTAAGTCTAGAGACGCTGGCCGCTAGCCAAAACATCATCAGTAGCGTGAGCGCATTACTTACTATCAGCGCAGTCGTGATCAGGCTGCCGTCAGGTCTTGCTGCTGTTGTATCAGGTAACAGCCTGTTGAGTTTTTTAGGTCTGACTTTTGCAATCATCTTTTCCACTCTCGTAAGCTTTCTAATTCGCTTTCGGTAAGCATTTTGTTGCTGTAGCAAAATCCATCTATTTGGGTCTAGGCATAGGAACCGGTACCATTGCGACTGCCGCGCTTGCGCCCCCTGCCATTGCATGAACTAGCCGAGCACCGCCCCAACCGCCCATTGCCATTGCCAGCAGCGGTGACACGACACCCATTGCAATCAGCAGTCCCGTGCTGCCAAAGTCAGTAGCATCAATCGTCAGCGCGACAGTGGCGATCGCCCCGATCAAAATGTTGTAGCTCATCTTCATCAGGGCAAAAGCGATGAATCCAGCCCCCCAAATGAAAAGAACTCTGGGTTGAAGTGGTGCTAGAGAAGCCGCGACAGCAACCGGCCCCAGCAGAGCCGTCAGGTAGAAGCCCACATCAATAATCGTCATCATGGCGCTTTGAAACGCCTTCATCAGCTGCTGAGTCAGTGCTTGACCGGCACTCTGAAAGTAGAAGCTAATCAGCGAATCTGATATGGCAGTATTGGGATCAGTAGAGGCTTTCTCAGTTGCTTCCATGATCTGGCGCAGTCGCTCCTGCAAACGCTGTATGCCGGGGAAACGCTTAGCATCTTCAGCTGCTTCTATTTCTCTCTGTGCGGCTCTTGCGCCTTCATTAAAGCAGTCGAGCTGTTCTTGTCCTTCCTTTGCCTCACACTCAGCAAACTTGAATCGAATGTTGTCTTTGGCCTGCTCGGTTAGCAACACGTCAGTTAGCGCATCCTGCATGGTGACTGGGCCTAGCTGATAAGATAGGATATCCACCGTTGCCGTGTTGATGAACCCTCTTGAGCCATAGCTGAGCTTTGTCATCAGCCCATAGTTGTTGACCGTCAGCATGGTTACCAGTACCAGCCAAGCAATATGTTTGAAAATCTCCTCGTAGCGGCTGAATACAAAGGCGCGAGTTATCGGGACGAATAACCAGAAAAACGGAATGACCATCACCTTCTTTGCAAAGTCCACGACCGCCAGGTAACCGGGAGAAAAGCTGCCGGTGAAGGTCATTTCCCATAGCTCGTTCAGTCCCTCTTCGCTTTTTCTTGAAACCTCAACTGCGTTTTCCAAGATAGAGGTGGCACTACCAGACGCATCTTGAGCCATGGCAGCAGAGGCAGTCACGAACAGAATAATCCCTGCATAGAAACAGGCGATAAGCAGTGGCCTATATCTGTATGGGTAGTTAGAGAACAACATGATGCTCATGGCGTAGCGAACAGGGAACGAGCGGCGGGCGCGGACGATGCGGTAGGTGTCGGTGTAGCAGTAGAAACA
>JBAUIB010000219.1:0-12992 GCA_049680585.1 Phormidesmis sp.
AATTGATGCGGCGAGTAATACGGGGGTCGATAATATTCGCGAGCTGATCGAACGGGCTCAGTTTGCGCCCGTGCAGTGCCGCTACAAACTATACGTGCTCGACGAAGTCCATATGCTCAGCACGGCAGCTTTCAATGCCTTGCTAAAAACGCTAGAAGAGCCGCCTGATCGCGTTGTTTTTGTACTGGCAACGACAGACCCACAGCGGGTGCTGCCCACCATTATTTCTCGCTGTCAGCGGTTTGATTTCCGGCGGATTCCGCTGCCCGCGGCGATCCGGCATCTGAGTCACATTGCAACTGAGGAAGCTATCGAGATCACGCCACCTGCCGTTCAGCTCGTCGCTCAAATTTCTCAGGGCGGACTGCGAGATGCAGAAAGCCTGCTCGATCAGCTCAGCTTGCAGGCCGATGAAATCACCGTTGAGACGGTTTGGGACTTGGTAGGGGCTGTGCCAGAGCGCGATTTGTTGAATTTGGTGCGGGCGATCGCCGCTGATGACAGTACTGCCCTGCTAGAGCGAACCCGCCACTTGATGGATAAAGGCCGTGAGCCGCTGATTATCCTACAGAGTTTAGTCGGGTTTTATCGCGACTTACTGATCGCCAAGAGTGCGCCTACACGAGCCGATTTGGTTGCGATCACCCCGCCCAGCTGGGCAGAAATGACAGATTTTGTCAAAAGACTTTCAACGGCTCAGCTGCTGGCCAGTCAGCAAAAGCTCCAGTCAGCAGAAGTGCAGGTCAAGAACACTACCCAGCCCAGGCTTTGGCTCGAAATTACCCTCACTAGCCTGTTGCCCAGCGCGTTGGGGGCCGCTGCTAGCTTAGCGACAGGCGATCGCCATTTTGGCAAGGTATCAGCCCAGGCCGTTTTGTCCGTTGCCAATCGCCCGCTACAGCCCTCGCCTACTAGCGTGAGCAAGCCCTCGCCAGCTTCAGAAGCTGCGGCGCTATCGGTTTCTCCTACCACTCAGCCAGCGCCTGAACCGGCCATTGACCCGGCGCTTGAACCAGTGACTGAACCGGCCACTGAACCAGTGACTGAGCCGGCGACTGAACCGGCCACTGAAGTCGCGTTTGGAAGCTTGAACGATCTCTGGCAAAAGATTCTGGCTGCGTTAGCCCCTAGAGGCACGCAAATGCTGATGAATCAGCAGGGGACACTGTTGGCGTTTGATGGTGTCGGTGCAAAAGTTGGCTTCCGATCAGCCTCTTTGCAAAAGATGGCTCAAGCCCGAATTCCTAATTTAGAAGCCGCCTTTGAAGCTGTCTTCCAGCGTCCGATCAAAGTCTCTCTAGAAGTGGCCTCAGCCAAAGCCGCCGCAGAGACGACTGCTGCCTCCACGCCTGCCGCTCCCCTACCTACGCAAAAGACACCGCCCCCTGCCCCTTTTCACCGCCCAAGTGACCCTCCTACAGGCGACTCTGCCACGAACGGCCACGCCGCAAACAGCCAAAAAGTCAGTAGCCCTACCCCAAAACAGCCACCCGACACTAAAGCAGATACGGCGACTGGTGCGCCATCTTCTGCCTTGCCCTCGGGTTTGCCTTCTGCCCCTTCAGCCTCTCAGTCATCCTCTCTCGGCCAGTGGCAAGTTAACCAAGATCAAGACAATATCAAGCGATTTGCTCAGTTTTTCAACGGGCAAATTGTGAACTTAGATGATGACTTAGATGATGACTTAGAGGATTCTTTTCCGTCTTCTGAGCAAGCATCTCCTAATCAGGCATCTTCCGGGCAAACCTCTTCCGATCCTGGCCCAGATGTCCCGTTTTAGGTCATCGCTGCTGTCTAATCTAATTTGCTAGCTTCGCAGGCTGACCTTGTAGGTTTTCTCTAGGCTTTTGCGAACTTTTTGGTGAACCGGTTCAATGTCTTTATCGGTGAGTGTGCGATCGCTCGAACGATACACCAGTCTAAACGCCAAAGACCGCTGCCCAGTCGGTACGCTCTCTCCTCGATACTCGTCAAATAGCACCACCGAATCTAGCAGTTTACCGCCCGCTTTAGCAATCGCCCGCTGCAAATCTGCAACAGAAACGTCTACCGGCGCAAAGAAAGCCAGATCGCGATCTGAAGCGGGATAGGTAGAATAGGCCGCGAACGTCACGGCTTTGCCCCCTTTGCCGGTTAGACACATCGTTAGCACAGACCAGTCCAGTTCAAATACGTACACCGCTTCCGGCAAATCCTGATCTCGGCGCAGCTCAGGATGCAGTTGACCAAACTTACCTAGCTGCGTCCGGCCCCGCACCCACAAAGAGGCACTGCGTCCTGGATGCAGGCGCTCATCACTGTCATCAGGCCGGTAGTCAACATCCAGGCCCAAATTATCAAACACACATTGCAAAATGCCTTTAGCTTCATACCAGGTCATCGGCATGTCCTGATTGCTTGTCACCCAGCGCCCGCGCCGGGCATCGCCGCCGACGATGCCCGCCACTTTAATAGACTCGATCGGATCGCCCTCAGGATTATCGTCCGGCTTATTGAAAACATTGCCAATTTCAAAGGCATTTAGCGGTCCGTTGCCCTGATTGATGTTGAGCTGAAACGCGTCAATTAATCCATCGATCAGATCGATGCGTAGCGCTGAGTATTCGGTAAAAAGCGGGTTTGCTAGTACCACTTGCCGATCAGAATTGGGGCTGGTGAGCGAATAATGCAGCGTTTCCGTCAGGCCCGCCCCCCGAAAAGCAGCCCGCAGCTTTCTAGAGAGCGCTGCCGCTTGCGAAAGGTATCCCCGTGAGGTTTGGCTAGGCAACGTGTTATCGAAGTGGTCGTAGCCGTAGAGCCGAGCAATCTCTTCGATTAGATCGATTTCCCGCTCTAGGTCACGATAGCGATAGGGCGGCACTTCTACTGTCCAGCTATCGGTTTCCTGCTTGCTCGTCGGCACTGCCTTGCATCCGAGCCTATCTAGCAGAGCTTCCACGGTGGCTTGGTCAAGATCTTTCGTCTTCTCTCCTGCGACGACTTTGCCTAAAATTTGGTGAATCCGGCGCAGGCGCAGGGAGACTTCGCGAGTGGGGGTAATTTTGCCGATCTCTGTGCGGTCTTCAGCTTGGCCGGTGAGCGTAGCCCCAGCGATTTCTTGCAGGAGCTGTAGGGCGCGATCGCTCGCCAGTTTTAGCTCAGCCGGGTTTACCCCACGTTCATAGCGGGCCGATGCCTCTGTCCGCAGTCCTTGCGATCGCGCCGACTTGCGAATCGCCGCCGAATCAAAATAGGCCGCCTCCAAAAATACGCTCTCAGTGGCGCTATGAACCTCGCTTTGCGCGCCACCCATCACGCCCGCTAAGGCCACTGGCACATCGTTAGCGGTAATCAATAAGGTCTGTTCTGCCAGCTTGCGCGTTTGATCATCAAGCGTGACCAACGTTTCGTCTGGCTGGGCAAAGCGGACACCAACGGTGACAGGCTGATCATCTGCGGTCGTATTGCCGGCTGCGGTCATCAGCCGATCTAGATCAAATGCGTGCAGCGGTTGACCCCATTCCAACAGCACATAGTTTGTGATATCTACGACGTTGTTAATCGCGCGAGTGCCCGCAGCCGCAAGCCTTTGCTGGAGCCAGCTAGGAGAAGGCGCAATTTTAATTCCGGCTAAGACGCTGCCAATATAGATAGGACAAGCTTTGGGATCGCTCAGCGCAATGGTGAGATGTTTAGGCGCTTTGCCAGGGTCGGCTGGCCGCTTCGACACAGGTAGCTTGAGCGGATTGCCGGTAATCGCGGCAATCTCGCGGGCAATCCCGACCATGCTCAGCGCATCAGCCCTGTTCGCAGTAGAGCTCACATCTAGCACAGAGTCATTCAGCCCTAGCAACGGGCGAACGTCATCGCCAGGGGCAATCTCGCTGCGCTCAAAACTGGCTTCATCAAATATATAGATGCCTTCTGAGTCACTAGCGAGCCCTAGCTCTGAGAGGGCGCAAATCATCCCTGCACTGGGCACGCCTCTGAGCTGACGAGGCTTGATTTTGAGATCGACCTTAGGCAAATAGCTGCCGACTGTCGCCACCGGCACGCACATATCTGCACCGACATTTGCCGCCCCGCAAACAATCGTAGAGGGTTCAGCCGCCCCGATATCGACGGTGCACACGCTTAGCTTTTGAGCATCAGGATGTGGCTGACGCGCGAGCACGCGACCGACCACGACACCGTCTGCCCATCTCCAACGATCTTCAATATCTTCTACCTCAAAGCCAGCCATCGTCAGCGCGTCTGCCAGCGCTTCGACAGAGAGATCGAACTCGACAAGCTCTTTGAGCCAGTTAACAGAAACACGCATTAGAAAATTGACGCTTAGGCGCTTGCCAACAACAACCAGCGGCCCCAGCCCCCTCGAAAATAGCTCCAAACCATCTTATAAGTAGCGCCAGTTAGCCTTGGCTTATCCTACTACGCTTCTCTTTGGAATGCGGGAATACTCAGACCACGACTATGTCCTATCCGTCCACTAAACGGCTGACATACGCGGATAAATCTGGCAATCTTTTGACCTGTAATGACCTATTGCATCGCCACAGACTGTCCTAATCCCAAAAACGCACTGAATGCGCGGCATTGTGGGACCTGTGGTAGCAAGCTTTGGTTACGCGATCGCTATCGAGTATTAGGTGCACTAGGGCAGGGGGGATTTGGAGCCACCTTTTTAGCCCGTGATCAAGCGTTACCCGGCCATCCACCCTGTGTCATCAAGCAGCTTCGGCCCACCGCAACAGAGCCGACCCTGCTAGCAATGGCCCGCGATCTCTTTCAACGAGAAGCCTCTATCCTCGGTAAAATTGGCAACCATCCTCAGCTGCCTCGGCTGCTGGACTATTTCGACGCTTCCCAAGAGTTTTACCTGGTGCAAGAGTATGTCAGTGGCTCTACCCTGCAAAAAGAGGTTAAGCGCAACGGTCCCTTCAGTGAAGCAGAAACTTGCGAATTTTTGACAGAAATTCTGCCGGTCGTGCAGTACATCCACAGCAACAAAATCATTCATCGCGACATTAAGCCCGCTAATCTAATTCGCCGCGATCAAGACCAACGCCTTGTCATGATCGATTTTGGCGCAGTAAAAGACAAGGTCAATCCGCCTAAGATCAATCCGTCTGATCAGACCGCGCTGACGGCCTATGCTATCGGCACGCCCGGCTATGCCCCCCCTGAGCAAATGGCGCTGCGCCCGGTGTATGCCAGCGATCTCTATGCCATCGGCGTGACCTGTATCTATTTACTGACGGGGCGATCGCCCAAAGACTTTCCCTATGATCCCCAGACGGGCGCACTGCAATGGCAAACGCATGCTGCTGTGAGTGACTACTTTGGCAAAGTGCTTGGCAAGATGCTAGACATATCGGTTCACAGTCGTTACCAAATGGCTGAAGATATCTTACGAGATTTAGACATGGGATTTCATTTAGAAAGTCTGTCTCGCAATATGTCCTTTGCATCCCCCCAGCAAATCGCTGAGGTTGACGAAGTAGAACGCGTTTCTCCCTCCTCTAGGATGGCTGAGGCCATTCGGGCGCGGCGGGCGCGGCGGACAAAATCTGCATCTTACTCGCAGGGAAGGACTAGCAGCGCAACGCGGGGAAGCACCAGCAAAACGGCTGGCAGAATGGCTAGCGCGTCAACTAGCGGATTGGCCAGTGCCGCCACTTCCAGGGGCACTAGCCGACACCGGCCAACAGCGCAATCGCTTAAAGACGCTTATGAAAAAGGTCATCGAGACTTTTCAGAGCAGCTATTTAGCCAGCTAGATCTCAGTCGGCAGTGCTTGGTCGGTGCCCGGTTTGCAAAAGCAACGCTGCGAAAAACCAACCTAACTAGCACAGACCTTTCAAATACCAACTTGAGCCAGGCTAACTTAACTCGGGCAATCCTCAAAAATGCCAAACTCACTAGCGCATACTTAGGGGAAGCCAACTTAGAATGCGCGGACTTGCGGGGCGCTAACCTGAATCGGGCCAGCCTAGAAGCCGCCAAGCTAGAAGGCGCCAACCTCTGCGGCGCGGATCTCACTGATGCCACCATTAATGAGGATCAGCTCGCGTCAGCTAAGACTAACTGGACGACCATTTATCCCAACGGACGGCGTGCATTCCTCTAAGACGCCTCTAAGACAGTGACGCCGCCAAGAAGACAGTTGCGTTTCGTTAGCGCTCTTGCAAAAGCCGTAGCAAAAGCCTTCGATTGCCCGCTACACTAGAAAGGCGAGATCTTCGTGAGGAAAGAATTAAGTATGTTTGTTGATGAGCTGACCCCTTTCGTGCGGGAGCTAGCCCGTCAGCCAGTCGCCTTTTGCGGTGGTTTTTTCTCTGGCCTATTTCGCCTAGACCTGAGCGAAGATCCGGTAAAAAGCTGGTTGAACAAACAGGGCGCTAATCCAGCGGCAGGAGCTCCCTCTGGGACTTCAACGGCTGCCAATTCAAAAGGCCCACAGTCAATTGATATTGAATAATTTTTGAGCTTTTGAGCTTTTGGCCTGTAGTATCTAAGCTATTTGGCCTGTAGTAGAAGCTGCCGATAGCCCACGAAGCCTCTCAGCAAAGGCTATTCATCCAGTTTGAAATCCGGCGGTTGAGCGCGCTGGGATTACTTAAGGATTTTTGCTGAGACTGCTGGGTTAGACGTAGCGCAGTTCTGTAGTCAGCGATCGCACAGTTCCAGTCGCCTTGCAGATGATATACCCGGCCACGCTCCGCATAGAGCGCCGCATCCGGGTTAAGGACGATAGCAATCTCTAAGCAGATGAGGGCTTCTGGATAGATGCCCATCTCTCGAAACGTAATCGCTTGATTGAGCCGAGCGCGAATATTGAGCGGGTTGAAGTCAATTGCCTGATCGTAATCAGCGATCGCCTCAGTCCAGTTTTGCTCACTTGCGTAGAGGTTAGCTCGGTTGTTGTAGGCGCTATCGAGTTCAGGATCGATAGCAATCGCTTGGTTGTAGTCTGCTAAAGCACGTTTCCACTGCTGAGTATGGTAGTACATCAAGCCGCGATTGCTGTAGTATTCGGCATTATCAGGTTCGCTTGCGATCAAATGATCGAGCAGCCGAATCGCAGCCGGATAGTCCTTTTTTTGAGCTTGCCAGCTCGCCTGCTTCTTTAATAAAAAATGAGTGTCTGCCTGAGAGAGACAACTGTTTGGCTGAAAGCGATAAAGTCGGTTGGGTTTGCGTGTCGTGGCAGGAGGTGCCTTTAAAGTGGATGCGGCAACGCCGGGCTGAGCAGAGACATTTGCCGAGTGATTAACAGCGCCGTTGAGGTGAGCGCCAACAGATTTTAGAGATCGCATAGGTAGATATCCTCAAGGTAGGCAATAACACCACTGCTGCGTTTTTGAATCAGTTCAAAGGCTCATTGAGGGAGTCCAGTTGGGAGCCGATTAGACAGTTTGTCCGGGGCTATATCTGAGAGAAAACGTAGGTGGGTGAAATCGTTTTTTCAAGTAAAGGCTTCAGGTTTACTGTGCTTTTTAGCCATGTACAAAAGTTAGGATCTTGTGTCACTTCATCAGTTGGCCAAATCATCCGTAGGCTTTTATTAGGCAATCTTGATCGATCAATCTGGCTGGGCTAGCCGTCAAAGGCAACAATTTCGGTTTGAATTAATAGTCTTGATAAAATCCTCTCACGATGGTGAAAGTAATATAACCGAGGAAGAACGTAGGAATAAGCGCCTTATATGGAGGAAAAAGTTGATTTATCCGTAAAAATACGGAATCAAAAAAGGCCCGATCAGTCTTTGATCGGGCCGTGCTGTAATAAATAAAAGAACAGTTACAGAGGATACCGCTTGTAACTTGCTAACGTGCTGTTTTCAACCTGACAACAGTGAGACGGATCCTAGCGGTGAGTGCGGAGCGATTCATGTGAGGTCCGTTGAACAAACTGTCCTATCTTCTGAATCGCGATTTTTAGGATCTCAGGCGGGTGTACGAGGGCAAACCGCACATAGCCTTCACCCGATTTGCCAAAGCCGCGTCCGGGCGAGAGGGCAACCCCTGTATCAGCTACGAGCGCTGTGCAAAAATCAATAGAGCGGGTGGACCAGCCATGTGGTAAGTCATCAGGCAAAGGCGCCCAAATATACATTGTCGCTTTGGGCTGAGGCACCTGCCAACCGATTGATTGCAGCGCTGCGATCGCCGCATCTTGCCGCTCTGCAAAGGTCTTTACCATCTGGGTGACGCACGCTTGTGGGCCGGTTAGGGCGGCAATGCCCCCGCGCAATATGCCCCGATATTGATTGAAGTCCACGGTGGCTTTTACCTGTCGTAGCGCCTTGATTAGCTCCGCGTTGCCAATCGCATAGCCGACTCTAAACCCACCCATGTTATAGGACTTAGAAAAGCTGAAAAACTCTATCGAGACTGATTTATCCGGATCGGCCTGAATCACAGAAGGGGCTGGCCCTCCTTCAAAACACAGATCGGCATAGGGAAAGTCGTGCACTAGCGCGATGCCATACTGTTGGCAAAAGGCGACGGCGTCTTTAAAGAAGCTCAGTGGGGCGATCGCCGTCGTTGGATTATGAGGGTAGCTCAAGACCATCATCGTGGAGCGGGCCACGATTGCCTCTGGAATATCGGCCAGCACAGGTAAAAAATCATTCTCTGCCAAAATCGGCATGGGATGAATCTCGCCGCCTGCTAGGTAAACGCCGCCGACATGAGAGGGATAGCCCGGATCGAGCAGCAGCGCTACATCGCCAGGATTCATCACCGCTAAAGGTAAGTGAGCCGTACCTTCTTGCGAGCCAATCAGCGGCAGCACTTCCGTTTCTGGATCGATGGCAATGCCAAACTTTTGCTCATACCACTGAGCCGCTGCGATGCGGATATCTTGGGTGCTGTTGAACAGCGCATAGCCGTGGGTTATCGGATCTTGCAGGGCGTCGGCGATCGCCTGCAGCACATGCGGCGGTGTGGGTAAATCAGATGAGCCTAAGGACAGATCGATGATAGGGGTGCCAGCTGCGATCGCCCGCCCCTTAGCCTCATCCATATCGGCAAAAACATTGGTCTGCAAAGGCGCGAGACGATCAGCAATCTGCATACTGTGCTACTACAGGCTATCGAGCTCAGACTTTAAAGCTTCTAGCTCATCATCGACCGCTTTATCTTTAGGGACAGCCGCTGGCTCATCCGCCGCTGGCAGAGCCTCTTGTGCACTAGACGATCCGCTTAGCATTTGAGCTTTCATCGCTTCCAACTCATAGTCCACGTCACCCCCTGCTTCGAGAGAGGCAAACTGACTTTCGAGATCAGCACCCGCTAGCTCAGCCGCCGCCTGGCCGCTCGCTTCCATTTGCAGCACTTTGTCTTCCATGCGCTCAAACGCACTCATCGCAGTGCTCGTGCCCAGCGTACCGACGCTCTTTTGCAGCTGCTCGTTAGCCTTAGCTGCACTAGCCCGCGCTTTGAGCATATCTTTTTTAGTCTTCGCCTCAGAAATTTTACTTTCTAACGCAATCAGCTGACGCTTTAGCGTCTCAACAGAGCCACTTTGCTGATCGAGCTGAGATTTTAGCGCTGTGGCCGTTTCAGCTTGGGACTTCTTGCGGACTAGGGCTTCGCGGGCGAGATCTTCTTGCCCTTTTTGTAACGCTAGCTGAGCCCGTTGTTGCCACTGAGCCGCCGTCGATTGAGCTTTGTCAGCCTGTTGCTGCACACGTTTTTGGGAGGCGATCGCCTGCGCCACGGCCTGCCGCATCTGCACCAGGTCCTCCTGCATATCAATGATGGCCTGCTCTAGGATCTTCTCAGGATCTTCAGCAGAACTTACCGCTGCGTTTAGGTTAGAGCGCACCACCCGGCTAACGCGATCAAACAGTCCCATGTCTTTTTTCCCTCGAGTGTTACAGCTAGCTTTATGGCTGCTTGCTATTCAAAAGATACCTCAGGAAGTGGAAGAATTCCTGATTTTTCACCTTAACGTTTTTTACAGATATCTGCTGGTGATAGCGTCAGTCTACAGCTTTAAACATATGATGCTCACGCCGAGGGCTGCTCTAAAGCTGATAAAGGGCGAATTTGAGGGCGCAGGGCACTTGGCGAAACACCGGCTCGGTAAGCGGCGATTATCCCTACCGCTTCTAAGTAGGTGCCAGCGGCGATCACTCGAATGCCCAAATCTGACGCACTCACCGCCATTGTCGTCGTATTCTCCCCGATGGCGATCACTTGAGCCGCCCGCTGGTTGAGCTGGGGGGCCAAACTCATCACCGCACTGCCGCCAAACGCCGTCGCGGGCGCAATCACCGCATCGACACAGCCAGCCCTGAGAATCGCTGGATCATTCGTCAGATCGCTCGCTGCCCCACCGTCTAGGGGCACAAACTGCGGGGCGCGGCTCAGACCGGCTAGCACGCAGGGGAGAAAGGTATAGCCGATTTCCTCAGCGGCTGAGCGAGGAGAAATTGTTGGATCTAAGGGGAGCGGAAGCAGCGCCGGGGCATGGGCACAGGGGAGCTTAAAGGTGCGAACAACGAGGTGGCTAATCACCGCTTCCGCGCCCGCGAGCGGATCGACGCCTTTGCCCTGACGGTAGGCGGTGAGTGCCGGTGAGTCTTCGTCGTCTGGGAAACGGGCAATAATGGCGATCGCCTTTACCTGAGCCTCATTAATCAATCGCTCCGCGGCTCGCAGCAGGCTGCCAGGATTTTCGAGCGTCCCCCAAGAAGCGCCAGAGTCAGTGGTCTTCAGCGCTACGTTCAAAGGCGTATCGGTGACGATATGAGCTCTGATATCCAACCCCAAGGTGGCGCGGGTCGCATCGGCTGCCTGCAAGTGCCGCCAGCGCAGCTCCTCTTCTACCCCCTGATCGATCACAAGGCCAATTGGATTTTGATGAACAGCTCGCAGTCCCCAGTTTCCTGCCGCAAACTGATCTAGGCCGTAGCCCTCTACGTAATAAGCATTGTCTATCGGCCAGTAAAGCTGAGCACCATTCATCACATTGGGATGCGTGATCAGCCGATCAGTGACGCTAGCAAGTGTTCTGGCTACCGGTAGCGCGTCTCCAGCGTAGCCACCAATCGCCGCACCAATGCCAGTGGGGATAATCAGTACCGTCGTGTGGCGCTTTTTTGCCGTCATGTCAGCACCGTCACGACAGCTTCTATGTGGGCAGTTTGTCGGGTGTTGTCGATGGCAGTGATGGCCCAGCGCAGAGGATCACCGTGGGGTGCCAGTTGGGCTTGGATGTGCGATCGCAGCGCATCAGCCCGCAGCCGATCTGAACCTGCTGCTGCCGCTCGCAGCTTACCCGGCGGTGCCAGCAGAGAGACCTCCAGTGCGATCAGCTTGGTTTGCATCTGATGTCGCTACCCCTGCTGACCAAACTGACGCGCATAGACTTCGTCTTCTTTTTCAGTTTCTATCTTGAGATCTGAGGTTGGGAGAGCCACACAGAGCAGGGCGTAGCCATCGGCCTGAAGCTCCGGGCTCACCCCCATCCCATCTTCCTGATTGACAGAACCTTCTAGAATCAGCGCCGCGCAGGTCGTACAGACCCCCGCGCTGCAGGAAGTGGGCAGATCTAACCCAACCGCCTGCGCCGCTGCTAGCACCGTTTGGTCTTCTGCCACCTGGATACTGTGGACCGTCCCCTGGTGGTTGATTTCAGCCGTAAACGTTTTACCCATTTTTAGTGTCAGCTTTTTACTATCCGCTTCTATATCTATCAGGAAGCGACCTGATTAGGGAAAGCCCGATCAAACTCTTCAAGCAAATCGTCAATTTCTTCCAACGCCTGATTGATATCAATGCGTAACGTGCCAATACCCGGCTGATCCAAAAGGCGTAGCAAAGACTGACGCTTAGAGCGAATTAGCTCAATTCTGGTTTGAAGGGCTGCAAATTCCATATCCAAGGGGACTCCGAGATGAGTTACATTTCTTTATAGGATAAGCAAATATGGGACCGACTGCATCTGAAGCCCTACCTAATGCACTTACCTACCCCCATTATTTAGCCTCACTTTTTTAGTAGACCCTTTTAAGGAACCTCCTCATGCTGCGCAAAATCCCCCTTGGCACCGTTCTTCTCGCTGTCGGTGGCGTTCTCACCATTGTAGGCTTCATCGCTTATGCTCAAGAAAACGCAACGCTCAACCTAGTTGGATTTTTCTATGGTGTGCCGATCTTACTGGGAGGATTAGCTCTGCGAGCCGCTGAGCTAGAGCCGGTACCCTACACCCAGCTTCCCAGCGAAGCGGTGATTGCGCTGCGCGAGCAAGCCACTCAAACTCAGACACAGGTGCGCAGAGACGTGACCCGCTATCGCTACGGCCAAGAAGCCCATCTAGATGAAACCCTAGAGCGCCTCGGCCTTAGCCCTAACGACACTCAGCGCCCAGTACTCGTAGGACTACACGAAGAGCAAAGAGAGGGAGCTTACACGCTGGTATTGGAGTTTGACTCGCCCTACGTAACATTTGAAAAATGGCAGGAAAAGCAGCCAAAGATCGAAACATTTTTTGGTCCTGGTATCACTGCCGAAGTCACCCAGGCCAGCGAGCAGAAAATAGAAGTTTCGATGAAAGCGGTCGTCGCTTAAAGCCCCCCCCAAGCCGCCCGCAACGAGCTAAGATTCTTTTCTTAAGCAGCTTAATCCATGCCCTACATCAGTATCACCTTTAGACGATTACTGCTCATTCCTCCACTTTTTTTCAAATTCACTAGGTGTCAAATAGCTCAAAGAAGAGTAAATTCTTTTCTTCATATACACCTCTTCTAAAAACTCTTCTATTCTCTCATACACCTCATTAAAGTTGCGATACTCCAATGTCTTGGTGCGCATTCCCTAGTGCCGCAAAGCGACCGCCCGATATTGCGCGCCTTTGTCTGTTTGTCTGAATGATGGATCTCTGGAACATACTGCCTAAGTCATTTCCCTAACGCTGTTATTGTCAAACTCTTCTCCATCGTTCTATCCAAATGTTAGCCTTGTAGGTAGTCCTAAATATGTAAGGATGCATTGTAGTGG